>BDTJ01000032.1 GCA_002897655.1 archaeon BMS3Abin17
ATATAAGTGCATGCCTCCTGCAATGGTAAAGACAATATAGACATTTCAGGTAATAATGTTATAACTTACTCCTGAAATCTCTAATACCCTCTTTCCTAAAACCCTAACACTATCACAGGAAAGATGGGTAAGGGACGGAATCTTCTGGCAAATACATCTATTCTATAAATCCCGATACCTTTAGTTTATTATGATGCATTTGTTCTTGAGGGTGATTGAAAAATGGAAGAAATAACAATGGGAGAATTAATCTTAACAGCTGTGTTCATAGTGGGGATGTTGGGGTTTTGAAATAATTTCCTGCTTGAAGCAAGGGGAGGGAATTGGAGAAGAAATAATAAATAAAAAGATTGTGAATACACTTATAGAATGAATCAATAAAATTAGATTATTACTTTATATTATTAAATCTTTTATAATCAAATTTTCTGTGATCAATTGCACTTAACTGAACTTCCTGTCTATCAGTTATAATCTTGAAGATAAGCCGGAATTTCCCAACAATTCTTGCAGATTTATGTCCATGAAGATTTCCAGACAGAAAACCGCCAACACTTTTAGGATTTTCTTGCAATCTCTTAATCTTTTTATCCAGTGCGTCTACAAACTCTTTATTTTTTCTGTATTTCTTGAATTCTTTGGAAAAAGTATCAGTTACTGTTATTTTCCAATTCATAGTTCTTTTATAGAATTTATTATTCTAAACTTGCCTTTAGAAATATCTTCTTCACTATTTCTAATTTGATTCATTGTATTCTCATTTGATAATATTGCAATTGTTTCTATAAATTTTTCTAATTCCTGCTTAGTTATCATTGATTCTTCTATTTGATTTAATCTTCTATTAATTTCCAGGATATCAATAGTTTTCATTGTATTTCTATTAAGAAATGGGATTATTTAAAATTTTCTCTTTCCCAAAACCCCCCTCCCCCACCCCCATATAAGTGCATGCCTCCTGCGATGGTAAAGACAATATAGACATTTCAGGTAATAATGTTATAACTTACTCCTGAAATCTCTAATACCCTCTTTCCTAAAACCCTAACACTATCACAGTGCTGTGTTGTATGAATCCCAATAAATAACATTCCCTCACTTACAAGCTTCCTTTTTCTTAAGTTATCTCTTGAAGTTGATTATAGAACCAATATTTGCGGCGAACTTCCTTGTATGCACTCCTTTTTTTCTTTGCCCTAACAGTTTCACCAAATATTCTTTTCTTTGCCGAGAAAATTCCCTCAGTACTTACCCATCTAAATCCATATTCCTTGTCCTTTGCCCATTTCTTATATCCTTTCTTTTTATATTCCAAAACTTCTTTTTTTCTTCTAGGAGATCCAAATGCTTTTGTTTGAGCATTCTTCCTTATTTTTATGGCAGTTTCAATATTAAATTTCTCACATAAATCAAATGTATCTTTACAATCATGTAAACCATCCCCGTCTAATTTAGATATTTTTTTATGATGTTGTCTTACTAAACCTCTTGATGACCTTCTTTCATCTAATCTGCTATTACCAATTCTAATATCTGCAACTTTCCCATCCCTTTTTCCCAAAATAACAACTTTAATCCAATCTTTTTGTCCCCCATGTTTTTCCTTTTTCCATTCTCCCCCATTTGTGGTTTTCTCTCCAGTTCCATCAATTCCACAAATTAAGTTTTCTTCCATCACTTCAAAACTAAATTCTAAGTTATTTAATCGTCTATAAAATTGAGAGAAACTAATAACTGGGAATTCATATTTATAATTCCTAGAAAAGCTTTTTAGAATTCCCTCACATTCCCGATAATTAAAACCGCGCTCATGAAAATATCCTGCAAATTCAATTAATGAATTTGGATAAAAATAAGGCTCACCCACTTTTCTTTTATTTAATTGTTCAATTTCTTCATTCCATGTTTCTAAAAAATTAGGGTTTACTAAAAATTCTCCCCTGTGAATATATTTTTCATCAACCTCTCTCCAGTCCCTTTTATCAATGAATTTCTTTCCCCATCTCTTTTTATTTAACATATTACTGTAATAATAATACAGTAGGTATATTTAAATATTACTGTTTGTTAATATCAGTATGAAAGCTGTAATAATTAGCTACACCCTTGAGAAACTAAATCCCAAACAAAGAATAGCTATACATCGCTCCCTCTATAGCCATACTGATTACTCAAATAAAGGGGGCTATCAGTATAAAAGAAAGGGCATTATTGATTCTTTTCCCAGTTTAAAGCTTAATAGAGGCGTTTTGATAATACCTCAAAAGAACAAAAAAGAGATAATAACTATGCTTAAGAAGAATAATGCCAGTGTTGTTTCAATATCAATAGAGATAAATGATACTATTTTACATTAATCATACAACACAGCATATCACAGGAAAGATGGATAAGGGACGGAATCTTCTGGCAATGTGCCAAGCTTATTCTCACACCAATAAAGAAAAAATAACCCCAAGCATATCACAAGAATTAAATTTAGGTTAATAACATCTTCTCCAGATTTGCAAAGACAAATCCTCTTAAATAAAGAGAGCGTAATCATTGCGCATTCATATGCTTTTTTAATTCCTGCAGGATTTTGGGAATTTCCGCAAGAGCTTCTTTTATTGTTTCTATTTCTACATCATTCCCGTAATAATTTATCCCATTTCTTAATTTCCTGTATCTCTCAAATTTGCCGGATATTGATTTTTCCTTCAGGATATCTCTCAGGAAATAAGTGATTGATAAGTGATTGAAAAATTTATATCCTTTGACATACCCAATAGCTTCGCAATACTCTCTTAATCCCTCATATAATTCTCTTAATATGGTCTTTAAAGCAGTCTCGTTTAAAGTGATATTCTTGGCAGTTTCTATTGCTTGTTTGGAGGATTTGACCAGACTTTCAGCTCTTATTGTATCAACGGAATCTTTCTTGCATAATTGTCTCTTAAATTATCTTTAAAATTCATTCTAACACCCTTAGCTCTCCTGAAAGAACTATTCCATTGCAGATATTATTTATTAATTCAGGATTTTTTTTCTTTGCGGTTTTCCATCTGTCCTTATTGAAGAGATGTATTGTAACCTTCCTATTTAGGATTTTTTCATATTTGCTTGTATTAAACTCTTTTTTGATATTGGAGATTACAGAAATATCTATATCACTATTTATTGTGTCGGAGCTTTTTGCATAACTTCCAAATAAAATAATAACAGGAAAATCATAGTATCTCTGCAAATTTTCTACTATTTCGGATTTTCTTAATTTCTCCAGATTATAAAATAATTTTAAATTAATGTATTTCCTTGAAAAGATTATTTTGTAAGATGATATAATTTTTCCTTTTTTCAAAACAAGTAAGCCTTCTTTAACAAGCTTATTAAGATTTTGCCTGACAGTAGTATGGTTTATTCCTGTTAAACGGGAGAGTTCTCTAATGTGAAACTCCCTGTCTGGATCTTCAAAAAATCTGGACATGATGTATAATTTTGTTTCCATATGGAAGTAAATGTTTACATATGTTTATAAATGTTTCCATATAACCCCCCTCACCCCCATAAGTGCATGCCTCCTGCAATGGTGAAGACAAGATAGACATTTCAGGTAATAAGCCAAGCTTATCCTAACACCATTAAAGAAAAAATAACCCCAAGCACATCACAAGAATTGAATTTAGGTTAATAACCTCTTCTGCTGATTCTCTCAAAAAAAGAGGGAGTGAGGTTTAATCCAAAAGCCATTTCCAGACAGGAATAATCTTAATTTTCTTTGAATTTACTTTTATTTCATCTTCCTGGTCGTGAGTTAAAATTAAACCTTCTTTTAAGTTAAATTTGCTTATTGATTCCATTAATCCATTGATTTCCCTATCTTTATTTTTATTGTCTAAATTATAACATACCTGAATGGCCTGGGTTATTTTTGCTCCCTTCTTTATTACAAAATCGCATTCTCCTTTATTACTGTAATAAAATATCTCTTTCCCTTCTCTCATTAGTTCTATAAAAACAATGTTTTCCAAAATCCTGCCTTTATTGGGAGAGAAGTTAAATCCAAGAATATTAAAAAAGGAAGAATCAATTAAATATATCTTCCTGGGGGAGTTTAGTTGTTTCTTTAAAGAATAATAAAATTTCTGGATTTCAAAGAAAAGATATGAATTATTCAAATAAGATATATACTCTTTAACAGTTATTGAATTGGATAATTTTAAGGTATTTTTAAGAGAGTTATAGGTAAATTGTGAAGAAATGTTTGTAGTCAGCATATTTACTAATTCTTTTATTGTTTTTTGTTTTTTAATTGAATATCTTGCAATTATATCTTTGTATAATATATTCTCATAAATAGTCTTGATATAATCTTCATCTTTATTTTTGAGATATTCTGGAAACCCCCCAAGAGAAGTGTATCTGCCAAATAATTTTTTAATTTTTACTTTAGTCTCTGTTAAAGGCAAATCTTCTTTTTTTATTTTTATTTTATTAAACATTAAAAACTCTCTGAATGAAAATGGGTAAATTTCAAATAATTTATATCTTCCAGTTAATCGTGTTCCAAACTCTTTGCTTAGCAATCTGGAATTTGATCCTGTGATTATGATTTTTTTACCTTCGTCCTGAAGCCTTCTTACAAATGTTTCAAATTTGTCTATATTCTGGATTTCATCAAAAAAATAATACTTTGATTCCCCGTAAACTTCTATTAAAACTTCGTTTAAATCTTCAAATTCTCTCGCATTAAAATCCAAAAATTTTTCATCCTCAAAATTCACATAACAGTAACTTTTATTTTTTTCTTTCAAAATTCTCATTATCTCTTTCAGGATAGTTGATTTCCCGCATCTTCTGATACCTGAAATAATTAAAATTCTTCTATCCTCAATAAAATTTAAAATATCTTTTAAGAGATCTCTTTCTACAAATTCATCTTCTTTTTCAATAATTCTTTTTTGCTTTATTGCAACTTGTTTAAATAACTCTTTATTTATCATACTAATTAGTAGTTAGCATTATTTATAAATGTTTTCATTACCAATTAGTATTTGTTTGTAGATTAATCCTGCAATTCCAATAATCAAAATGGCAAGAGTCCCCCTTCCTTCTCCAGGACAAATAGAGTTATTGAATGAACACAGAAAAGTTCAGAATCTTATGCCAAGGATTCTGGAGAAAACCACACACTTTAGTGTGTGGATGAATCCTTGGACATCCTAAAGCCCAGACAAACCGCACCTTTTAAGGTGCGGTAAAACACAAGGACTTTTTGATAAGGAATTTAGGGAAAAAACATCTTAATAAGCATAAAGATTATGAAGATAATAAGAAGAAATCATGGTGGGAATGGTTTAAGGAAGTATTTTCAGAGCCAATCATTACATTAAAGAAAAAATAACCCTACCTCTTCTTCACCCTAACAAACACAACATAAATCAAACTCACAATTCCCCAGCTAGTTATCCAGGCAATGCCCACTCCAAGCAGGCCTTTGTTCATCAGAGCATAAGCAAGGCTGATTGATATAATCGCTACAGTCGTGTTAACATATGCTATCTTCTTGATTTGTTTCTTGACTCTTAATACAGATTCATAAACCTTGGTTATGCTTATGAATATTCCTGAGAATGCAATTATCTGCAAAAACCTAAAGCCTTCTGTTGAATATTCTTTTCCAAATGCCAGTAAAATATACTGCCCGAAAAACATTGTTATCAAGATTCCAGGCACCATTAATAATGCAATTATCTTGATTGATTTCTTAATTTGTTGTTTAAGCTTGTCTTCATTGTAACTTCCTTCAGCAAATAGGGATTGGGTTGTTGCACTTGGAATTACAAACAATAATCCAGCAATCATCATAGCCATGTAGTAGTAAGCTGTTGTTTCAGGGCTAATCATGTTAGTAATCATTAAAGGCAGAATCATTAAGGGAAGACTTCCTATAAAACCAGCAATATAATTTCCAAAAGAGTATTTTCCTATCTTCCTGATTATGCTGTCATAAAAAACAACTTTAGGCTTAAAGCCATATTTTCTTATTAATATAAAGAATGAAAAGCTTATTGCAATCATCATGGAAATCATCCATGAGCTGAATATCCCGTAAGCCCCAAGACTAATGAATGCAAAAGGAAGAATTAGCTTCATAACAGAGAATATTGTATTCTTTGCAAGAATATATTTTGTATTCCTATAAGCAATAAAAACACTGTCTGTAATAGAGCCAAATCCTGAGATAATCATGAATATAATAAAGCTAAAACTCATAATCATGTTTTCTTGGATAAACAACAGGCTTGGGGAGAATTTTCCCAACCCCAGTAAAAATAAAGAAGCAACAATAATGCTAACGATTCCAACTAAGGTTAAACTTGTATTAATCTTCTTGTTTTTCTCTTTTGCCTTAGGCAAATACCTAATCAAGCCAACATTCAGCCCTAAAACAGAAAGACCAGTTATCAGGCCCATAACAGAAATAATTGTTGTTGCCAGCCCAACCTCATAAGTTGTAAACATTCTTGCAATCATCATCCAGAAAGCAAACCCAAGCACAGCCATCACAAGTGTGCTTGACATCAGATAAATTGAATTCCTGTAAAGAGAATCACTCATTATTTTATTGACAAATATTTTTGACTTTGATTCTGTTTTCCTATACTCTGGCTTCTTTATCCTGTCATAAAACAGGACCCAGAATATTATAAAATAAATCATGAAAAAGACCATGCCCACATAACTGTGATATAACCCCAGGGCAAGTGTTTTGGATATATAACCCCCAAATATAAACAATAAAAATACTCTCAAAATATTCATAAAAAAAGCTCCGATAACTGCGGGTATAAAAACTATTGCTGCCTTTAATTTATCTATTTTATTCCAGTCAAGCAGTATGATGAACAGATATAATGCTGTGAAAATAAATATTGAATAGACTCCTGAGCAGGCCTCTGCAATCTGTGCAGAAAAACCCTCTAAAATAAGAGTGCTCTCTCCAATTAAATAAACATTATTGCTGATTAAATTCAAAAGAAAATGAGTTATCTCTAAAACAACTAAACTAAGATAAGGCCAAAGCTTCCAGACCTGATACATTAGTGAATAGACTACTGCCCCAAAAATCAGGAAATAACCAAGCTCTTTCCTGAATTGCTTTGCAAAATCTTTAATAAAATTCAGGCCAAAAACACCAATTAATAAGCTGATAAAGACACTTAGGAACAATGCCTGAACAAGAATGATATTTAATGCACTAATGGATATATTAGTTATATTTAATTCAACAATATAAAACAAGGCCAATAAAATAAAGCTTAACAAAAGGAAAAGAGGGCTTGTCTTGCCCCACCTGAGCTTCACCAATCTCTCTCTGTATAATATTATAAAACCTAAGATAGAGAACAAAAGTATCTTTCCCAAGCCCCCATAAATGAATATCTTAAAACCAGAAAGCAACTCAGAAGCAACAATCTTCTGGCCTATTATAAGTGAGAACAGCACAAATAACCCCACAAATATGCCTGTCTTTATCAATAACTGCCTGAATCCTTTCTCCATTAAATATACTAAAAATCAGAGTTTTTAAAGGTGATATTGGACACAACAATAATAGATGAATACTTCACAATTTTACTTAAGACCAGAAAATGAATAAAAATTCAAAAAATAGCAAATCTTAAATACTTCAAACATTTCTATTTATCATGGACATGGTTAATGTGCCGAAAGAAGAATATGAAAAACTAAGAATGAGGGCAAATATAGATGTAGATTTATTAAAGCAATTAATGTCTAGTTTTAAAGATATTAAAGAAGGAAAAGTCAGAAGAGTTAAATAAAACCCCCTTAATCTATTAAGCTCTCTATTTCTTCTCTAAAAAAATCAAATAATAATCTTATTGTATTTATCACTTTTTGCTGATCTTTCTTCTCACTAATTGCCACCATAAATGCTGATTCTAAATCTTCATAAATTACATAATATATTCTATATTTTTCTATCCTTTTTTCTCTAAACCATTTTACATTTAAGGGGCTTCCAACATAGGGGTTCTTTACTAACTGGTCTTCTATTTTATCTATGCGATTTTGCAGGCTTTTATCTAATTTTGACAATTCCATCTCAAAACGATTAGAATGATAAATTTTATACCTCTTCATAAAGATAGTTAATTAAAAGATATTATTAAAATTATCGTTTCTTAACCTCATAATATTTTTTTTATTTAACCTTAATAGAATTTTTAGAACAGACATCAATTATTGGTTTTGAGAAATTAGATAAATATTCTGTTGCATCATCTGACCTTGGCAGGGTTATTAATAATCCTTTTTCCATTAATCTCAATCCCTAAAACCAATAACTCTTCTCAATAACAAATATATCAACTATCAGATGTATGAAAACCCCTGCAAGAAAGAAGATATAACTCCTGTTTATTGTCTTCATCTCGCTCTTTCTTATCTTATGAATGTGATATAAAAAGAAACTAAGAGCTATTACAAATATACCCAGTATAATCCATAAATTATAATTTGAGGACAATGCCTCTATTTTCCAGAACAAACTGTCTCCTATAATCCTGCCAGGGGAGATTGTCCAGAGTTTTAAACCTGTAATTCCAAACTTAAGTGCATCAGGGATTATATGCCCTGCAAAAAAACTCCAGCCATAAGACGCTTTCTTAAATCCTAAATATCCAACTAAAAGGCCTGCAAGCGCAATTCCCAGATGTGTTAATAATCCTCCCATAAATAGCTTAGAATAATTTATCTTTTAAAAGTTGTTATCCTCTAAATTTATTGCTCTAAAAACCTAAGATATAGATAATTTCGTTGATTAGTATTCTGTTTCCGAAATTATCTATTAGAGAATTGCACTGAAATCAAATATCAATTAGTGCAATTGTCTATATTTTGCATAATTCATAAAGAATTTTCTTCCCCGCATCAACGGTTTTCCCCTTAATATCCTTATCCGGATTTATCTCAACTAAATCCGCCCTCTTAACATTCTTGACATTTCTAATAAATTCCAAGAGTTCTTCTAATTTCATTCCCCCTTCTTCAGAATAACCTGTTCCAGGAGCCTCATCAGGATTTAGAACATCAATATCAATGCTCAGGTAAATTTCCTTATCTTTGCAAAATTCATCAATCTTCTTTAAGATTTTTTCATCCTCAACTTCATTGAGCATATACTGGATTCCTTTTTCATCCATAAACTTTCTTTCAATATAATCTACTTCTCTTAAGCCGATTAATAAAATATTTTCAGGTTTAACAATTCCTTCTTCAACCAAAACCCTGTTAAAATCTTCATGAGTTGGGGGGCTAAAATTATTAACACAATCTGCATGAGCATCAAATACCATCAATCCCTTTTTCCCCTCACATTTCATCCCTTTAAATAATGGATAAGTTATAGAATGATCCCCTCCTATAAAAATATCTCCCTTAATATTTTCTAATTGCCTATTTCTTTCAATTATATCATTTAGATTTATCTCAGCATCTTTTCCATCAACACAGACTAAATTAGGGAATTTCTCGCATCCTGTATTTTTTCTTAAACATCCCTGGGAACTTGAAACTTTTACTATTTTCAAATCCCGATTTAATACCTTGTATCTTTCTGCGTCCTCTTCAAAATCCTCAACAATCTCTGTTTTTAATTTTTTATAGCCAAAAAAATCAGTAGTATAATTATATGCACCTGCATTTAGGAAAACAATCTTATCCCCAACATTTTTTTCATCTAATTTAACTTTATATCTAAAAATATCATCTCTGGTAGGAGAATTCCCTTTAATAAGATAAGACTCTCCCTCTTCTCCCTCTCCTTTAACCAGCATTTTTGTTCCAGTCAGTATATTATCTAAAGCACAATTGTAAATAGTTGTATTAACAATTAAATTCCTATTATATTTCTGTATTACTTCAGTTTCTAACTTAACACAGGGGGCAGCAAGAAATCTTCCAGGCTCAATTATTGTCTTAATTTGTTTTTCTTTTAGCCATTCAGCAGTTTCTTTAATCTTTCCAAAAATATATGAAAAAACATTGACATTTGAACTTCTGTAAATACTTGGCAGTCCTCCCCCTAAATTAACCATATTAATTCTTTCTAAATTTTCCTTACTTAATGAATCTTCAATCTCCTGCTTAATCTCCCATTCAGAAGTATTCTGGGATTTCCTATGCAAATGAATTCCTAACTTTTCAATAAACTCATTATCTTTAACTCCATTAATTATTTCATTAACCCTGACAGCAGGCATGCCATAAACAAAATATTTCCCAGTTCCAATTCTATGCTCCTGAAACTTCATCCTTAAGCTTAAATTAATCTTAATTCTCTTTTTTTCAATAACTTTCAATAACCTTTTCAAATCAATTTCATTATCAACCACAAAATTCTTAATTCCCAGATTCAGCAGCTCTTCAAGTTCATCTTCTGACTCTGCCTGTGTAAAAAACCAAATCTTTCTCTTATCCCTTATCTCTTTAATCTCTTCAAAAGCATGAATTGAATAATCAACATCTTCACATTCTTTTAAGTCCTGTAAAACATTTCCAACAATTCTGTTTGTTTTGTAAGAATAAGAAACCTTTAATCCCAGATTCTCAAGAGTTTTGACCTGCTCAACTAATTTTTTCTTAGATAAGATAAATCTGGCCTCACTCATCTTTCAAAAGACCCTCTCTCTTCATTTTATCTAAAACACCAGTCATCATTAAAGGGAAAGTAATGGAAACATCCCCATTAACAGTAACTGCCTCTGCATCATCTTTTAACTTCCCCCATGATTTAGCTTCCTGAGTTGTTGCCCCGCTTAAACTTCCTGAAGTTGGATGGCTTGTAGTCATATAAACAGCATAATCAAATCCCCCTGATAATAAAGCAGAGAATATGGCATAATGTTTTGAAATACTCCCCCCCAAGGAGATTAAACCTTTTTTTTCATCAAAACTTAAATCAGTTACAATTCTTTTCATATCTAAGATAGTATCAACAATAAAATCAGGATGTTTTTGCTGAAATATAAACAAATGAAATCCAAATGCACTATCAGCTATTCCAGGGCAATAGATGGGAATATTATTTTTAGAAGCCTGATGCAAGACAGAATTTTCATCCTCAATCCTTAAACCAATTTCTCTTAATAATTCAGAGCTTGAAATTCTTTTTTGCTTTTCATAAACTTTTTCAAGCATCTCATTCATCTTATCTTCAAATTTCATATAGCTCTCATTTCTAATCAGCAAATTCCCAACCCTGTTTTCCCCTCTTTCATGCATTGCAGTATCATCTGCATAAAAATTAGAAATTTCAAACTTATCACCCATGCTTTTCATAATATCTTCTTCAATTGAACCAGAAGTTGTAATTAGAATATTCGGAATCTTCATCCTGCATAATTGTGCAAAAAATCCCCTTAATCCTGATGTAACCATATTTGATGTAAATGTTAAAAAAATCTTGGCACCTGCTCTTTTCATCTTTAAAACAACTTTAACAGCCTCATTTAACTCAGTTGCCTGATAGCCCAGGGAGCCATAACTATCAACAAGCTCTTCAACAGAGATTCCAGGTTTCCATAAAAAATCTTTAACAGTTTTCATTTAAAACAAGATGAAATTTAATTATAGCTGCAACTAAGAATTATAATATTGGTATTGCCATGCAATCCTGAATTAATCGCAACTTACTCATATAAATCACTGGAAAAAAGGGTTTTTAAAATTTACTACAGGATGGTCAAATTATTCTGGATAAACTTGCCAGATTGAGGGGCTTATTCCTTTCTGATAAAAAAGAAAACACTCACAGCGCTTAATATTGTCAAAGCCCCTGCAATCAATCCAAACTCTGGGACAAGAGGAACATTAACAATTGCTAAATCCCAATCTCCTTCAAAAGCATTATCATGTATAATTCCTGTTTTGCTTCCATATAACTCTCCTTTTACAGCAGAGACAGTCAAACTAGCTCCATTCTCACATCCACCTTCTTCTGTCTCATTATAAACAACAGAATAAGCTCCATCATCTAGGCTTGTTGCATTTTGCACATCCCCCTGGCAGGTTATTGTAACCTCTGCACCCTCAATAGTATCACTAAAATCAGCATTATAGATTTTACCTGCAATAAGAGTCTTAGCACTAACTAATGCCAGACCAGAGATAACCAGCAAAGCCAGAACAATTAAGGATAAACCTTTGTTTCTCATTCAATTTTAGGCTCAAAATTCTTTAAAAACATTCATAGTATGTAATATATACATTGCAGTGATACTATTTTATAAGGGTAACACAAAACCCTAAAACCCAAAACAATCCTTGTATCTTATCATTGATTTATATTTCCAGAGGAGCCTGGTTTTGCCAAGGTTATATTCATAGCCGAAATCACCATTCTTATTTGCGTTTTGGATTGCTGAGCAGAAGTTTCCAAGCTGAGGAATATATTTGGAATGGACTATAATTTCTATATCAGCATCACCTATTTCACCTTTTTTAACACTCTCCTTCTCAATCACATAACTTTCTTCCCACTCTCTTTCTCCTGAATCAAAGTTGTAAAATCTAAGGGAAATAACTGCATTTTTTGGCAAATCTTTTACTATTTCCTGATTTTCAAGATATACAGGAAAATTTTCTTTTGTAACAATAACCGGCTTGCTATTGGATGATTTTATTGCTTTTCCAGAGGGATTTATCTTAGGGATAAAATATGCTAATAATCCAATAATAATCATCACAGAAATGATAATCACAAGTTTTTTATTCTTTTCCATAAATATAAATAGCTGGCTTTATTTTAAAGGTTATTGTTCTGGGAGATTATTGCCATCAAAAAGTCCTTGTGTTTTACCGCACCTTAAAAGGTGCGGTTTGTCTGGGCTTTAGGATGTCCAAGGATTCATCCACACACTAAAGTGTGTGGTTTTCTCCAGAATCCTTGGCATAAAAAATATAGTTTTTGCTATTACCAAGAATTGATGAAAACTAGTAATCAACTGTAAAATCAATTCTTTCTGAATCAGAGTTTCCAGCCTTATCAACTGTTCTGACAATCAGGCTGTGGTCCCCTCTTCTGAAAGATTTTGTCTTGGTTTTTGAGTTTCCATATTCATTGCAATTATTGCACAGTCTTTTCCATCTGGGTCTTGAGGATGATTCATCATAATATTCAATCAGAGTCTTTTCATCATTGTCTACTGTTATGTTAAATGGAATTCTTCTTCCATAATCAGTATTTTCAGGCATGTTTAGATGCAGTTCAGGAGAGGTTGTATCCACCATCACACTTGTAACTCTTGAGCTAATACTTCTCACAAAATCAGATACATTAAACCAGTATGCTATCTCCTGCCCGTCGTATAATGACAAATCTAATTGGACATCACATTCAATATTTCTTCCTGATTCATTGCAGTCAGGCAGTGCTATTGTAGAATTAAAACTCACTAAAACTTCCTTTAAATTATCCTCTGTATATTTGATATAAAAATCACTACCATTTGTAACCTTGTTTCTTCTTGGATATGTTCTTGATATTCTTGGTTTTTTGCTGTCAACAGAAAAGGAGATATTTACCTGTCTAACCTGATTAGAAGAATCTGTTGCTCTAATTGTTATGTTATGCTCTCCATCTCTGAATGACTTTGTCTTTTTTCTTGTGCTTCCATACTCATCGCAGTTCCTGCACAATCTTTTCCATCTTGGATTTCTGTCAGCCCAATTTATATATTCTAATAAATCTACATCCCCTTCTAAGTTTATATTAAAAGGAATTCTTCTCTTCCCATAAATTCCATCAACAGGAGAGTTTACAACCATTGAAAATGCAGAACTTAGATTTATGTAAAAACTCCATATTGTATAATTGTTTCTTCCTGAATTGTCTGTTACATTAACACTTGCGTCATGCCAGCCCTCATTTAAATTAGGAGTATAACTTACTATTTTATCCAAATCACCTGAATCAGTTATTGTAGGAGTAACCTCGCTTCCGTCTATTTTCATTATTATAGTAGATTCATTAATCCCTGAATTACTTTGATAAACCTCATCTAAATAAGCTGATACTTCTGGAGAAGGGTTATTGTAAACAGTCCCACCATCTTCAGGATTCAAATCAACCACTTGCGGGTTAGTTAAATCAATATTAAACATCTGGCTTTGTTCTGATTCATTTCCGCAGGCAAATTCTGTCCACCAATTTAATTCTAATTTTCCTGCAGACTCCTTGTCAAGATTTGAAATATCCTCTAATTTAAAAGGTCCACTATAAAGAAAGATATCATCATCCCATTGATAATATATATTTCCCCCTGTAGAGTCCTTTGTCAGGCTGAACAAAGGTTCTGTAACAAACCATCCATCTTCTCCATCAAAAGGCCATGGTATTACTCCTAAATAAGTGCTTTTTCTAACATAAACTGTCTTGTTTCCGTTTGTATAATTAAAATCATAATTATCTGTTACAAAAACATTCCAAGTCATATCCATTCCGCCAACTAAATCAGAAGAAGGTATAGTTCCTGAATAAAGATTCCCATTCTTTGTTGTTGGATAAGTTTTTTGAGTTCCATTTATCCAGGCAATAATAATGACAGAGTCTATATCAGTTCCATCAACATTTGCACTAACTGTTATATTTTGATTTTCAATAGCACATGTCACGTTTGTCTTGTTTGTTATGCATGCTCCAAGCCAAGGTGTGTAATCTATATTTCCAGAGACAGCACTGCCAAGTCCGTCAGGATTTGTTGTTTCATTATAAGGGCCTGTGCAATCTCCCCACCAGTTGTATTCTGCATCTAATGTGGAAGGCCCTGACCAGTCTAAGGAGTTAGTAATATTTTCAAAAAAATTATAATTAATAACAGCAGATGCAGTGTTTTTTTCAAAACTTACTGATGTTGCTATATTATAAAAATAATTGTTAATTATGTCTGCTGATGAAGTATCTGTGGTTGAGTATACAGAAGTTACTACAATTCCTGTATCACAATCATAAATTTTATTATCATGTATATTGGCATAAGAATCTCCATTATCTGGGTATGAGCCATAATAGGAACTTACAAAAATTCCTGGAGAATCCCATGTTGGTGACCCGCCTACAGTCAAAGCATTATATAATATATTTTCATATATCTCAACATTGGAACCTGTCCATAAATTTACCAAATTCTGAACTCTGCTTGTCCCGTCGACATTATCCCCAATGATTTCATTTTTGTAGACTTTTCCCGTAGAATGCACATATCTTATTCCTCTTTTGTGGAAAGAAGAAATTGTACAGTTATATATCTCAACATTAGTAGAATCCTCAATATTTATCCCATTACCACTTATCTTCCAGATGTTCTTGATGACAGAATTTTTTATTCCTACATCATTTGAGTCTTTAATTAAGACTCCATAATCAAAATTGTTATCCCCTGCTCCAGAGCCCCCTCCATTAATTTCCAGACCATCAATTATAACATCATGAGTGCTATCTATTTTTATTATATAATTCTCAGAATCTCCAATAATAACTGGGTTTGAACCAGCTTGCAAGGTTAATGGTTTATTAATAAGAACATTCTCCTCATAAGTCCCATCACTAACATAAATTGTATCACCATCATTTGCAGAATCTATTGCATCTTGGATAGAATGAAAATAGTAGAGATATTGGGCAAATTCAGGAGTAGTATACATATTCCCCCATTGATGGTCTGTAGCATCATGTATTAGGTTATTATTATCATATGCATATTCATCTCCAACTTCAATATAAAAATGGTATTGACCATCAGGCCAGACAGGGTCACCATATGAAAAATAAGGGTGTGGTCCATATACCCATGTTGTATCGGTGTCCACAGTTATAGTCCACTTTTCTTCAACTTCACTATAGCTTACTGTTACTCCAAGCATTCCAGCCTTAGCTGAGTCATTATCTAACACCCAGAGGTTACTCTCATTAGCAGCTAGCGTAATCTGAATACGTTCCCCTGAACCATCATTCCAAGGGTCTGGTCCTACAATATCCAGCTCAAGATAGTATAATGGATCATCTCCCTTCTGAAAATCAAACACAAAATCAACAGTTCCGTCAAGCACATTCCATGTGTCTCCTGTGATAATTCCCTCTGGGGATATCTCCTGCATTTGTGGACTGGCAGCAGAAACAAAACCTATACAGACAAATATAATTAATCCAGCTAAACACCCTATCTTTTTCATTTTATATCTTATGATTTTGTTTTATTTAAACATATACTACTACTTTTAATTGATGAATATATTTTATTTCTCTTCCCTAAATATCTTTACACCTTTTATCAGATGGATTTTATCCTTTACGCTTTTATTGAGTCTGTCAAATTCTCCTGAGCTCATCTCTATTATCCCTGATGAGTTTTTATTTGTGAATCCTAATGCAATTGACTCACTTTCTGGATGCATGATGTCTTCATTAATCATAACTTCCTTGATTTTAACATCATTCTCTAATCTCATCATCCCATGAGCATCTCTGTACCTGATTTTTATTTTCATTCTACTCAGCCAAACCTCCTGTCAATCATATCGCGGAATTCAAAGTCAACATCATCACCAACACCCACTGCTTCGATTAATCCTGTGTCTAAGTGATAAGTTATATCCATGTAATCATATTCAACTTCCCTGGTTCCTTCACCATAAATCCAGTAAGTCCCTCTTGCATAATTTCTCCATGTTACATAATCACATGTGAACTCAATAAGTTCAGTAACATCAAACTTAACATTTAATTGTATCTTAGTTCCATCTGTTGCAGTCCCTCTGGCATGCATACTCCCATAACCAAAGAAATTTCCATCTCTTTGATGTATATAACCATGGAAGAAATCTACATTCTCACTTGTGAACTCATCATAATCATTTATGTATAAAACATCCCCTGTATCCCTTGTACTATAAGATATTCTCTCAAAATCTCCAGGGTCACACCCGCATCTCTCATCATTTTCAGATATAATGACTTCATCACATGCATTGTTACTGCAGATGCAATCTCCTAAACAATCATTTGCAACATCATCATAATCATAATAATCCTCTCCCACACATCCATCCAAATAATCACATTCAGTGTCAGAGCAATCCTCATCAATCTCACACTCTGCTCCGCAAATATTAATATCACAAGTATGCTCTAATTCAATTATCCCTGTTGTGCATATATTTAAATCTTCATCACAGGTTGATGTAAATCCAAAAAAGAAATCCCATGTAAATGGATTATTATCTGGATTATTATCGCATGCTGAGATTCCTAATAAATCAAAACCAGAACAATCAATAGAGGTTCCATCAATACATTCTGTCCCAACACAACTTTCTTGCCCATTGCAATACACTCCATCATCACAGTCAGAATCATCCTGGCATTCGCTTGTTAGGCATTGATTAGAGCATATTCCTGTTCCTGGGATTAATTCATCACATTCAGGGTCTGAGGTGCATCCCATTAAATCAGATTCACAATTATCATCCTTTAACCTGCAATTGCCATCACAATAATCTTCCAGATATGTTTCTCCATAGATGTTGCATGCATTTAGAGAATTGCCTGGAGCAACACCCTCACATGCTAAGTCTGCACTGCAATAATAAGAGCACTCATTCACATGCACATAAGCTGAGCCATTCTCATTGCATTGGTAATAAGTATTGTTTTCATTACAGACAAATTCATGCCCCTCTCCAAAATCTAATCCATATTCTCCGTCTCTTTCACAAAAATAAGGTGGTTTATACTGACACTGGATAGTGCAGTTTCCTGTTCCTGCTTCAATACCTTCGCATTCTGGTTCTGAACCGCAGATAATATCGCAAACATGAGTAATATCTTGAGAACCTGTGGTACATGAATCTGCATCTTCATCACAAGTTGATGTAAACGAATCTGCATAATCCCATGTAAATGGATTATTATCTGGATTATTATCACATGTATTTATTATCTGTAAATCATTTCCAGAGCAATCAACAACTATCCCAGACTCACATTCATTATCTATGCAAATCTCCCCCCCATTGCAATACACTCCATCATCACAGTCAGAATCATATAAGCACTCAGGCATACATCTTGAATCATTTACATAAATGCCAACAGTGCCGCAGCTATTATCTTCACAGGCACAATCTCCTAAACAATCATTTGCAACATCATCATAATCATAATAATCCTCTCCCACACATCCATCCAAATAATCACATTCAGTATCTGCACAATCATCATCAATTTCACACTCTGCTCCGCAAGCACTGACAGCACATGCATGGTCTATATCAAGAACACCTGTTGTGCAAGTATCTGCATCTTCATCACAGGTTGATGTAAATCCAAAAAAGAAATCCCATGTAAATGGATTATTATCTGGATTATTATCACATCTATTTATTATCTGCAAATCATTCCCAGTGCAATCTATTGATAATCCATCCTCACAAGAATCTGTTTCTTCATCACAAACCTCAACACCGTCGCAGAATAATCCATCATCGCAAACAGGAGCAGTTCCTGAAACACACTCATTATCTATACAAGCCTCATCACCATCGCAATATAATCCATTGTCACAATCAGAATCGTCTGTGCATTCAAAACAATCTGGATTATCTTCTAAAAACACGCAACTGCCCTGGCCATTACAATGATCTATAGTGCATATATCACTATCAGCCTCGCAAGGGGTGCTGAATATTTCAGGAGATACAGTACACTGGTCAAGCAACTCACTGCACTCTCCTGTATTGCATTGGTCATCTAAATATGAGCAATCAACATTTGTTCCAATCTGGCAATCTAACTCAGCATCACAAGTTTCAACACCATCACAATATAGTCCATTATCACAATTAGAATCATTCACACTATTAACAACAACATCATTTACTTCATCACAATAATCATCTGTACATCCAACTCCATCATTAATTACAGGAGGAGTTCCTGCAACACAATTTGCATTTAAACATGATTCATCGCCATCACAATATAGTCCATTATCACAATCCAAGGTTGTAGTGGTATTAACCCCGCAAACAAAATCAACACAAACACTCTCATCATGCTTAATTAAATCACCTGAACAATAATCATTATCCAAATAATCACAGTCAGAATCATCCTGACACTCTGTACATCTCTCATCATTATAAGATATCTCTGGCAACTCACACTGGTTATCCTCGCAAGCACAATCACCCAGACAATCATTTGAAACATCTGCATAATCATACCAGTCATCTCCAACACATTCATCTACACCACAAAGTGTTGGCCCACAATCATTGTCAATCTCACACTGCTCACCTTCATCAATAATCCCATTGCCACAAAGAAGTTCTTCAAAATTAAAGATTTCAATATCTGAATCATTTAAAGCAGATGAACATTTTGAATCTATAACATCTGTTGTCACATTTATAGTATAATTTCCATTAAGAGTGGGGCCGCTCCATGTAAATGGAATATTTTGAGAACTACCAAAAGGCATTAATATATCTGTAGAATCGTTGTGGATAAGAATTCCATCCCTATAAATATCTAAATTAACTCTTGTCCATACAGAGTAATAATCATCTAATAATTGAGGGGGCACATAATCTAAAGGACCTGCATGTATTATAGAAGCATCAACTTGTGATGTGATTGTGACACTATCTCCTATTTCTGGATTAGCTGGGTTTAAACTTAATATAGAAACTGGTGAAAGACAATCTTCTTTTTTGCTAAGATAAACATTAAATGGACCTTGAGGGTCTGAGAAACTAATCCCCCACCAATTTGGATCACCTTCCCATATGATATATCCTTCCTTATAATAATAAACACCATATCCTGAAAATGATTGCAATATTGTTGGGTATGTTAATTGTATCTGGTCATCTCCTGAATTTAGCACTTGTCCACTCCATAAAGTTCCTTGAACAGAACCACAGTTTGAATCAGAGCATACAAAACCTATAACATTCACATCATTAATTGGGATTGTTGTTGATGAAAAAACACCATTCCCTGATATCCTTCCTTTTCTGAGGTCGTAATCTACATATCTTGTTGCCGATACAGATGCAATTGACAAAAAAATTAGAATTAATGTAATAAATAGTATTTTATCCAATTTCATCTTTTTACTGTCCTCCACTACTTCCACCATCATCGCCCCCTCCAGCACTACCACTACTTCCACCATCATCTCCTCCATCACTGTCTAGGCTCCTCTTAGTGTGGATTTCAACCATATCATTTTCCTTAGAATACCAAAGCTTGGGTTTTATTGGTTCTCCAAGCATCGGTCCAAAATTAGCCCTGCCAATACAAACATCAATACCTTCAACTTGTTTTGCAAATTCAAACCATTTTACTTTTTCCCTTATGCTCCCTTTTGTTATTAATCCCATTTTGATAGTCTTTGGGTCATCTTTTAGAATTCTATAAAGATCTTTACCAGTAACATTCTCTAATTCTTTATACCTTCCCTTTATTTGAGCAGGGTCTAGTTTTTTATCATTAGAAACAACATAAAACCCATCTTCTTTACTGACTACTGCATACTTGAAGACCCTGTCATAAATATTTTTACATGCTTCTTCTGGTTCAACATAATTTTCTGCAGGAGTAATTGTTTTTCCTTCTGAACCCTCTCTTTTTCCTTTATTTTTTCTTAATTCTTCAATTCTCTCAGAGATTTTTTTATCATCTTCTGTTGAAAGGCCACCAGCATAAAGATTTGATGGACCCATTAATTTTAATAAACCCCCAATAGCCAACCCATATCTTAATACATCTCTTCTAGAATATTCTTTATCTTCTTTAATCTCATAATCTTCCATCTAATTATAATCCTTTGTTTTATTTACACCCCTTACTGCTCTTTTAATGAATTTTAATAATTCACTTCAAACTCTAAAGGCATAGCAATACTATTTCCTGCCTCGTCAATAATTTGAACATTAATACTATGATTCCCTCTTCTGAAGCTTTTCCTCTTCTCACAAATTCCATCCTTTAATCTTGAGCATAATCTCCTCTCTCTTAATTTTCCTCTGCTGTCAAAATAAGTATAAACAGCCTCGTCAAAATTCAATTCAGTGATATTTAGATTGAAATAAATATACTTGGCATATTTTCCTTCACCCTGTGTCCAGAATGAGCTTGGATTATTCAAGACAGGGAAAGTTGTGTCAACATCTAAATTATAATGTTTAGAATCATCAGAATTATCTGCCATATCAGTTAAATTAAACCAAAACTCTATCTCCTGACCGTCATAATCATCTAAATCTGCAAAAATATTCTCACAATAATGTTTACCTTTTTTTTCATAACACTCAGAATCAATATTCACATTGTAATTTCTTATCCCTGTTTGAGTATTTCCATAATACATTGTTAAAGTGTCATGATTTGCTTCTTTAAACTGGACTTCAAAATTCCCATCTGCAAATCCCTTTCTTGGAAGAGTCTTGTATATTTTTGGCTTTTTTGAATCTACAAAAAAACTTACATCAGATAATACCTCGTTTCCAACAACATCTATTGCTTTGAATTGTATCTGGTTTAATCCTTCATCAAAACTTCTCTTTTTTGAATATGCAGGGTCTCCAGGAGAACAATCATTGCAGATACGTGTCCATCTTCCTCTTCCATCTATTAGGTCAGTATAATAAACATCTGCTGTTTCATCAAGTGAGAAATCTACAAGAACAGACCTTGAAGTATAAATACTTCCTTCAGTAGGAGTATTTAAGGTAAATTGCGGGGGAGTTATATCAAAGGTTGTATTGCTTCCAAATACAGAACATTCCTGTGGGAGTTGGTTACATTTTGGCCAAGAACCATGAATATAGCAATCATCTGGTTCTCTGTATACACTTGCACACCACTGGCAGCCATTAGAATTGTCACATGTTTCAGCAGGCTTGTAATTACTGCAATAATTACGAACTTCTCCATAATCAAAACAAACCAAAAATTCTGCACTTACAATCATAATTGAGAACAGGCAAGCTAAGAATATTCCCGCCCCTATAATGATTTTCTTTTGTTTCATTTTTTGTTATCTTCTTAAAATGAAAGCCAGAAAACCGCGAAAATTGATGGTTTTCGTGGCACCAAAAATTTATGATTTTTTAGTGTTTCTTGTTTTCTTTGGGGTTCCATTTTCAATTTGTAATCTCCTCTCTCTATGAACATAACACCCTCTTGCCTGAGGGTGAATTAAAAAAATAAAAAATAAAAAAAATAAATCAATTTTATATAGCTTCACCCCAGAAGTAAATACTTCCTGTGTCGAAGTCACCGTTACATGGTTCTGGCAAATCTAGTCTGAAAGTCAATGCCATCTCTGAGCCAGGCGATAAGATATTAGCTAAGTAATAATTTCCATCTGTTGGTCCAGATTGCATAATTTCATTAACGTCATAGAATGGGTTTGGGTCATTAAATCCAACTCCATAGTTAATAGGCACATAACCTTCTGGGCCTAATGCTCTTGGATCCCAATTTATTCCCCCAGTAGCATATGCACCGTGTGTTGCATAATAACTGAAAGTATCTAGACTTAACTGGTTTGTTGTTGGGCACATTGCACCTGAGCTTGACGAATCATAAAAGTCTGTTCCTGATATAAACATATCAAGTAAAACTCCTGAACCATCATTAGCATCATTACCAACTAACAATGTCTCTGAATAAGAACTTGTTCCTGGTCTAACTTCACTGAATGATATATCTCCTTCAATGCTTAAAGCAACTTCAGGATTTAAGAACCAATACTCGTTCTCGTCCATTGTTCCTGATAAACCATCAAGGTCTACTGCTTCAACTGTTATCCAGTATTCACCATACATTGATTCTGGTGTTTCTACAGTTAATCTACAAACATATGCTTCCATTGTTTCTGGTTCAAACTCAGTTATTTCTTCCTCTCCAATTCTTGCATTACATTGTTCAATGCCTTTCTCATAAGCCCAATCTTCTCTCTGACAGTTAACTTCAATGTCATTACCTTCTCCTTGAGAATCACCAATTGTAGCAAAAACATCTTCTATTTTCTCCTTGCCATTCTTATCCATTACAAGAATCTTCCACATGATTTGCTCACCTTCAAAAGCATAGTTGTTTGATCTTTCCCACATAACTTCTCCATCACCAGTTATTCTTCCTGGTCCTGTTGCATCATCAAAAACATGTCTTGCACCGCACATCCAAACCAAAGGAGCAAAGTCCTCTGTCTCAATGTCAACACCAACTCCTGTTCCTGTGCTAACAGCCATTACCATAGGCAATACTAGCAAAGCCATTACTGATAAAGTAATTAACTTTTTCATTTCTTTTTATTTAAACCTCCTTTCAACTCTATAGATTGTCATTTTTTTGACTATGTTCTTAAGAATTTCAGAAATGTAACTACCCTTTTGTGTAACCATATCTCATACCAATAAGGGAATCGTTTAAAAGCATTGTTGTCGTCGAGGAAATATTTTTTTGTTATTACTCAAAATCAATGAATGCCCTTACCACGACGGAGAATCCCACTCTGTTATTACTGAAAATTGATGAATTTTTACTAAAGTTAGTAACTTCTCCAAAGAACTAATTTGTTTTCACTATCTCTCAAGAACATTGTGTCTCCTGTTGATGTCCAGACATAATCCTGGTCTTTCCAAAACAAAATCTCTTGATTGCTATATCCCTCTCCAACTTTTATTTCTATTTCTTTATTATCTCCTAAAATGAATTTAGGAAAAACAAACTTTTTTCTTCCTTCATCCTTAATTGTCCATTTGCTTATCTCGCAGTCAAGATTGCAAATATTCCTTAATACAACCCACTGATTTCTATAATCAAATTCTTTTAATTCAATACACTCAGAACATTTACTCTCTGATTTTTCACAAAGATTCTTATTATTCTCTAAACAACCTTCCCACGCTTGCTTAAATTTAATGTAATATTTATCTTTTCCAGCAGGAAAATAGTAATTAGCAAACCCATTTTCAACTAGTTCTAAATTTATATCTTGATTATCATAATGGACATATGCAAGAATCCTTTTGTACCTGTCATATTTATCTTTGCCAAACTCAAGTTTAACTGTTTTATTTAACACAAGATTTTCCAGAAATTCCTTGGCTTCCTGATAATACTGCTCACCTTTTTCAGGGCAGTTAATTCCCAGAAGCCTGACACTTGTTTTGTTCTCAATAACAATTGTATCTCCGTCAATAACTCTTTCAACAATTGTTGTTTCATAATTGTTTAGATATCTTTCAAGAAAATCATTGATAAACGGATAATTAATCACTAGCAACAAGATAATCAATAATGCTAATAAGGTTAAATCTTTCTTTTTGCCTTTTTTAATCATCAAATTTCATAGAATGCTTCTTTATATAAATTATGCGGGAGAAAGGGTTCTCACGCGAGAGCACATCTCTCGCGCTCTTTGCTGCTTGAATGAGTTTAAACTGATTTGTTCGAATCCACATGTTGCCTTTAACAGTATAAATGCAGGGGACAGGGTTCGAACCTGCGCAAGCACTAAGCTACTGCCTCTTAAGGGCAGCCCGTTTGACCACTCCGGCACCCCCGCATAACTCTTTAGAAGAGGGATAGTTTAAAAAAGTTATCTATGTGGCAATAATTATCTTTTTAAATATAAAAATTATGTTTCAGAATGGAACTTGGCGAGCTAATAAATCTTGAAGGAGTGAAAGTAGTGGATTCAAATATATTTTCTAGGCATGATGGAAATTCTGTTTTAAAAAAATTATATGATTGCAAAAGCATTCAGCAGTTTCCGGCAGATTTAATATTTGCAAATTTCGAGATTTCCAGAAATTGCAGACCTTATCTTAAGAGAAATGATGTTTTTTCAATACCTGAAGTTGCAGAAGAAATGGAATACCTTCTTGATAAGCTTAATTATTCATTGGCATATTTTTCATCTGGTAAATACCAGTCTTTTGGTAATCGTTATGAGTCTGTTAATAATAGAAGATTAGTCAGATTAAAGAGAATGAATAAGCATAGGGAAAAGCAGAGAATTCACAGAGAGCACGGTAATGAAAAAGACCATCTAAATATATTAAATAATTTTGCACATGAAGTCAGCTTAATAGTAAAATTGTTAAAAAATAAGGAGGTAACAAACTCTTTTACAGAAGAAGAAAAAACAAATTATGATGCATATTTAGGATATTTTATTCATGTTGCAAAGAGAGAAAAATTAAAAAACCCAAGTGATTCTGACACAGATGAGAAATTAGTTTCTGCAGCATTTACTCTTGCTAACAAAGATGATGTAATACTTATATCCTCAGATGTAGATATAAGAAATATGATTAAATTCTTCCACGGAGACAAGAAATACAGGCCAATATTTAATATTGGCGATGTTAAAAAAACCGTCTCATTATATGCTGACCCATTAAGAGAGGGTTATAAAAGAGTATTGCGAATTTGAATTATTTCTTTTCAATCTTTACACCAAGCTCTTCAAGCCTTTTCATATGCATCTGCATTATTGCTTCAACATTCTGAATCATAGTAAATAACTCATTTCTCTCGTTGACTAATGTGTTAAGCGCGCCCTTATGAAACCCAATTTCTTCATCCTTTGAAATTTTTGGTTGCTTTTCATTACTTTTCTTGCTCAATGCCTTTTCAAGATTTTCTTTGTCTATTTTCATAAAATCACGAGAAATAATGGATTAATAAAGGTTGTTATTCAGAAAAATTTACAATTTTAGGAGTTTTGGAAAAAGGTCTTGTTTTTAATCCAAGTGCATCAGAGATTTCTAAAAACTTTTCTAAACCAATTTGAAGATTATGCCCTACTTTTGCTTCTAATGGAAGTTTTTCATTAAAACTTAAATCAGACTTGCATTAATTTTTCCAGTATTTTCTCCAAGAGGAAGATAATCAAACCAAATCCTAATAGTTTGACCAAGCTCCATTATCTTATTTTTCTTATTTCCAAATAAATCACATATTTTATCACGTAATAACCTATAACCTACTACATTTTCTTCAGAATTTCGCAGATAAATATCTGAGAAATCATCTTTCCCTGGAAAAAGAGCATCAACTTTAAATTGTCCAACAGAAACATCCCAATTTAAAATTGGATTTTCTATATTAGATAAAATGTGCTTTGCATAAGCTTCCCTGTATTCAGAAGTCTTATAATCTGCTTCTGTTGTTGGAAGTAGTTTTTTCATCCTAAAGAATTATCTAACGTGTTTTTAAAGATTATTGCTATCCCCTTAATTCATTATAAGCAGAATTAGCGGCAATTGCCCCTTCTGCGCATGCAGTAATTATCTGCTTTAGGGGATTGTTTGTGACGTCTCCTGCAGCAAAAACCCCCTGGACACTGGTTTTGTGGTTTTTATCAACGTCAATATATCTTTCATCCATTTTTACTTTAAGTTTTTCAGCCAGTTTTGTGCCTGGAGTAAATCCTATCTCAAAAAAGAGTCCATCTATTTTTAAGTTGCTTTTTTTGCCTTTTTCACTAATTTCAATCTCCTCAAGCTTTTTTTCTCCAATTAATTTAGTGACATTAGAATTAAACATAGGAATAATCTTTTTGTTTTTTTCAATCTCCTTAACCCAGCTTGGCTCTGCCCTGAAAAATTTATCTCTCCTGTAGATTATATAAACTTTTATTGCAAATTTTGACAAAAGAACAGCAGCACTCAGGGCAGTATCTCCTCCACCGACAATTCCCACTACTTTATTTTTGTAAAGAGCTGCGTCACAGGTAGCGCAATAATTTATTCCTTTTCCTTTAAGCTCTTCCTCTCTCTCAAGATTCATCCTCTTTCTTTCTGTGCCTGTCGCAATAATTATTTTTTTTGCAGAATATTTTTCTTTGCTTGTAATAACTGTAAATTCTTTTTCTTTTCTGATATCCAGGACTTCCCCTAATTTTATTTCAGCACCAAGTTCCTTTACCTGCTCTGTCATATTCTTGATTAAATCAACCCCGCTTATTTTTTTGTATGCAGGATAATTATAAATCTCACTTGCCTCTCCTGCCATGCCCCCTGGAAGCTCCCCTATAACAAGGGTGTTTAATTTGTATCTTGCGGCATAAATCGCAGCCGTAAGCCCTGCTGGCCCTGCACCAATAATAATTAAATCATATTTTTCCATAATTAGATAAAAAGTAGTTAATTTATAAGTGTTACTAAGTTATATTAATCTAAATTATTCTGCAAGTATCTTTAAATTATATCTTATTTTCCCACCTTGTTCTATAGGACATGATTTAAGCAAAGGCTTAATGGGTTTTTTCTTTGAAAAGTCTCTTTCCTTATCTTTTTTTATTCTTCCTAATACCCCGAAGGTCTTGCCTCGGGGATAAAGCTGGCAAAAAGATATTAAACAGCTTTGTCTTTTGAAATCTATGGAAGATGAACTTCAGAAATCAGCTCATAAAGTTTTTAAAATAAAATATCATTTCGT
>BDTJ01000033.1 GCA_002897655.1 archaeon BMS3Abin17
ATCTTTCAAGTCCCATTCTGTTTTTCTTAATCTTTCATCCCATCTTTGAAGTGCCCTTGAAGCAATCTCATAATTAAACATGGCTTTCAGAATTTTTTTACATTGAGCATAAGAATGATGTTTAATTCTTAGCTTGAAAAACTTTTTTCTTATTTCTTCTTTTTTCATAAAATTAGTTCAATTTCATCTGCGAACTAATTTTCGGTTAGACTATGACATATGTCGTGGTCTCACACCTCATATCTCTCTTACAAAACTTTATAAATTTGAAACAGCTTATATTAAGAACATGGACGAAACTTATTTCAAGAGGATTATGACAACAATTGTATTAGTTGTTCTTATAGTGCTGGCTTTTTTTCTTATAAAACCAATTTTACTGTCAATTATTTCAGGGATTATTCTTGCATTTATATTCACTCCTGTTTATGTTTGGATTAATAAAAAGGTAAAGTCAAAAAATCTTTCAGCATCTTTGGTTTGTGCAGGGCTTATATTAGTAATTCTCTTACCTTTTTGGTTTTTAACCCCAATATTCATAGATCAATCTATTAAAGTTTATATCGCCTCTCAGCAAACAGATTTTACAGCCATCCTCCAGTCTATCTTCCCTGATTTGTTCGCTTCAGACAACTTTTCTTCAGAAGTAGGTTCTATTATGTCTTCTTTTGTAACAAAAATAACAAATTCCCTGACAAATTCATTTTCAAACTTAATCCTCAATTTCCCAGTTATTTTCCTGCATCTTTTAGTTGTATTTTTTACTTTTTTCTTTGTCTTAAGAGACAGAAGGCAATTAGTTGAGTACATTCAGAGTTTATTGCCTTTTTCTGCAGATGTTGAAAAAAAAATATTTGAATCTTCTAAAGGAATAACTGTTTCAGTTATTTATGGGCAGGTAATTATTGGAATGATTCAGGGTGTTGTTGCTGGAATAGGTTTTTTCATATTTAGAGTTCCAAATGCTTTGTTCTTAACCTTAATGGCCTCTTTAGCAGGTATTTTTCCAATAATTGGGACCACAATTATATGGATTCCTACTGTGATATATTTATTTGTAGCGGGGAATACTTTTCAAGCAGTGGGGGTTTTATTATTCGGGCTTGTCTCCTCTTCTGTTGATAATCTTATAAGGCCAATAATTGTATCAAGGAGAACACGAATGCATTCTTCCTTAATTCTTATTGGGATGATCGGGGGTTTGTTTATGTTTGGGATTTTGGGATTTATATTAGGTCCTTTAATATTAGCATATCTTCTTATCTTACTTGAGCTTTATAGAAAGAAGAAATCTCCAGGAATTTTTATCCAAGAGCCCATCAAAGGATAATCTAGATAAGTATAAAAATCATTTCTTCTAATATATTCATAAGAGGCGTTTATGGAATTAAAAGTAAAACTTCTAAAATGGTCTGCAGGAGTTCCTGTAGCAATGCTCAATAAAGAAACTGCTGATAAAATAGGAGTCCATATTAAAGACAGAATTTCTATAAAGACTCTTTCAGATAAGCCAAAAGAGATTTTTACAATTGTAGATACTATAAAAAGAGTAGTCAAGAAAAACGAGATTGCTATTTCTTCTGAGATTAAGAAGATGGTTGGCTTAAGATTAGGTCAAAAAGTAGACGTTAATCTTGCCTTTGCTCCAAAAAGCATGATTTTTATAAAGAAAAAGCTAATGAAAAAAAGACTCTCTCAAAAAGAGCTGGATGAAATAATAAAAGATGTAGTCAATAATGCTCTTTCTGAATCAGAAATATCTATATTTATTTCAGCAATGTATGAGCAAGGCATGAGTATTAAAGAAACTGTTTATCTTATAAAATCAATCTTAAAATACGGGAATCAGTTAAAATTGAGGAATAAATTAGTTGCTGATAAACATTCTATAGGAGGCATCCCTGGAAACAGGGCAACCCCAATTGTTATTTCAATATGTGCTGCTGCTGGAATTATCATGCCAAAATCTTCTTCACGGGCAATAACAAGTTCAGCTGGAACAGCAGATGTCATAGAAACAGTTGCTTCTGTTGACTTTTCAATAAAAGAATTAAAGAAGATAATCAAGAAAACAGGTGCATGCATTGTTTGGGGAGGAGCTCTGGGATTGGTTCCTGCAGATTCAAGGATAATTCGTATAGAAAAATTGTTGAAATTAGACCCTGAAGCAATGTTGCTTTCATCTATAATGGCAAAAAAATTAGCAATGGATGCTGATTATATAATAATTGATATTCCTTACGGAAAAACTGCAAAAGTTGATAAAAAAAAGGCCATAAATCTCAAAAGAAAATTTAAGAAATTGGGAAGAATTTTTAGAAAAAATGTAGAGGTTTTTATTATGGAGGCTAAAGAACCGATGGGAACAGGAGTAGGTCCTGCATTAGAACTAATTGATGTAATACAGATTTTAGATCCAAAATTACAAGGGCCAAGAGATTTAGAGAACAAATCATTATTTTTAGCAGGAAAACTGCTTGAAATGACAAAAAAAGCCAAAAAAGGGAAAGGAATAATTCTTGCAGAAAAAATATTATTTTCTGGAAAAGCATATCAAAAATTCAAGCAAATAATAAAGGCTCAAAATAAAAACCCCAAGGTGAAAAATATAGAAAAACTCCTTAAATCTATAAAACCTGCAAAATTTAAGAAAGATATCCTGACCCAAAAATCAGGGAAGATAGAAGAAATACATAATTCTAAAATAAATTCTCTGGCAAGAAGCACTGGTTGCCCAGTGGATAAATTCTCTGGATTGAGAATATTTGTATCTGCTGGAGATGATGTAAAAAGAAGTGATAAGTTAATGACAATTTATTCTGAATCAAGAACAAGGCTGAAAAATGCAGTCAAGTTTTATAATACTATCAAGCCAATAAGAATAAGCTAACACAACTATTTTTTTAAACTCCAGTCATCTTTATCTTTAATGGAATACAAGAGAAAATTAGTAGATTATATTAAGAGAAATCTGTCTAAAGGGTATACTTTAGATTCGCTTCAGATAGCCTTGACTAATCAGGGTTATTCAAGATCAATTGTTGAAAGAGCAATAGAACAGGCGAACAAGGAACTTGCTCAAAAAGCACCTGTTCTTAAAGAGAAACCAGTAATAAAGTATGAGGTTATTGATGAATATAATAAGCCAATTATAATCAAAAAGCCGTGGTGGAAGCGAGTGTTTGGATGAGCATTAATTAATTTACGTATCTTAGTGAATCCAGGCAGGAGAAGGGTTTTTGGAATTATGATTCATTTAATATTCTATTAATTTTCTTCCTTTTAATTGTTGCAATAAATCTCTTCTTATATTCTGTGCAGTTATCTTAAGACCTGCTCCAGGAGCTTTAACAGAATAAGTTCCTGCTCCAGAAACTATATGTATTTTATTCAATGTTCCTTTAAGACTGCCAAGAGGACTATTTTTAGGAACCTCTCTAAGAGAAATACTTAATTTTGGAAGATTGTTTTCAAAAGATATTCTTGCAATATATCTTAATACATTTCCACTTTCTTTTGCTTTTATAATTTTCTCTAGAAAAATATTGTCTAGCTCTTTTACTGAATCAAGAAATTCATTAATTTTATCATAATTAAAATATTTTTCTGGGATCAATGGAAGCAATCTTATATCTTTCATATTTACATTGTACCCAGAGGTTCTTGCTAAGATAAGAAGTTTTTTAGCAACATCTAATCCATTTAAATCATCTCTTGGATGGGGTTCTGTGTATCCTTTCCCTATTGCTTTCTTAAGAGCTTCTGAAAATTCTACACTATTCTCAAGTTCTGATAGTATAAAACCAATAGTTCCTGAAAAACAACCTTCAGTTAATTCCAGATGATCTGTTACATCTCTTAAATCTTGGATATAATCAATAACCCCTGCACCAGCCATAACAGAACACCTATAACCATATCTAGATGGTTCTTTTATTAATTCTTGAAATGTTTTATAATCTGATAGTGCTAAGGGGTTTTTATTAGCTGTTACAATGCCAAAATCAGTTTCCCTAATTATCTTTAAATGAAAATCTATTATATTTTTAACTGCAGTCACATCAATAAGCACAAAACTATCTCCTTCATCTCTTTTAATTGATTTAACCATTTCTAATAATTCATCTAAAGAACCATATTTCTCAAAATTTCTTTTTCTTTCTGAAAAATCTAAGCAGTTTTCTTTTGATAGCCCTTTTTCAGAGAATAAAAAATTAGAACTAGAAGCTAATCCAATAATCCTAGTTGGGTTAATATGTTTTTTGTTATCTAAGTCTTTTTCCACAATTTGTGAAACTAATTCTCTTCCTACCTTTCCTGTTGCTCCAATAATAAAAACGTTTTGAATCATTTAACATTATGGCCACTCTTATTTAAAAATATGATTACTAATAAAAAGGATTAAAAAGCATTAATTAATTCTATATTCATGCCTCCATCGCATAATGGTATTGCACCGGACTTGAGATCCGGGGTCTTCGGGCCATCCCCGTTCGATTCGGGGTGGGGGCGTTCTGAATTTTTAGATGATGTTTATAGGGATAAGTGGTTGATTCTTGTTTCAAATAAAAACCTAGTTAAAAAATACAATGAATTTGGAACTGTCTCTACAAGAAAAAATCTAAGAAAGCAAATAGAAAAATGGGTAAAAGAAACTGAGAATAAAAGAAAATAAGTAAAAAACTAACACCCAATTTTTTCAGGTGTCATAATTAACTAAATTTACACTTTTTTTATAAAAATAGTTAATTTTATAGGTAAGAAAGTAAGAATAGCAAAGTTTATATACTTCTTAATCTTACATTTTTACATCTCAGAAATGCGAATTTCTGACGATCATCAAAAATTAAATAAAAAGCTTAAAAATTTTTGAGATGGTAAGTATAACTAAAATAAGTTCAAAAGGACAGATTGTAATTCCTAGAGATATAAGGGAGAGATTAAAAGTAAAAGAAGGGAATTTATTTGTTGTTACAGACCAAGACAATTCAATTTGTTTAAGGAAAATTGAGCCTCCTAAAATTAAAACCTGGGATGAAGCAACTAAGCCTTTTAGAGAAGCTGCAAAGAAATCTAAATTTACAGAAGATGATTTAGCTAAAGTAATTAGTGAAGTTAGGGCAAATAAAAGGTAAAATGAAAGTTGTTCTTGATACAAATGTCTGGCTCTCATCTATTTTTTGGAAAGGTGAGGCAAGTAAGATTATAAGAAATTGCAAAAGAAAAAGCATACAAATTATGATAACAGATCAAATTCTTTCAGAGATAATAGATGTTTTGAATAAAGAAGCAAAATTTCAGAGATTTATCAAAGATAGAAATCAGAATATAGAAGATTTGATTAGAACTATTTTATCAATTGCCATCTTAAAAAAATCAAAGACTAAATTGAATATAATTAAAGAAGATCCTAAAGATAATATTATCTTAGAAGCTGCTTTAGATGGCAAGGCAGATTACATAATTTCTTATGATAAACACCTTTTAAATATGCTTGAATTTAGGAAAATTAAGATAATTAAACCAAATGAGTTTTTGAAATTAATTAATAAATAACCCCCAACTGTAACACTTTTTATACGCTGGGCGGAAGCGTAAACTTTTTAAGATTATTAATGATGTTATAATATGCTTAATGGGGTTCAGGTAATTGCAGAAGTCAAGACAAAATCTCCTTTTGGGTTTACATCAGATGAAAGTTGGAAGGATTTATTTAATCTGGCTAATAATGTAGGGGATATTATCTCTATACATACAGACTCTCGTTGGGGAGGTTCTTTTGATTTAATCTCTAAAGCCAGAAAACTGACAGATAAGCCAATTCTTGCTAAAGGAATTCATGCAAAAGATGAGGAGATAGCTATTGCAATTGAGAATGGGGCAGATTTTGTTTTAGTAGTTGGAAGAATTCCCAACATACACAAAGATAAATGCTTTATTGAGCCATTCACACTGGATGAATTATCTAAAATACCTTCAACATTTAAGGTGATTTGGAATTCTCGCGATTTACTTACAGGAGAATTCAAAAAAGAAACATTCAAGCAGGCAAGGAAGATTTGGAAAGGATGGTTATGTCAGGCAAGCAATATCAAATCAGTCAGCGATATAAAACAAGGTGCTAATGCAGTTTTAGTTGGAGCGAATTTAAGAGAATTTGCTGGTTCTATTTAATTATCACTTTTTTCTTCATTACATCTCGCCCAATACTCGTTTCTTTCAATACCTGCTTTGAAATGGCTTTCTCCCTTTACTCTTAAGTCCCAATAGATTATCTGACCTTGAACAGTATCAATTCTTCTTGCAACTTTTTTTAATGCCCTCTTAGCTGCTCCTTTTTTCTGAGGAGATGATTTAGGATCTTTAAGTTTTTCCTCCTCCTCTTTTTTCCAGCTTAATACCTCTCGCATCTCTTCATATATCTCTTTATGTTTTTCCTTAATTTCTTCTTCTGTTAATGGAGTCTTTTTTTGTTTAGAATAATATTTCATATTATATCTTTGTTTAGTTAATTTAAATAACTTCTTTATTTTATTCAAACCCTTCCAGAACCCTTGAATCAGGGCTTAACACATAAACATGGTCTTCTTTGAATCTTAAACCTCTGTAAATCTTTTGCCATAATTCTCTTTTTGCTTTGTCCTTGTAAAAACTCCAATAATGTTGAGGGTTTGTTTTATGCAGGATTTTCCAGAAAGCATCCTGGACATTTGGATTGGGATATTTTGTAAATATAATGCTGTTGCACTGCTCTCCTGGGAAATCAATTCCTCTTGCACATCTTGTAGAGAATAAAACATCAATCTGACCAGTTTTAAATTCTTCAACCAATCTCCCTGTTTTATCTTCTTTCTGAAGTTGTCTTATTTTCTCTCTGCTAATCAAATTTCCAACCTCAAATTCTTTTATCTCCTGTTCAGAAGGCATGTCAATAAAACTGTTTATATGTATTAACGCTGGTTTTTTTGAGATTTTAATGCATTTATCCAGTGCTTTTAGATAATCTTTTCTTTTGAATTTTCCACTTGAAAAATTAGAATACTTGCAATCAATTTCCATGCCTGTTTTTTGAACCTCAATTCTTCCCTGCTGTTCTGTCTCTGCATTAATTATCTTGAAATCATCAAGACCAAATATATTCTTTAAGACATTTTCTGAATGGATAGTTCCAGACATAAGGACAATTCTCTTATTTTTATCGACCATTTCCTTAAATCTTTTTGCCAAATTTGTTGTTACAACACTTGCTATAAGATTATCTTCTTTTTTGCTAAAAGTCAGATAAGTTTCGTTTAAAAAGTCTTCAAACATTCTTGCAGTTTCTGCCACATCAAAAAGATAACTTTCAACATCCACCTCGTCAAGAAATTCATGGGAATCTAAGAAAATCCTAAATAAATCATAAATTCCTGTTTCTTTTATAGGGATTATTTCATTGGTTTTAATAGCCTTATTTATTCTCTCATTTTTTCTAATTTGTTTCAGTATCGCATGTATCTCATCAGTTGCTTTTACAACACCCTCATTAAAACTAAATACACGGGTTAAAGAGTTTTGAAGTCTGTTAAGATTAATATTTCTCTGATTAGAAAAACTGTCTAAAAATTCATCACATTCGTCTATTATTTCAACTTCTGTTAAAGGCTTTCTGTCAAGCGCAGATTCTAATTTATACTTCAGGGAATTAAAGACAATTACATCAGAATCAATGAATGAATTAAATTGCTCATAGAATTTACATCCGGGTTCTCCCTGATGAAAAATAAAATTTGTGTTATTTAATCCAGCATATTTTTTCCTTTCATTAAAACTCTTTAATTTATATATCTCAGGCAAAACAGGGCTCCAATAAGGGCAGGCACCTGCAATAGAAAATCTCTTTACATCCCTTAGTTCAGAAAAATTCTGAGGATTGATTTTCTTATTTTGTTTTAAATAATTCTTTATCTTATTCCAGTTTTTTTCTTTTATCTCTATTTTACATGGGATATTATGATTATCTGCAGATAAATCTTTTAATCTTTCATGATTAATTTCTTCTCTTTTGCCTTCAAAGATGTCACTTAATTTAGAATTTATCTCTTTTGTTTCTTTTGGAACAGAATTTTTGCAATCTTCCAGGAATTTGCATTTATGGTTATTTCTTCCTGTTATAACACTTATCTTAAGTTTTGTGCCATTATCTTTTAGGAGATATTTTTCAGATTCATAATCTTTCTTATACTGGGTTTGGAGATTCTTCCCAGGAACTATGATTGATGTTTTTCCAAGCTGTCTTGCAATATTCAAAGCTATTACACTCTTTCCAGTACCACAGATTCCATGTATGAATATAATCTTATTCCCTTCCTCAATTGCAGTTAGCACTTCTTTGACAATATCTGCCTGCGATTTTCCATTTGAAAAGATAAGAGGCTCAAGAAGTTTATTATTTTGATATAAATTCCACATTTTAGAACAAATGATAAAAATTAGGAGAGGTTATAAATATTTAGATTGCCCCTCCCCAAGATTGTTCGGTTGGAGAATAATAATGTTTAAAAACTTCATTTTATCCCAAATCTCTATGGATATAACTTACAAAGTTGAAGTAAAGCACGACTATACTATTGGAGGTCTTGAACAGGTTAAAAAAGGGGATTTTAAAGATAAAACAAGATTTTGTGATTTAGATGAAGTAAAACATATATTTCAAGAAAAAAATAAAGAAAGTTCATTAATTATGGTCCCACATATAATTGGTGCTTATAGAAGGATTAATATTACTTTTAATCCAGATAGTGGTAAAGGTGTTGTAAAGAGAGATTCTGGATTAGAAGCTCATGAGGGGTTTGAAGTTCACCCAAGTTTAGTTCAGATAGGATATGATTCCTCATCATTAAATAGAAAGACTATCTCGGATTATATTGGTTCTGAAAGTTCAAGAATGAGAATTGTTCCTTATGAAGATCTTAAAATAGCTGAAAAAGAATTGAAAACATTCTCAGAATTAATGCAAAAAAGATTTGAATCTTTAGGGCAAGACCCAAGTGAAGAAGAATGGACTCAAATGATAAGGTTATCTAAAGATATGTTACATTTGCAAGGATTAACTAAACATGAATATGACCTCCTGAAAAAGTATTCTGATATGGCTCTTTTTATTAATTGAATAGCTCAGAATTATTTTTACAAATTATCTTATCTGTATAAATATTTAGTAATATTATTTGAATATATTTCACATAATATCTGTTACAACCCATATATCCTAGTAACTACTAGAAAAAGTTTGAGGGCCTAGCATTCGTAATTAAAAATAAAATTATCCGAATAGCGCGCTAAGCCCTTCTGCTGCAGCTTCTTTCTTTTCTTCTTTAGGCTTTGCTTCTTCTTTCTTTTCAGCTCCACCACCAGCAGGTGCTCCGCCACTCACAGGAGCAGCAGCAACTAAACTTGCAGATTCAAGTTCTTTTGCTATATCAACACCTTTCAAGCTAGCAACAAGTGACTTAATTTGTGATTCGTCAACTTCTACACCCGCAGCTGCAACAACACTTTTTACATTCTCTTCATTAACATCTTTTCCTGCTTTATGCAGTAAAAGTGCTGCGTATATGTTTTTCATGTTATTTATGCATTTCCTCCAATATTTTCTTGAAGAATTTTAGCTCTCTGATCTACAAAGTGAATTGAGATATTCCTTATTTTTCTTAATCTATCAGAGATTAATACTCTTTTATACTTATTATCTTCAGATTCTCTATATTGTAAAAATCCTTGGTTATAGAATCTATCAAGAATTTCTAACTCCTTATTAAGTATTCTAGTCATAATTTTTGGTTTTTCTACGATTTCATATTGGGTACATAAACATCTATTAAATATCTTTCTCAATTTTCTACTAGATATTATACTTCTTTTCTCTGGGTCACTTTCTCTTTTTCGTAGATTAAAATTACTTTTATAGCTTTCAGATAATTCTTTAAATCTATCTATTAAATAACTCATTTTTCTTTCTCCTTAACTTCTTCTTGTTTAGATTCTTCTATTTTAGTTTCCTGAGCATTATCTTCACTTTTTTCTTCAGCAGGCTTTTCTTTTGTTTTCTCCTCTTTAACTTCTTCTTTAGGCTTTTCTGTTTTATCTTCAACCTTTGTTTCAAATTTTTCCATTGCTTTTTCCTGTGTTGCTGCTTTTCTAATTAGGAATTTAATTGTGTCTTCGCAAATATACCCAATATCCACAGCAAATGGAAGGGCTTTTCCAAAAGAAATCTTTAATTCTTCAAGAGTTCCCTCTCTGTCTATCTTAATATCTAAATATAATTTATTTTCTTTAGTGTCAAATGCTGAAAGAGGGATAAATCCGATTGAAAAAGGTTTTATGTCTAGCTTACTCATTATATCTGCAGCAGCTGAAGAAATTTTTTCACCTTCTCTAACAATAACTTTTGGCTCTTTAATATTAATCTTACCCTTATCTATTTGGATTTGTATTCCAACTGCTCCAAGCTCGCTTATTGCAGGACCTGGAACAAGGTCAGTTGGTCCTGCATCAACCTGTATGTCTTCAGGAGCTTCTTGTCCTGCTTTTGCTTTAGAAGGGCTTTTATTTCTAACCAACTCTCCAGCCAAATCAAATGCATCTAAATCTGAGAATAATATTGCAACACTGTTTTGAATTTGCTCTTTAATTTTTTTAACAGCCTCATTTCCAGATTCATCTATAGCTCTAAATATTAAATTTTTCTTTGGAACCTTGACTATTGCCTTGCCTCTTAGTTTTTTCCCTATCTCCTGAAACTGTGAAGCAGGGAGATCTTTTATAGATGCAATTAAGATTGTCTTTTTGTTCTTTATTAAATCAAATATTTCTTTGACTGTATCTGTCTTTTTCTTTGGAATGTTTTTTACAGCTTTTTTTGTAGTCATCTTATTCTTATCCTTTGTGGTTTAGTCATTGTGAATTTTATTTCAATGTTTTTTACGTTATCTATTTGTTTTGTAAGTGTTTTCAGGATGGCATTATAAATTGTCATAATATTCTCTATTAGGTCTTCATCTTTCATGCTGTATTTTCCAACAGCAAGTTTTATGCTTGCCTCTTTTGTCTTTATTTTGATACTATTATTTATTTTTTCTTTTAATTCATTTATTGTCTTGTCATTAACATTCATTAAAATCCCTAATTGCGGGGAGGGCATTTTTCCAGTAGGACCCAAAATTCTCCCGAAAGTAGTAGCAACTTTTGGCATTAGGCTAGCCTCAGCAATAAAAAAATCATATTTCTTGACAATTTTCTTTAATTCTTTTTTATCCGAATATCTCTTAAACTCTTCTTTTGTTATTGTATCTATATTTTTGTTTTTTGTCTCTAAGAACGCACATATCTTTTTTTCTTTAATCTTATATGGAACCTGAATAAATAGATTTACCTGGTTTCTTTTTATATCAAATTTTTGCAGATTTATAATTAAGTCTAAGGTCTGATTAAACTTTCTTCCTTCCTTCCTTCTTAATTCAGCTAATGCTTTTTTCAAATCTTCTTTAAGGTCCATTTTTATGTTCTTCTCTTAAAAATGAAGTCTCAGAAATTAAAAATTTCTGCAGGTCCATCTCAGTTATTAACCTCCCATATTATGCGCCAACACCATAGAATATATGTGTTAACGATATGGTCCAATCGGTTAAGATTTTGAGATATTTTGGGTTTATAAATTTAATCTTTTAATAAATCACGATAATACTTATAAATTCAATAGGTTTAAGTTAGACATGAGAATAAATGAAGGACGATTAGAAAAGAATTATAGATAAAAAATGTCAGAGAGAGATAAGAAATCCATAGACAATTTGGAAGAAACAATTAGCAAATTCAAGAAAGAATTCAAGAAAGAATTCAAGAGAGGATTAGTGGAGCTTACTGCCTATAGTTCTATAGCTTTTTTATTTCTTTATCAATTATACCAATCAGATAAAGAGTTTATTAATCATTCTCTTAATGAATTAAATAACTACGGGAAGTCTCTTATTAATTATCTTTTTTAAAAATGGAATTAGTGGCATTATTATCAACTGGAAAAGGAACATGGGCGCAGGTAGCAGGTTTGATTAACCATGGAGAATGGGACAAAGTTATTCTAATTGGAAGTGATTTTGCAAAGCAGTTCACATCTGAAAAGCAATTTGAGTTTGTTGAAGTGGATTTGGATAAAAAATTAAAAGATTTAAGAGATGATATCTCAAATAAACTTAAGGGGAAAATTAAAGGAACAGAGGTTGCATTAAGCATTGCTTCAGGCGATGGCAAAGAACACATGGCTTTAATATCTGCTTTGATTAATCTGCCTGTAGGGATAAGATTCGCAGCCTTGACCAAGGAAGGGGTTATTGATTTGTGAAATAAAAATGAAATCAGAAGATATTATATTAAATGAATGTAGAAAAAGATGTCATGATCATGGAGTATATCTAACTCTATACTATCTACAAGAATTAACGAAAGGTGGCTATTATCTGGGAAATCCAGAAGCGACTAAGGATAAGAATAAAACAATTGATAAAATCATTAGAAAACATTGCGAAAGATGTGATGTAGCCACCTCTGTTTTGACTTAAAACTCTTTTTTCTTAATCTTCAAATCCTTTTTACTCTTCCCAAGAACAACCACCCTTGAAAAATAATGCTCGTCAAGAAGTTTATAATCTTGCTTGAGCTTTTTTAATTCTTTTATAATCTTTTTGGAAAAAGCTACAATATCCTCGTGATAAGGCATTTTATCATAGCCTAATCTCTCCCTTGCAAAACCAACAGACATAAATCCTTTTATCTCTACAAACAATGGTTTGGCTTTTTTGATTAACTTTGCATAATTTTCAGGTTCAATCATATTCAGATTTTTAACAAGATTTATCCTAGCAACTGTTCTTGTTTTGTTTTTTAGTTTAGACATTATCTCCAAGGTCTTGTTTAATCTCTCCCATGCATCTTTTTTCGAGCTTCTATGAAATTTTTGATAAAGTTTTTTATTAGGTGTATTGATAGAAACATAAAGCTGGGTGGGCAATTGGTTTTTATCTACTAATTCTTTTATCTTTTCTGGATAAAGTCCGTTTGTAACGAGAAAACTTGTCTTCCCCCTTTTTCTTAGTTCTGAGATTAATTCACCAATTTTCCTATAAATAGTTGGTTCACCTGATAATGAAATTGCAAACTGCATTGGTTCTTGTGCTTCAATATATTTATCTTGATTGGCTTTGCTTAACTGCTTTTTTTTACTGTGTTTATCAACCTTGAATCCTTGCAATAATTTTCTTTGAGCCTTAATACAGCCATCTATTATTTCCTTAGGAGAGTCTGTATCCCTCTCTAATTTATCCCCCAATGTTAATTCAATTGCTCTCCAACAATGCAGACACTTGTTAGGGCACCACATCACAGAAGGAGTCATTTGGCAGCAAAGGTGGGATTTTATCCCATAGAATTTTTCTTTATAACAAATCCCCTCGTCTATAAGGGATTTCTTAGTCCATCTGCAAGTTTGCACAGCAGAATGTTTTCCAACAATCTCATAATGTTGTCTCTTTAGAACTTTCTTTACCTTTTCTGGAATCATAAAAATATAAAAATAGAACAAGTTTTAAACTTTACGAAATTAATAATAAAAAATAAATAAAAAAATTTAGTAGTATTACTTCTTTTTCTTTTTTTTCTTTGTCTTCTTTGCAGCCTTTTTCTTTGTTTTCTTTTTAGCTTTTTTCTTTGCCATGTTTGAACACCCCTTTTATGATTATATTATGCAAATTAAGTTTAAATATCTTTCCCAAAAACATTTTTTTACAGTTTTTTCTACCTGATAAAAGAAGTTGCCCAAAAAATCATGAGCAATAGCAGTAAGAATAAGAAGAAATATGTAACAATTGAAAAATATCTTTTAGCCTTTTTTTCACTTTTAGTTATAGCTAAGACAGTCAGATAAAAAAATCTTCCCCCGTCGAAGATTCCAACTGGAAGCATGTTCATCAAGGCCACTCCAACACAGATTAAGACCAACCACCATAATAAATAATAGATAAACCACCCAAAATCCCCCATCCTTGATTCATAATAGATGTATTGTTTCTTGAAAGATGATAAAGTGTTGTAGATTTTTCCAAGAACACCACTTCTTTTATCATTTTCAAAACCAATTCCAATTAAACCAATGCTTTTATTTTCTGGATTCTCCCCAAGAGTAATATCTTGGTTATGAATATCTTCTCCATCAAAAATTCCAAGAACTATCTTTTCTCCAGGAGAATATTTTAATAATTCTTGCTGTAATTTTTCTATTCCATCTATTTTTATTCCATTAATTTCTGTTATGGCCGAATTTAATTCTAATTTTTCATTTATTGCAGGAGCATCATTATATAATGCAATACGGGTCAGGTCGTTTGAGATTCCTTTTACCCCTAGATATTTCCCCTCATCAGCTTTTATTTCCAATGAGGTTTGATTACCAATAACCTCTAACACCTTCTCATAAGAAGGATTGCTCAAGGAAATATTGTTAATCATTGTTATACTTGCCACATCTATTATAGAATAAGAATAATCCCCGAAAATAACTCCTGCAGGAGTAAACGAGAGTGAAAAAAATACCCATAATATTCCAAAGAAAAGAACAGCAGTTATGACATTTGCAAAAGTTCCTGCAGAAAGCATTGCCATCTGAGAAAATTTATCTTTTTTAACTAAATTTTTTTCATCAGGTTCCACAAATGCAGCTAAAAATACTGGAAGAAAAAATGGAAAAAATCCAAAGCCAGTGCTTTTTATCTTAATCTTTTTGTATGCTGCAAAGATTCCATGAGCAAACTCATGAGTTATAGCTACAACTGCAAGAATAACTATCCAGTATGTAAAATAAAAAGGAGGCAGATAAGGAACCAGTTTATCAATATAGGGTATTAAAGGCATTATTGGAGGAATCTTAATCATACTAACAATATCTGGACGGAAAAAATAGATTTTTGACAGAACATAAAAGAAATAAAGAATAGATGCCATTAAGATATACCCTACACCAATTGAGATATAACTAAGAATATTTAGGCTTTTCTTGTATTTATTTCCAACATACTCAATTAATTTTATGCCCCATTGGGTTCTGTATAATAATAAGAGTCCTTCTCTCTTAAGATTCTTTCTTCTTATATAGAGGAATACAGAAAGAAATATCACAAACACTGCTAAGAACGTCAAATCATAAACAATAAAACTCATTTAATTTATCCTCTTTATTTTTTCTTTAATTTAAATTTGTTTCCAATTTAAAATTGGAATTACTGAAAAAGTTTACTTTTTCTTTAAAGGTCTAAATGTAGCTCTCCCACATTTTCTGCATTTAACTTTTCCCTTTAAGATTTTTTGAGGCTCTGCTCTAATTTTGCTTTGACATTTTTTACAAACAAAAACGTTCTTAAACATTCTGTTTTGTGCTTCTGGTATTTTTGCCATTTTTATATCTTAATAATCTTTAGTTTATAATTATTTGAACGAGGTTGTTGGAGATAGCCATTATTTAGGGCTATAATTGCTGATGCTTTTGCAGTACCTTGATATGCTGCTTTAAGTAAAGATTCAGCTCTCCCACTATATTTTACTTCTTTAGTTTTTATAATTATTTCAGGTTTATCTTTACCTAAAATATTTCTCATGTTATTAACAATTCTATCTATAAATTTCATCGTTATAATTTCCTTTTGATTATTTTTTCTCCTTCAACATCCCAATATTCTACATTAGAGTTTTCCTCTAATTCTGATTTTATTTCTTCTGGGCATGCGACTTCAAGTGTCTCAAAACTCTCTAAATCCATTAAACTAATCTTTTCTCCTATAGTAAGTACTTGGCCCTTTCTCTTGTTTACTATTGGAACTTCAAGTCTTTCATGACCTGGAGCCACGAATATTTTTTTCTGTCCATTGATTATTCCTGTTGCTTCTATTCTAACTTTAGAGGACCCATGTTTTCCAGTCTTGCTAATATCAATTTTCTTAACTGTACATGAGATTCCGTCAACAATAATATTTGTACCTATTTTTACCTCTGTCGCATTAATTATCTTTAAAACCATAATCTATTCAAAAAAAATAGATTTATAAACGTTTTTACTCAAGAAATTAAATGGAATTAAAGAAAAAAGACTTTATACAGGTTGAATTTACAGGAAAGCTCAAAGATGGAAGTGTTTTTGATTCAAACATAAAAAAGGACCTTGAAAAAGCAGATTTAGACATAAAAGCAAAACCCTTTACTTTTTGCCTTGGAGAAGGAATGTTTATCAAAGGAGTAGATGATTTCTTGGTTGGAAAAGATGTTGGAAGTTATAAAATTGAATTAAATCCTGAAGATGCATTTGGAAAAAGAGATTCTAAACTTGTTCAGATGATGCCTATGAAGGTTTTTATTGAGCAAAAGATAAATCCTGTTCAAGGAGCAGTCTTTAATTTTGATGGAAGGATTGCAAAAGTTCTTACAGTCTCTGGAGGAAGGATAATGGTTGATTTTAATAATCCAATGGCAGGTAAAGAAGTAGTCTATAATTTAAAAGTTCTGAAAAAGATTGAAGATATTAATGAAAAAATAAAAGCATTAAATGAGTTTTTGTTTAAAAAAGACTTCAAGTTTGAAGTTAAAGATAAAAAGATAACGCTTCATGTTGAAAAGCCAATGCTTCAATTTGTTGAACTGTTTAAAGATAAATTTAAAGATATTTTTGGGTTAGAACTAGGGGTTAAGGAAATTGAAGAAAAATCTGACAAAAAGGAAGCCGAGAAAAAAACTGAAGAAAAAGAAGAGAAATCTGAAGGGAAAGTTGAAGAAAAGAAAGATAAGTCCTCAGATTAATTTATTATTTACTTTATTCTAGTTCTACGAAGAAATAATAAGGGGTAACTGAAGTGTCTGTCCCTCTTCCATCCTCTAGTACAAGCATCTCAAAATCATAATCTTTATTATCAAACCCTAACATATTCCCTGGCTCTATAAGAGATGTAAAAATAACACTGGATGTTGCTGGTTCGTAAAGCAATACTTCTTCAAATTCGTCATTTACTCCTGCTCCTGTATCGCCATAAATTCTTGTGCTTCTGCACTCTCCTTCACTAAATTCCTGATTTGCAGTATAAAACAAATCATGAGTTCCTGCCCCGCTTAGTGTGAAAGTTTCATCAACACCATCAACATCACCTGATGCTATGTTGAATTGGCTTTCAAGAGTTGTGAGATTAGTCCCGTACAAGCTAGTTGTTCCACCATTACCAGATTCACCAGTGTAAGAACCGTCTGCAGTGAAGTTAAAACATTGTATATTATCCCAGGTGATACTTCCATTAGTTGAAGCATAGATTTCTCCCTGAGGGTCTGCAAGAGACCAGTTATACAAGACATTATCACCCGAATCAGCTAATTGTATTGTACCTGTTATATTACCAAAATAGCCCTGCCAGGTTTGGGTAACTGAATAACCAAATATGTTTAATTCTGTAACATTTCCTGCCTGAGCATTCATTGTTCCGGCAGCATCAGCAGGGGCTGTTTCTGATCTTTCTTCAGTTACTGCTCCTCCTGTTGGCTGTATTGCCATAATAAGCGGAATACTAGCAAGTACTGCAACAGAAAAAAATAATAGTATTAATTTACACCTCATTTTCTTATTTGTTTTTTATTTTAAGCCTTCTAACATTGTTTTAAGTTGTGATACATCTTTAGATAATGAAGATTTTTTATTAATCTCTTGGAGTGCTTCAACATATCTTTGGACTTTTTTAACTAATCTCTCTAATTCTTCTTTGTCTGCTAATTCTGTTACTTTATTCTTTAAAAAATCCACATCTTTTGTATTCTGGCTTAAATTAATTTTTAATTCTTGGAGATTGCCGCTAAATAAATCCACATCCTGAAATTTTTTTCTTAATTCTGAGTATATTGTTTCTACCTTGTCTGCATCTATATTTATATTTGCTTCCACTTTTTTAATTTCCACAAGTTCTTTTTTTACTTCTTCCCCCAATTTTATGATTTCTTCAATCCCCCTAAAAAACTCTATTTTTTTCCTGACTTCCTTTAATTCCTCCATTATTCGGTTCATAATTGCTTCATTTCCTTCCAGATTGGCTTTTAATGCTTCAAATTTAGCATCTTCTTTTTGTATCTCAATCATTAGCTTATCAGGATGCACACTCTCAACTAAATCAGCTGCCTTTACTGATTTTAACTCAATCTCCTGAATTGTCCTGTCTCTATCAAGTATCATTGCCCTCAACTCGCCAATTTGCTCGCTTAGTCCTGTAATTCTCTCAGTTAAACCTTTTCTAACTTCACCAAAAGATTCCACTGCTATTTTCAGCCTGTCAATCTCTGTTGTGAGTTTTATAAAGTCCTTTGGATTTTTATTGGAAGCAGGTTCTTCTCTTTTATCTGCAATCTCTTTTGTTTTATTTCCATCTTCTTTAAGGGCATTTTTTATGATTTCTTCCTGATTAACTTCTGGCTCCTCCCCAGATTCCTCCGCTTTCTTAAATATTTTTAGTGGATTGAACATTTTTTATCTCCTTTTTTATGTCTTTTATCAAGTCATGCAGTTTATTGAATTCTTTAATATCAAAACTCACCTGAAAATGTTTAATTTTACTGGGCATTAATAATGATTTGTTCCTTGCAAAGAATACATCCCCTGATTTTTTCTCCAAATCTTCTATTTCCTTTTCTAATTTGTGGCATTGTATATGTAATGAGGAAATCAAAGAATATTTAAGGGCATGCTCTAGTTCTTTTTCATCATTAATACTTTTTAATTTCTTATAGACCTCCTTTTTTGTAATTTTTTTAGCAATTTTTAGGAGATTTTTCAACTCCTTTCCCATCTTAATTAAACACCTTTTTTATTTATAACTCTTTCTACATCTTTTTTATTTGTTTTATTAATATTAAGATATCCTGTAATTTCATTTATTATGCTTTGTTTATCCTTTGCTTTTTTTATTTCTTCTCCAAAATTAGGGTCAATTTCTCTTGAAACCCATGCAGCAATATCATTCTTTTTATCATTAACATGTGAATTAAACACAGACTCGTCCAATTCAGGCAATACTTCCGCCAATTCTTTTATACTAGAGATCATCATCCCGTTTTCAAATGTTAATGGACTCAGAATCTTTGAACCTATATCTTCCTCTTTTTCCCCCTCTGCTTTTTCTTCCTCTTTTTCCTTATTCTCTTCTTCCCATTTCTCTCTGCCTCTCTTGGCATCTGCTAAAGAGGACCTTAATTCCCCCTCATCTATTAAATTTATCTCTCTCTCTTTTGCTTTCTTCCCGATTTTCTCCCATTGCTTCTCTATTCTTGGTTTAAGACCTTCAAGGTAAATATCTACTACTGTAAAATTTCCTAACATTAATTTATCTTTTACAAGTTTAAGTTCTATTTTCAAATCAAAAACATCTTCTTTTTCACCCTCTAATTGTTCTATTTGGTACTCTATATCCTCAATTATATCATTATATTTGTTGTATTTTTCAAGCACTTCATCTGATAGTCTTCTTGTGTTATGCAATGTCGGCCTAAAATTAATAAAATAAGGTAAACCTTTGTTGTATTCTGCATTTTGTATCATTCCAGTACCCACATCTGCCCTTACTAATGATTTTAAGGCATCTAATCCATACCTTTCTTTTATCCTTTCCAGATCATTTTCTTCGGCAACCCTCATCTGAATCTCTGTATTTATATTAGCCTTTATCTCTCCAACAAAATCAGAAAGCACTTGTGAAACAAGCATTACCCCTAAACCCCATTTTCTAAATTCTCTGCAGGCTCTTTCTATTTGCAGAAATCCCCTTCCAGAACCCCCAAATTTAGGAAGTAAACGATGCACCTCATCAAAAACAAGGAGTGTCTTTAGTTCTGGATGCTCTTGGGGGTCTGATTTAAACACAGAATTAATAACTCCTGCAACAAATAAATCTATTCCAGAAGGATCTAATTTATTCAGGGTAAATATCTGAATCTGCCCGGGATTTATATATTTCTTTATATCTATTGCCTGTTTTGGATTTGTGATTTGCCTGACATTTCCTGCAAATGCTTTTGCATCACTTTCTTTTAAACCAAATTTTGGATATAAAGACAGCATTTTTTTATCCTCACACTTTCTAAGCATCCCAGACCACTGGGCAGTTGGATCAAAGACCACTACAGCAATTCCTCTTCCCAGAGCTTCTTCTATTATAACTTGTGCAGAGATACTTTTGCCCCCACCTGTTGCCCCGGCAACTATTGCATGGGTTGTAAGGTCATCAAGGTTGTAATAAGCAGGAATCTTTTTTTCAGCTATTTTTCCAAGTTTAATAGACCTATTTCCTTGTTTTGGCAAAGTATCAATTTTAAGGGCAAGATGGTATCTTTTTCTTTTTTGAACCTGCCAACGGTATAAAAGTCCATTGAGTAATATAAAACTAAAAGCAGATATCCCCACAAATATAATCCATAAAGGGATGCCAAAGAAAGAATACATGTACATTGGCTTGATTATTGTAAAAGGGGAGTTTATGCTGGAGAAGTAATTAAGGTATGCCGCTTCCACTCTTACAAGATATTTGCCTTTTGTGATGTTTTTAGGAAGATTAAATTCTTTTAATAACCCTAAAGAATTCTTAATCTCAACACTTTCTTCCTCTTCTAAATATATTTTAGATTCATCAGAGTTTAAAATCATGTGTTTTAGATTAATTTTATATCCCTGTTCACTCAATAAATTTTGAAGTCCTAGTTCATATTTTAGACTGTCTCCTTCCTTCACTTCTTCTTTAAAAAGGGATATTTTCATTAATAAATTTTCAATTGAGAACTTTTTTGAGACTATTTCTATTTTTACAGGAATCTCTGATTCTAAATCTCCACTTAGTGTCAATGTCCCTTTATAGACCCCAACTGGTTTAATGCCGGAGATTGTCAGAGTAACATCTCCAGATGAATCCGGAGAGATTGTAAGTAAGTTCGAGTCTAATTTAATAATCTCTTCTAAATTAGAGGATATTGTGAATAAAACCTGCATATTTGAATCACCAAAATTATATATGCTGATTTTTTCTTCCACAAAAGTATTTTCTCTAACCTGTTTGTTAATCTCACTTGCAGAAATCCAAAAATCCTCTCCTCTCCTCTCTGATTCTATCTTTGCTTTATTTTTCTGATCTCCTTCTTCATCATCAATTTTGTTTTCAGTATATGGTCCTGTAGGATAATCATTAAGATTGGCACTTTCTAAAGTAATGTTGTGGTTTAAGCTACTGGTGTTGGTTATATTTAATAATGCATAATAGTTGTTGTAATTTTGTTTAATTGCGATTATTGGATTTATTCCTGTAATGGCTGTAGTATTAAATGAATAGTGTCCGGTGCTATTGGTTGTCGCATTGCTACCCCCAAGATAAATATTGACATCTGATAAAGAACTTCCAGCACTGTCACTTACCACTCCAAAAACATTAATATTAACAGTCCCCCCACTTAATAAAGGAGTTTCTGTTTCCATGGTTATATTTCTATTTAAGATATAATTCGAAAAATTGATTCCAATAATCTTCAGGTAAGGGTCATATCCTGATTTTTGCGCAATTAGATTATAATTCCCTTCTATGACATAAGTGGAAAAATTATAAAATCCAGAAGAGTTTGTTGTGCCATTATATCCTGCAACATTAACTGTTACATTTTCTATTGGATTGCTTCCGCTGTCAAAAACATATCCATAGATGTTAGCATTTATTCCGTTCCCTATGCCTCCTGAAGGACACTCATCATCTGGGTCCACATAAAAATAATATGTTTGGGTTGTATTTGCAGGTGTTGGTAATAACATCTGGTAATTCACTAAAAAATCCGGATTAAAACCCTGTTGGATGCTTTCATTAATGTGGCTTACAAAAACAAGACTTCCAGAGACATTTAATACTCCGACATCAAATATGTTGTTATCTCCATTAAACTTATATGTGAAAGTTGAGGGAATATTTGTTATGTTTGTTCCCCCGAGGAATATAGTCATATTTTTTGTAAATGTATTATTGGCGCAAAAGACTTCATTAGAGCAATTAATAAATTCGTCTATCATCTCAGTTGTTCCAGAAGATACATCTGAAGTAGACAAATCCAGAGAAGCATTAGTTGAAGCATAAAACTCAGGTCCCCATTCAGCATCATACTTAACACAATCAAAAAATATATCTGCTCTTTCTATACCTCCACTGTCCAACTCTTCATTTAATTGTTGGGTAAAATTAGGAACTCTTAAAACAAGTCCATATATTCCCCCCCAAACATCAACAGTCTTTGAAGAGCTTATACTAACTTGTGTAATATACCCTCCCTTACTGGCTATATATGTTGAAAACCCTGTAATCTCAATCAAACTTAATGCAATTAGAAGTATAAACAAAAATAAACCTATTAAAAATAAGGAGATTAGAATGTGTTTTATTACTTTTTGTAGATCATTTATTCTGGACTCTTTTTTAATTATCTCCAAGACTTTCTTATTTTCCCTCTTCTTCATTATATAACTTCTTCAAGATAATTAATAAACTTTTTTATCCTTTAGTTTTTGAGGTTATCCAGCAAAAAATTTATATATCCAGAATTACTGATAGATTTGTCTATTTAAAAATGAATTTTTTATTTAAGAAAAAAGAGGTTCCAGAGGAATTACCTGATCTTGCAATTGAAGAAGTAAATGAGATTTCTGAAAGAATAGAGGATTCTAACTCTAAAATAGTGTATAAACCCCTTCCAAAACAAGAGGATTATCTGCCAAATGAAACAGAATTAAAATCTTCTGAGAAAGAAACCCCCCCAATTATTGACCCTGACGAAAAAAGTTTTTTTAAGGAAATTATAAAAAATGTTACTGAAGAGACAAAGAACATTGATAAATTAGACTCTTGGTACAAAAATAAATTTCTCCCGGAAGATATGGTCCATCAAATGCGTGAATATTGGGAGAAGCAATCTCCAGAAGTAATCTTAAAGAGTATTGGCAGTGATTTAAAAGAGAAATTATTGGAAAGAACAAGGGAGTTACAGAGATTAGAAAGAGAATGGCAGGAGATTTATTTCAAATTATTAGCTAAGGAGGAAGAGATAAGAAAAGAAGAGAAAGGGCTAAAGGCTTCTTTATCAGAAATTATAAATTTATTTAAAAAATCTTTAGCTAAAAAGAAGGGTAAGGGCAGGAAATAGTCTGCCCAATATAAAGAAATCCCAATTCTTGTTAATTAAAGACAAGGTTTTATATATAACTTGCATCTTAATATGAAATGTCTAAAAAGAAAAGAGAATTAAAAAAGAAAGCTTATAAATTAGACAGGACGAGGATGACGATTCTTATAATAATCTTAACTATATTCCTAACCACCCTTTTTTTATACCTCTTGGTCCAGTTCAACATAATCTCCCCACTAAAAAAGATAAGTCTTGGTCCAAAGTTATTTATGTTAGAAGATGAATGCACCCTTGTTGTAGGGAAATTAATCCATACAATAAAAGATGATAATACTTGCGAATTTAGATGTAAAACAAATTGTGAGGTAAGAGAGATGCTCTTTTATAAATCAGATTTCCTTAAAAACCAAGGAGATTGCAATGAATGCACCTGTTATTGCACATAAAAATGAAGATAGAAGATATAGAAACAATCTATAAAAAAGAGATAAAAGAGGCTGAAAAAGAATTCTTAGAAGGCATGAAAAATAAGAAAAATCTGGGCGAACTGGAAACCATATATAAAAATAAATTGAGGCTTGCAAGAGAGGATTATTATGAGTCAATTTCCAAGGTAATAGAAAAACAAAAAGAATCTATAAAAAAGAAGGACAAAAAAGAAGACAAAAGTGAGAAAGTAAAGTGCTTTAAATTAAAACCTGGAAAGTTTGGGCTGACTCTTCTCCAGAGAATTAAATTCAGGCTTGGATACTTATTCTTTAAACTTGGTTTTAGATTAAGAAATTGGCTGAAGAAAATAACCCCCAACATTCTATCTTATAATTACATAAAGATAAAGATAACTATTAAGAGAATTTCACTATATCTGAATAATCTATTTTTGGAATTCTCTATAGTAATCAAAGATAATCTCAGGAAAATTTATTCTCTGGCAAAAACCGGGATAAAAAAGTTATTAGAAATTGCTAAGAAGATTACTGAAGCAACATTGTTTAGGTTCAGCAAAAAAGATTCCTCCAAAGAAGGGGAAGAAAAAAAGAACCAAATTAATTCAAGTCAAAATAAATGAAAACATCATTGCTATCTGCGGTATAATATTCTCTGAGTCTGACAGGAACTCTGATTTCATAATCATATGTCCCGTATTTTCCGGGCTGGGTTTTATTTATTTTCGCTGCAAATACAATATCTTCCTTATCAGAACTGCTGTACTCTCCATCAGAATCATCAGACATATCCCACAAGATTCCTGTAATGAAATTAGTATTATTTGTTGAATTGATTACCGGCACATTAGTTATGTTTTCTTGGTAGATAAAAAAGTCTTGTAATAACTTAGGGGTATTGCCGTCACTGGTGAATATATTTGAGACAGAATCATTAAAATCAGCCATATCTAATAAGGTATCTATCTCAGAAAAATCATTAGATGTTGTTTGCCCTGTGGTATTTCTTCCTATTGCCTGCAGGGAAGCCCAGTCAACATTAGATTCTGTATCAGCAATAAAAATATTTCCAGATACTGAGTTTTCATTAAGCCATATACTCATATTCATAACGCCCTGGTCTGCAATTATCTTGTCTAAAGTCACATTCCCATAAAATTCCTGCCAGGAATTTACAATTATTGTATTATTGGCTTTATTGTTTGTTTCATTTTCCTCGTTAATTAAATCACTTAAATCAACAGAAACAAAAATATTTGTTATCCCAATCTTTGCCGGCCAGGTTATATTAGCTGTATTATTTGAAAAAGATGTTATTGAAATTGTCTGGTTCTCTCCAATTTGTGTTCCGCCTACGTCAGGGTCTTCTTCAAAAAAACCAACTAAGAAATTATCTGCATTAGCACATCCATTATTATATACTGTGGAATTAATATCTATGACCTGGTTTTCAATTGGATTTAAGTTACTAAATATGATTTCATCTGAATAAAGAATTAGTTCAGATAAACTATTGTTCTTTACTATTATTGTGTCAGGAGCTGTTTTATTCACTTGATTTCCAGCACTATCATTAGCTAGGCAGTTAAAGCTCCATGTTCCTATCTCATTAAGAGAAATATCAGAATAATATGTGTCTCCGGATAATAACTGAGCAGTGTAATTAACTTTTCCAGATAAGGGTTTATTTGCTTCTATGATAACTTTATCTATATCTGTTAAGGAATCTGTAACACTGCAATTTACTTTCACTTGTTCACTTATTCCGCAAATATCTCCTGTCAGGTTCAAACTTACTGAGCTAATCACAGGGTCAGTTAAATCAACAGTTAAGGTAAAGTTTTGGTCCGCAAAATTTGAAATAAAGAGGCTGTCTTTTACTAAGCAAGCCCATTTGTAAATCCCTTCTAACAGGGATTTTGCAAAATTAATTGTGTCTGTAGTCCCTGAAGCAGACTTTGTTTCATTTGCGTGCCATCCCCCGCTCCAGTTTCCGTAGAGAGTTACATTAGCAAGATTTCCATCAAGGTCATTTGCTGTGCAATTAAAGTCAATACTTGAAGAAGAAAAATTTGCATAGTTAATAGGAGTATCAAGAGTAATGTTTGGAGGGGAATTTAAAGTTAGGTTTGGCATGATATCAGAACTTGCCACGGTTACAGACCTATTTACTGTTTCTGTTATATAATTACTTCCATTGTTCAGAACCCTTACTTTAATTTCATCATTCACAGAACAGGGAGTATTAAGCAATTCACAATCAATACTATAATTGTTATTTACTCCAGAGTTTCCTGTTGGCCCGATAATGTCAGTCATATTATCATCAATCCCGTTTGCAGGGTTCCATAATAATATTTGGTATCCATTTGCAGATGTTCCATCAAGAGAATCATTCACAGTACCAATCATATAATGAACAGCAGAGATAAATGGCATAACTAATACTATCAAAAATACTAATAACCCTAAAATAGAAATATTTCTTGACATTCTCACCTCTTTATATTTTTCCTTATAAGGTCTTCTATATATTTAGATATTTCTATTTCTTTATCAATGCAAGCCTTTTTCAGCTCTTTCCAGAGTTCTGAATCAATTTTCAGGCTTGTTGTTTTTCTCACCATAGTATTATATAATACTATATATTTATAAATATATCTTTATGTAATACTATTTCAGAAATGGCTGGAATCTTGGTGGGTGTTTGAATTTCTAGAGGGGATTTTTTTATCCAGTAGTTTCAAATCTTACTTCAAAATTTCTTCTTAATACTAAATTTTTCTCATCCTTTAAAAGAATTATATAATTATCAAAATCTTCTATTATCCCATCTAAGAGTCTATGTGGATTTATCTTCATTTCTATATCAGAAATTTCTAATGCATTAAGAAATTCTCCACTGATTGTTACAAACCTTCCCGTTATGCCATCATGAAATAATCCACATCTAACTTGCTTATAAAACATATTAAGAAGGGTATCTGCATTTTCTGTTTTAATTATTTCAGGAAAGATTTGTTTCATTCCTTCCTTAAAAAACTCTTTAGATTTTCTATCACTAGATTTGCCCTTTCTATATTGTTGATTTCCTTCTATATAACTTAATGCAACTTGCAAAATAATAAAACCTGCTTCATTATCTTGTTTTAACTTTCTTCCTACTTCGAGAAACCATTCTTTAACTCTATCTTCATAAACTAAAATTTTAGTATTTATATTACTCGGAATCAAACCAAACTTGAAAGCTTATTCTTAAAAAATTCCTGCCATGCTATAGTAAAGGACGCTGATATTTCCTCAATTGTGCCTTTACTATCGAGGGAAAGACATAGTTTTTTGTTCAATTATTTATGTCTTTCACTATAATTCAAATTCTTTTCCTGTATTGTTAAAAGCTTTATTGATTTTTTCAGCACCTCATCATAAATGCTCTTTTTTGAAGATTTTTTCAATTTTTCATAATAATCAGGATATTCTGTTTTTATTCTTCTAATATTCATTTTAAGATATTCTTTCTTGCATTTATCAGAACAAAACAAAAGAACTTTCTCATCCTTAAATTCAGGAGAAATCCAAATCCCCAAATTAAATTTCTTCCTGCATGTTTTACAAGTTTCACTCATCTTAATATATCCCCTTCTATCTCTGCCACCTGCTCTTCTCTCTCCTTCATTTTCTCGTTAAAACCTCTTTTTGTAGATCTTATCGTGGTGATCAAAGTCTTCAAACAAAATTAAGTTTTTATTTTTTTCAAATTTAAAAACTAAAACTTTTTCTCCAATTTGCACTCTTTTGAAATCTTTTAAATCGTGTCTTAGATTCTTATAATGTTCAACATCAGAATTAATAATCTCATTGATCTTCTTAATAATTCTTTCACGTGTTTTAGGATCTTTCCTAAAGAGCTTTGTCATAATGTCTTGGAGATGCGGTTGTATCTCGTACTGATACATCTTACTCTCCAGTTAACTTTCTTAACTCTTCAATGCTCTTGAAAGGAACCCCTTTTTGTTTATCAATTTGCGTTAATTTCTTTACATATTCAGGTCTGAGCTCGGGCTCTAAACTTTGCTCATATTCTTGGATAAGAAAAATTAAAGCTTGATCTCTATTTTTGAATCCATGCTGACCCTTAACTATGTTTAGTATCCTATTTTCTCTTTCTGGAATCTCTATTGTTGCTTTTACCATTTTACTATGTTTTATAGTGTTTTATAGTGTTTTTAAAACTTTCTAATCTCCCCTTCCTCACTTATAATGAGGATTTTTTGGTTGTAAGAATATTGTACCGCAAAGACAGTATTGATAAGAAAAATTAAGAAGACTATGAAATATATATTTATATAACAAACAGGCATTACCCACTTAACAGGGTAAAGTTTAACCTTATGTTAAATATCCAGCAGGGTTGACACATTAATCCCAATAAATTTATCTCAAGGATAATAATTTATAAAAACCAGCATTTCCTGGATAACTCAACAAGTTTTATAAACAGTATTTTATTATTAGTATAATAAAAGTATAATAGAAGTATGTATAATCATGGTAAAAGAGGAGATTTTATTTAAAAAAGGGGTAAGGGTTCAGGGGTTAAACAGGATAGCTATTCCTAAAGAGCTTCTGGAGAATCTTGAGATGGAAGAAGGGGATAAAATTGTTATTTATTACAATGCAAAAAATTCCAGTATAAATATCAAAAAAGAAAAGGAGAAGAAAGATGAATAATAAAGGTTTGATTAAAAGAGGAATTGTAGGAAGTTTTTTGATTATTTTTATTTTTATTTTATTAATTGTAATCCTTTCAATTTCTTCTTCTGCAATAATTCAGAAAGAGACTTACATCTTAGGAGAAAAAGTAAAAATTAACTTGGGGAATATCAAGGATTATCAGCTAAAGATAAAAACTCCTTCAAATAGTTATGTTGTAAAGGGAGATAATGAGGTATTTATTTTTAAGCCAGATGAAGCTGGAAAATATGTCCTGAGTTTGCACTATCAGGAAAAACTAGAAACTTACGAGTTTGAGGTTATTAGTGAAGAAAAACAACCAGAAATAAAATCAACTCAGGAGATAATTGAGGGGGTTGATGGGGAGATAATTGAGGAAGATGTTAATGCAAAAGAGTTAGATAATGAAACTGTTAGTTATGATGAACCTCTTGGTGAGGGTGTTATAGATAATCCTGAAGAACAGCAGATTACAATAAACAAGCCAGTCAGATGGAACATACACAAAACTCTTCCGGAAAATATAGAAAAAATAAGAATCAGGATTCCATCACAAGCAGAAAACATCTCAGTAAATAAAATAACCCCTGCAGGAAAACAAAATTTAGATGTTAAGATAGACAAAAACACTTTAACAAACACTTTAACAAGAATAAAAACTTTAAATAAAAATCAGGGTGAGAAGACAATAACCTTGGATAATGTAAACGGTGAGATTGAACTTGAATATTATACAGAAGCCCCAACAACAAAGGAAAAAGATTTATCAGAAAGTAAAAAGCAAGTCAAAGTCTCAAGTCCAGATGGTCTTCATTATGAAAATGTTTTATCTTACACCTCAATTCTGGAATTCACTTCTGATAAAAATTTAATAAAAGTTTACTGGAAAGAAGAAAATAAATACCTAAATTTCGAAGCTTTTGACAAAGATGGAAATGGTTTGCTTGATTATGTTGAGTGGATTGTTCCGCATCTGTCAGAGCAGACTTTTGAAATCTCTATAGAAATCTTAAATGTTCAGAGCTATCCGGTTGTTGGAGGAAACTGGGAAGTTAAGTTTAATACACTGGGAAAAGCAGACCTGAAAATTTCAGGAATTAATGGAACAGTGTTTGGAAAGGATTTAGAATTTTTAGAGATAAAGTGCGGTGATACAGCACTGGATTACGAATGGAAAAATAATGATATTTTTATTAAGAATTATGAGTGTGAAGAAGAAGGAACAGAGGTCAGCAAGGTTTTAACTCCTGGAAAACATACACTTGAGTTTAGTTTTGGTGATAATAAGGCTTATGCTTATAATCAGGCTGGTTATTTTCAGATAGAGTGGAATAATTTAACTGTTTCCTGTGAAAACTGGGTATCAGTCAATTTTAAACAACCATATGAAAGCCCTATTGTTGTCGCAACCCCTGAATATACCTCAACATCAACTGATTTTGGCATTAGTTCCTGGGTGAGAAATGTCAATACTACTGGTTTTGAATTAAGAGCCTCTAATCAGGGACTTAATTGCACTGATAATATTAGTATGAATTATATTGTAATGGAAGAAGGTAATTGGACTCTTCCTGGTTCAGGGATAAAAGTTGAAGCTGGAAAATTCAATACAACAAAATATGGTTATCAGGGAGCTGGTAATTGGGATTGCCCTGCTAATGGGGAGAGAATAGTATTTAACCATACCTTTGATGATTCAAACCCTTTAGTCATCTCTGTTAGGGCAACAGATTCTAATTCAGGAATATGGGCAGCCACTTTTCAACACGGACCAACTTATAATTCAGATGTAAATTCCACTGAGATGTGTACTGGTCTCAGTAGAAGCAGGGCAGGTACAACTACATTTACCAACCAGGAGACTATACATTATATTGTTGCTGATACTGGCACTGGAAATATAAGCAATGTAAGTTTTGAGATTAACTGGTGGGTACATGATACCGGGCCTAGCGGGGATCTTTGGATTAATGGATATCCTGATGGAAGGCCTTTTATTCAATCCTGGAGCAGTTCCTGGAGTTCTGCTCCACAGGTAATTGCTGTCGGGCAAACAGGAGTATGGGGAAGTGACGGAGGATGGCCTGTTTTATATGACCATAATATAACTTATATAAGAATTTTTACAGATGAATCAAATGAGAGGGCTCATGGTGGTTCTGAATCTGGAGGAGGATGGGCATTTGAAAGTTCTGGAAGTTCCACTCCAAGCCCGGTTATCTCTAATGTAAATGCAACAGGCATATCTGATTCTTCTGCAACAATAATCTGGAATACAGATATTAACTCTAACTCTTCAGTTAATTATGGGACAACACTCTCTTTAGGAAGTTCAAATAAAAACTCAGATTTAGTTTTAAATCACTCCATACTTCTCTCAGGATTAAATGCAAACACCTTTTATTATTATAATGTTACTTCTTGTTCTGCTTCTGGAGTCTGCAGCACAGAAGGTTATGATAATTTTACAACAATAACAGGAACCCCCCCTGTAATTTTTAACATAACTCCGGCAAACAATTCAATTATTCCTAATCCGGTAACTCTCTCAGCCTCAACAAGCGAGAATGCTGATTGTGAGTACAGCACAAATTCAAATTTTACCTATGGAACAGGAACAGATTTTACAGCAGGCCAGGGAACATCATTCCACTCAACCTCTCTTGGTTCACTAAGTTCAGGAACCTACACCTATTACATAAAATGTGAAGACCTGTCTGCTAATGCAAATGATGATTCAAACCAGGGCTCAACAATATTCACAGTAGATGAAATTTCCCCAGAAATTACACTTCATTATCCAATAGCTGGAGAAATTGATTATCTTTCTCCTACAGTATTTAACTGGACAACTACAGATAATTTTGATACAATCTTAAGCTGTAATTTGTATCTTGATGATAGTTTGCAGGAAAGCACTATTACTTCTTCTAATGGCTCTGTTACAAATACTTCAGCAACTGCTGGTTTTGGAGCCCATAACTGGACATTAAACTGTTCTGATGATAGTAATAATACTAATTCAGAGACGAGCTGGTTTTACTTTGGACAGCAAACACAATCATCTAAAATAGGTGAAGTGGGCAGAGTAGAAATAAATGCTTCAGACTGGACATTAGTAACACTCACAAATACTTTCATAACACCAGTCATTGTAACAGGATATGAATTTCCATTTAACAATACTGTTCCCCCTGTGTCTGTAAGGATGAGAAATGCAGGTTCATCAAGCTTTGAGATAATTTTACAACTGGCAAATTCAACAGCTTCACCAGATGATGTTGGAAATCTTAATGTAACTTATTTAGCAGTTGAACAGGGATATCATTATATGGATGATGGAACAAAAATTGAAGCATATCGTTATGATACTGGCACAGTTTCCAGCAGTGGAAACGGATGGAACAGTGCAGACAGCAAGTCATACAACCATACTTATTCAACAGCACCAGTGGTCTTCCATCAGGTAATGACTTACACTGATGCAAACTGGATTACAACATTTGCTTCAGCAGACGGAGATGCAGCAAATCCTCCAACAACAACAGGATTTCAAGTTAGCTTAAATGGAGCAGAATTTACAAATAGTCATGGAACAGAAACAATTGGATATGTTGTGATAGAAATAAATAACGGGATAAATGACCTCTTATTATATGAAAGCAACATATCAGGAGATATTGTAGAAGGGGTAGACACGGATCCTTCATGCGGAAGTTATAATATTAATCTTGATAATTCTTATTCTTCTTCACCAATAGCCCTTAGTTCAGTTCAGAGCATGGACGGGTCAAATGGAGGATGGTCACATATATGTTCAATCAGCACAACACAAGTAAGCATGAGGATAGAAGAAGACCAGTTTAGCGATGATGAAAGAACCCATATCACAGAAGATGTCTCAATATTTGTATTTGAATCTGCAGGAACAATTTATAGCAATACTACTATTGAAATCCCTCAAATTTATGATGTAAATGCAACAGGCATATCTGATTCTTCTGCAACAATTGAATGGAACACAAATATAACCTCAAATTCAACAGTATATTACGGGCTTGCAAATACTTCTTATTTTATGGAGGGCAGTTTATTGTTTGTTTTAAATCATTCAATCCAGATAACTTCTTTATCAGAAAGTACAACTTATTTTTACATTGTGGAGTCATGCAGTGAAACCAGCGGGACATGCAATTTTTCAGGAACATTTAATTTTACAACAATAACAGGAACCCCTCCTGTAATCTTTAACATAACTCCGGCAAACAATTCAATTGTTTCTAACCCGGTAACTCTCTCAGCTTCGACAAGCGAGGATGCTGATTGCGAATACAACACAAATTCAAATTTTACCTATGGAACAGGAACAGACTTTACAGCAGGCCAGGGAACATCATTCCACTCAACCTCTCTTGGTTCACTAAGTTCAGGAACCTACACCTATTACATAAAATGTGAAGACCTGTCTGCTAATGCAAATGATGATTCAAACCAGGGCTCAACAATATTCACAGTAGATGAAATTTCCCCAGAAATTACACTTCATTATCCAAATGAGGGTGATAGTCTTTTGAATAACGTGCCTTTTAACTGGACAACTACAGATAATATTGATTCTGTTCTTCTATGTAATCTCACAATTAATTCTGTTGTTTATCAGTCAGATATTAACTCTACAAACGGAACAGTAACAAACACAACACAAATTTTGCCTGATGGATTGCATTTATGGAATATTACATGCATAGATGATGCAGGAAATACAAATACAAGCGAGACAAGAAGCTTTACAATTGGAGCATATATTATTACAAATGTAACAACAGATAAAAGCCAGTATTATCAGGGAGATTTAGCAAACATCACAATAAATGCAACAGACCTTACATCTCTTCCCTTAGAGACAAATCTTACAACAGATATTGTGCTTGGAGTGTCTATTGATAATAGTACAATTTGGTGGAATTCTTCCTGGCAATATAGAACCTCACACAGAGTCAAGGAAAATTCTGGTTCAGATTTAACAAATTATCAAATTAATATTACTCTGGACACTCAAAATTTAATCAGTCAGGGTTATATGAATTCTGATTGCAGTGATTTAAGATTAGCAGACAGCTCATTAAGATTGCTTAATTTTTATATACAAAACTCCAGTTATGATGGGTGCAACACCTCAATTACAAAGATATGGGTTCAATTAAAATCCTTGAAAGCAAATGAATCAACTTTAATCTATACATATTCTGGCAACAATTCAGCAGGCTCTTTAAGCAGCGAGTTTTTGACATTTAATTATCCTTCTTTTCAGAATTTATATTATGTTGTTTCAAATGATATCACAAATGTTGATGTGATAAGTTTTGTTGATGGAAATAATGTAAGCAACGGAACATCATATGTTTCATTAGACAGGGGGGATTTAACAAGCTTCAGTGCCAATCAATCAACAATCATTAGTTCAACAGGGCCAATATTTGCAGCAGGTGATGCCAACTCTGTTGATGCTCTTGCGCCAATCTCTTTTGCAGGAACAGAGTTTGTCTATGCAGTAAACAGGTATAATGATGTCTGGCATGTATATAGCCCATTTGAGAATGCAACTGTCTGTGTTTATGATGGAGAGGATGGAAGCGGCTGGACTCTGATTAATTCTTGTTTTACAGTAAATAAAAATTCAGCAACAACAGTAACAAGAAATGTCGGAGGCACTTCAAGTACAGTTGACTCTGCAAATACTGATACAGCAATGATTAATTCCACTGCCCCTGTTTTAATTACTCATGATACAGACTCAGATACAGACTCTTTTGTCCTGTATCCTGCTTCAAATGATTGGTGGGGAGTTCCAAGCACAAGAATGACAATAGGTATTCTTGAGGACAGCACATTAATTCAGGTATATTACAGTAATGGATCAAATATTAATTATTCAGGAAATCACGGGCAGGATATTTATCTGGACACATTTTCTACAGGGGGGCTGGATTCTGCAGTGCATATTATCTCAGATAAGCCAATTGGTGTTGCTCAGGAAGCAGACCAGGATGGGACAGAGATGACAACATTCTTGCCAGAACATGAATTAGACACAGAATACTTTATCCCTCAAACAGCTTCTTATATTGCAGTCTCTGCAACATTTCCAGACACAAATTGCACTCTCTATAATGATGCAGGAACAATTTTATCCTCTTCATTAACAGGAAGCAATCAAAGGCCATATCCAAATAAATGGTATTACGGACCAGACCAGTCAAGCAGCAATATTCCTGCAGGCTCAAGATTAAAGTGCGACCAGCCAGTTTATGCATATTACGAACAGTTTGGAGATGGTGGAGATGACGATGAGCACAATGTTTGGAGTATAAAATCTTCCAGAAAATTCACAAATAATCCTCCAACCATAACAGAAACAGGAACACAAGAGCAATTCATAATAAGAGACATAAATGAAACTAATTCAAATGGCTTATACAGTTTTATATTTAATACAACTTCACAAATAATTGGGAATTACACTGCAATTAGCTTAACTTCAAAGCAAGGGTATAATAACGGAACAGGACAGGCACAATTTGAAATTTTGACTCCTCTTGTACAAACAGCTCCAAATGTGACTCTCACAAACCCACCAAACAATACATTTCAAAATACATCAGCAATTATCTTATATTATAATGCGACAGATATAAACAATAACATAGCAAATTCCACACTGATTTTAAACAGCCAGAGAAACACTACAAATCAGTCTGCTATTATTAACGGGCAGATAAATAATTTCACAATAACTCTCTCAGACGGAATTTACACATGGACAGTGAATGCAACAGATGCAACAAATTTAGAAGGAACAGATAACAGCACAAGAACCTTCACAATAGATACTCAAGCCCCGAGCATTGCATTGCATAATCCATTAGCTAATGAATCTTTTTCACAAGGGATAATAATATTTAATTTCACTGTAACAGACAATACTGATACTGCAATGGTGTGTGATTTGATAGTGGACAGCACTGTTGAAGAAGATGATTTTAATGCTCAAAATAACACCCCTGTTAATTTCACAAAGTCTTTTGGTGCAGGAACACACTTATGGAATGTTACTTGCTTGGATAATGCCGGCAATCTTGGGATAAGCCAGACAAGAAATTTCACTGTAACAGAAGAGCCTCCAACAGTTGAGTTAATTACAGGAAATGACACTTTTACAAATCTCACAACAATCACTCTTGTTTATAATGCAACAGACAATAACGGGTTTACTGAATCAAGATTAATATTAAACAGCATTGTAAATCAAACAAACCAGACAGAGATATTAAACGGGCAGTATAATAATTTTACTTTAACTGGTCTTTCTGATGGTATTTACACATGGACAGTTAATGTAACAGATACTGCAGGATTAAATGCAACTGCAATTCCAGAGAGAACCTTCACAGTAGACATCCAGCTTCCAGAGATAAATCTTAACTTGCCTGCAGATAATTCTTTCTCAAACTCTTCGTCACTGAGTTTTAATTTTACAGCAGCAGATAATTTAGACTCTTCATTAACCTGCAGTCTGGCAGTTGGAGAAATTCAGGATAACAATTTCCAGGCAATTAACGGAACCCTGACAAACAGGGTTATTAATGGCTTGACTGATGGACTAAAGACATGGAATGTTTCTTGTGTGGACAATGCAGGAAATTATAATATAAGTGAGAACCGTGCAGTAAACATAACAGAATATCCTGCAATACAGTTAAATACAGCAAACAGCTCATTTTTTAATACCTCTTCATTTAATCTTTCTTACACTCCCTCAGATAATACTAATTTAAGCAATTGTAGTTTATATGTTGATGATATTTTTAATCAATCAAATTCCAGCCAGATAAATAACGGACAGCAGAATAATTTCTCTGTTTCAGGGATAAGTGAAGGCTCTCATAATTGGAGTGTTGTTTGCATGGATTATGCAAATCTTCAAAACCAGTCAGAAACAAGAATATTCACTGTTGATTTGGATGGATTAACAGTAGAGTTATTTGCTCCTGCTTCAGGAGCAATGATTTTTTCAGACACAGTTGAATTTAATTATACTGCTACTGACAATATTGACCCTGTTTTAGATTGTAATATAACTATAAATGGTGTTGTAGAGGACAGTTATAGCGCGCCAAATGGAACCCTGGTTTCAAGGCAGGTTACTTCTTCACAAGGAGGATTTAAATTATGGAATGTTACATGTATTGATGACTCATCAAATACTCAGACAAGCGAGACAAGAAACTTCACTCTCGCATTTGCACCAATTGTAACACTAAACAACCCGCCAAATAATAGTTTTTATAATTCATCCAGTATTACTCTTTTCTATGAAGTTACAGATGATAATAACAATCTTGCAAATTCTACACTGATTTTAAATGGCCAGAGAAATATTACAAACCAGTCTGCAATTTTAAATGAGCAGGTTAATAATTTAACAGCTAGTTTGCCTGATGGAGTTTATATCTGGACAGTGAATGTAACAGATACAACAAATTTAGAAGGAACAGATAACAGCACAAGAACTTTCACAATAGATACCCAGCCACCAATAATAAATCTAAGCCAGCCGGAAAATAACAGTATTGTAACCTGGAATAATTTTAGTTATAATTTTACAGTTATTGATGCCCTGGATGATGTTCTTTTGTGTGATATATATGTAAATGGAGCTTTAAATCATACTGTGAATGCAACAAATGGCACAGAAACTCTTGTAAGCAGTGTTCTTCCTGATGGAGGATATTTATGGAATGTATCTTGTTCAGATAATGCAAATAATACAGGATTTAGCACAGCCTTTAATTTCACAATGGAGGCTCCTCCGAATGTTAGCTTGGTTACACCTGAAAATGAGCACTTTTCAAATACTTCCACAATTTCATTCACATATTTTGTGGACGACCCTATTGGAATAACAAACTGCTCTATATATATTGATGATGTTTTAAATGATTATACTGAAGAACCTTCAATTGGGTCGCAAAACACATTTATCATCAACAGCATCTCAGATGGCTATCACAACTGGACAGTGGAATGCATTGATTCTCCGCCTGATTTAAACTCATTCAGGTCAGCAGTCAGGAATTTTACAGTCGATACAATTTTTCCAACAGTAACACTAAATTCTCCAGAAGACAATTTAAACACACTTAAAACAGCAGATTTTAATTTTAGTGTTACAGATAATTTGGATGATATGTTAGATTGTGACCTTTATATTGACGGGATTTTAAATATTTCATCAATCAATGTGCCAAATGGGTCTTCATCATCACAGACAATTAATAATCTTGATTTAGGAAGTCACTTATGGAATGTTTCTTGTGTGGATAATACAAACAATACAAACTGGTCAGAAACACGAACATTTAATGTTACACTGGCAGATTTAATGGTTAATACAACTTCCATAATCTTCAATAATTCCAATCCAGTGGAAAATGAAACTATAATGATTAATGCAACAATTTATAATTTAATAAATGTCACAGTCCCAAATATAAATGTTAGTTTTTATGATGGCGACCCTGACATTTCAGGAATTCAGATAGGAGCAAATCAATTGATTTCTTCAATAAGTCCATTAGGACAGCAGATAGTTAACACCACATGGAATACTGACCTGGCAACCTCTCAAATATTTGTAATTGTTGACCCTCCATATGCAACTAATGGAAGTATAGAGGAATGGAATGAAACAAACAATAAAGCAAATAAGTCAGTAACAATTGGGGGATGGCATTTTGTTTACGGAGATATAGATGAACAAAGCGAGTTTGAATTAGCAGAATCCTTGAGTAATAGAGTTATAAGATGGAATACTACAAATTTTGATTCAGGAAATATCTATGTAGTTGATTCAGAATCATCAATTCTGTGGACTAATCTGCAGTCTATTGGAAGAAATACAACAGGACAGGCAACATCCAATGATTTTTCTGATATTGATTTCTTATTAAACATGACTAACTTTGAGGATTCTGTTTCTAATCTTTACCTCAATAGTTCAGGAGATGTAATTAATAAAACCTCTTTTATAGTGTTTAATAAACTGATTAATAATGTTCCTGTAGCAAATTCCACTAATAATACAAACTTTATGACCGGAATCTTCTGGGATACCAGTGATGATTCAGATGGGGAGTATGACATTTCTGATGTTGAGGATATCATATTTGCAACACAAATAAACAAAGATGCACTGGGAGCATACGGAGTATATGATTACGAGATAAGAATCCCTGCAAACTTAAGAGAATATATTGACATAGATTCGAGAAAAGCTGTATTTTATGCTGAACTTAATTAGTATTATGGGGTTGTCAAGAGGGGGTTTCCGCCTTAGTCCTAACGGACATTTAGCCTTTTTCTACGAAAAAGAAATTTTATAGGGGGGTTTCCTAAGTCCTGCGGACATTTTGTCTCACTTCGTGAGAGAATATTAATAGAACGAGAGGGCATTTTATTTTTTCAAACTTTTATCTTTGATAAATTTAAGAAGTCTTTTGAAATTATTTCTTGTTTCCTTACTTATTTTAACAGACTTTTTTTGCACTAATAATTGATTTATCGCGTAATTCAAGTTTTCCTTCGCTTTTTTCCCATTAGATTTAATTTCATCAAAACTACCTATGCCATAAACAGAATCATGGATTTCTTTTTGATCAAATTCTTTAATAAGTCCTTCTGTTGCGGTGCTTATATCCAGAATGTCTTTTAATGTAAAAATTCTTTCTTTGAGAAATTCGTTAAATTCTTTTTCATATTTCTCTTTAGACCTTATGCTTGGGGCATCTCCGTCCATAATAACTAAAAATTCTTTTCCCCAAGATAAATAGAGTCTGATTATATCCCATAATTTGTCTTTTCCAGCCCCAGAATAAAAATTAAGAACATTTTGGTCTTTGAGTATAACTTCTGAAAAATATTTTATGGTATACCAATCATTTTTACCTTCTAGGATTACTATGTTAGGTATTGGTTCAACGGTACTTGGTTTATAATCCAGTTTATCAAGAATTGGTTGAAAGTAAGAAATCTTATCATTTCCTAATCCTGTCCCCACATAAGTGAAATATTTTATAGCTGATATTTTTGCTCCTTCACTCAGATTAAGATTTCCTGCAAGTGTCTCTTCAGACAAATCTTCATTTATGCAAATATATGCTCCTGATAACCAATCAATCTTTATCAAATGGTGACTATGAGTAGAGAAAATAACCAGTGCATCCTTACTAAGTTCACCCAATGCTTCTAAAATTTTAGTTTGTGCTGAAGAGTGTAAATTTGAAGCAGGTTCATCTAATAGAAAGAGAATGTTTTTGGTTCGTTTTTTTCTAAATTCAGTAAAAAGAAGAAATGAGAAGAACCATTTGAAGCCTTTGCTTCTCTCGTTCACTAAAAACTCCCTTTTACTCTGAGTTCTAATTTTGAATGTTAGGTAGAATCTTCCCCCAGAATATTTTGGCTCTAATTTTATTTCTTTGAAATTTACTTTATGTTCTCCAAATAATTCACTCCACCTAGAAGTAATTTTCTCATCTAACACTTTTTCCATTTGGGCTAATCTATTGCTGGCAGCATCCTCATCAGTCTCCCAAATATCCACTACATGCTCTTGAAACCCCATCTGTGAATTTACCACTTTGAGTATATCATCAATAACCGATTTCCAAACTTTGTTATCTTTATTTGTTATTTCTTCATCTTCTGCCACTCCTTGTTTGACAAAACATATCTTATTAGGAATTTGAAAAATGAAGTCATCGAAATAAAGTATTTCTGGTACAATCTCTTTTTTTACAAATTCGATTATTTCTTGCCAAATATTTCTATCTGTTTGGTATAGGCTTTTCTGTGCTGTTTTTATCTTAATTCCAAAATCACATGTTCTGGAAGTTTCCTGATAAGTATGCAACTTAAAAGTAAATTTATGGGTATAACTAAACTCATTGGGTATATCTAAGTGCGTTCTTTTCCTTTTCTTCTTCCAGTGTTCTTGAATTTGTTTTTTATCATCTTCTTCCAAACTTAATGTCGCTTCAATCTCTATGTCCCCTGTAAAATCTATACCTTTAGGTCGAAACTCATTTAATTCACTTGTTTCTGGATCGTTTCCTTTAATCATACGATAAAATAACGCAATCGCTTCCATTATTGTAGTCTTTCCGCTTTCATTCAACCCTACAAGTGTGATGATTCTATTATTTTCTAAGTTAATCTCTACTTTGTCTATTCCTTTAAAGTTTTTTATTTTAAAATTCTTGTAAAGCATTCTATTACCTTGTTCTCCTCAAATTTCCAGATCTTGCCATTCAGTATAATTTACATCTGCATTATACTCATCATTATCGTTTATTTTCCAAATTCCAGAAACATTAGAGATTATTCCACCTTTGAATTTTTTACCTGCTTTATTCTGCTCTTTAATCCATTTTTGTAGGGCTTCTGCTTTTCTTTTAGTATCAGCAGAGCCAACAGTTCCACTTAAACCTTGTTTTGTATCAAAAATTAAAATTGTATCCTTTATTTTGATTACCCAATCTGGATAAAACAACTTTTCCTTTCTTTCAACTTCATCATAAAATGGTATTGAGAAATGTTCGCTCCCAGAATCTCCGCTTTTATACCACCAATCAACATTTTTTGATTCAATATATTTTATAAATTCTGTTTCGTTCTTCTTTCCAGAATAATCTTTGCCAATATAAAATGGAGTCATAGAGTTTTTATTTAGACCTTCAATTTCCTCATAATCCTCGGTAAAAAATAATGATGGTCTTGGAATTTCCAAATCTTCAATTCTTCTTGCTCGTGATTCTTTTTTCTTAACTTCTTCTTGTCTTATCGGTCTGTATTGTTCTAAAACTTCTGCAATTAACTTTTTAAGAATACTATCTGATTTCAAAAAATCATTAACAATAATTGTATAATAAGCACTTCTTCTTTCCTGTATTTTTTCAGCAAACCAAACATTAAGAGCAGTTTTTAATTTTCCCCATGATCTTTCAGGAGCAAATTTTTTATTTTCTTCCTCTTGTTTTGAGATAATATTAAAACACAATAGGTTATACATTCTCTCTATATCATGTTTTGATGTTTCTTCACTTAAATCATCTCCCCTTTCCTTAATCTCTTTTACAAAATTATCGTAGTCTTCAATTTCAGCATCTACTATAAGCTTATTTTTAACTTTGACTTGGTATAGATCTAATCCTTTTGCGATTAGTTTCTTTTTTACATTCTCGATAAATTCTTTCTTTTCAACATCAAAAAATTTATCAGCAACATCTTTAAATGTAATTTGGAAAGAATCTCCCAAATCATTGTAATCTGTTCTTCCCATGAATGTTGATTGTAGAATTATTGGCTTTATCCCATCTTTTCTAAAACTTGGAAGATTAGCTGGTTTATTCTTTCCTATCTGATTATCAGGTAGATGTATTTGGTTTCTTTCATAGTTTGTATAAAGATAACCTATATTGAGATTAGGTTTTGGATAATGAATTGCTTCAGGCATTCTCAAAATTCTGCCTACAGTTTGAGTATGGAAAACCGGGCTTTTTATCTCTCTAAACATCACTAAAACAGAAGCTCTTGGACAATCCCAACCAGTAGCGGCAGCTTGTTTAAAAATCAAGAATGAGACTAAAGAATCGTTTTGCTCTATTTCTTCCAGATTTTCTTTTTTATTAGACAACCATATCGCTATATCTTTTTCATCAATATCTTTATCCCTTAAAAAATCCTTTACTATATCTAATTTTGATTTATCCAGTGTTTCTTTTCTTGCTTGATCATCATTTGGCAATTGAACCAAAACAAGAGGATTTATCTCTAAACCCAAATCTTTGTATTCTTTTTGCAATTCTGATCTTTTATTAAAAGCCAGCTCCAATAACATTGAATCTTGGTCTATTTCTTTTTTAGCTAATTTATCCAAATCTTCTTTTGTCTGTGTAATTACTTTTTCTTTTATTAAGCCCTCCTCAACAACATCTTCCCTTATAACTTCAACAAAACCTGCTCTTTTCTGCAAAACATCAGAAGCACTTGGCTCTGTTTTGGGTGTGGCTGTGATTTTTAGGATTATTCTTGGATTGATTAAATCAATTAACTCATCTGCAAGAACTGTATCTGTATCTCTATGTGCTTCATCAACGATTAAAACTAATTCTCTATTATCTCCCTGCGTTCTTTTTATGAACTCATCAAAAATTCCTTCATCTCCGTAAGTGTATTCAGTTGGGTTTCTTAGTTTTCTTCCTTCTTTTGTTGAAGATTTTATTTTCTGCCAATTGATAAAGAAAACATTGTTTTTCTCAAGTTTTCCGTTACTTAGATCATTTAAGTCAAGCAAGTTTAATTCATTTGCCCCACCATAATAATCAAAAAGCTTATTTTTACTTTGCACATATGATTCTTCGTTGAAACTAAACCATAAATAAGATTTATCAACATTAAATTGAGGATCATTACTCATATCCTTTAGAAATTGCGCAATCATAACAGTTTTACCGCTTCCTGTAGGAGATTTTAGAATTAAAGGTAGTTTTCGGTTTGTAGTTTTCCATAACTCCAAAAACTGCTTTCTCAATTGCCTAATGGCTTCTTCTTGAAATTTTTTTAAATGTATTATTGTCATATTCTCAACTCAAACGATTAACCTCTTTATAAACATCAATAATCGGCTCTGGAATATCCTCGACCTTTATATTTTTGTATTCTGTATATTCATTTTTATATTCATTCTTACCCCAGCTAAAAATATAGAGGACTACTTTTTCCTTTAATTTTGATAACTTCTTTACTAATTCATTTAATTTTTTCTTGTCCTCTTTGAAATAAATTGCAGTGTATTTTGTTCCATCCCTGAAAATCTGCCACCACTCATTTTTTTCTACTTCTATAAACGCCCCTTCCCTTAATGCAATCATTTCACCAGCTCTGTAAGTAAGTCTAATCTTCTGCTCATCAGAAACATGAGAAATATGGTCAATATCCAAAAGCTCGGTTTTGAAATATCTTAAATTAGCAGGAATTTTAGTTATATCTGACCATTTCTTATGCCCCTCAATTACTTTTTTAATTCTTGGATAACAAACATCTACAGCAATATTATTCTCGTTATTTGTGCATAAAATAAACTTTCTGTTCCCATTATCTTCTTTGTTTAGAAGCATTACTGCGTGACCCGTTGTTCCAGAACCAGCAAAATAATCTAAAACAATAGCGTTTTTTCTTTCTAAAACTATCGGAGCTAAACAATCATAAACATTATAAACTGATTTTGGAAAATCAAAAGAAGTTGATGGAACTAAATCTTGTATTAGTTTTGTTCCATATTCAGAAGCATCATATTTACTTTTTTGCCATACGGTTCTAACAATGCCAAAATCTTTTCCAATAGCTATATCATATCCTTGCTTTGTTTTTTTAACCCTTAATAGATGTTTTACCGATTCTATACTTTGTCTTGCATATCTCCATTTTCTTTCATTACCTTTAACGTCAATAGGCCAAATGTAGTATTTGCCATTTTTTTCTTCTGTTTGTTTTTTAGGGTGATTACCATTATCTAAAACATCTCCAAAACCTATTATTTTCTCATCTTTTACTATAATCTGATAAAAACAGTTACGAGCATTTGTTCGCATAGATTCTTTTCCACTATCTCTTAAACCTCTCCAATCAACATCTTCCTCATTAATTTTTCTTGAACCAATAACTTTCAAACCTTTTCTAAAAACAAAATATGCAAATTCATTCGTATAAGAAAAGTTTTTACCTTGAACTCCGCGAGGATTATGTATAATAGTTACACAATGAATTTCATAATCCTTGAAAATTTCTTCTAGTAACACTCCCAAATGATTAACTTCATTATCATCTATAGCACATATAAGCACACCATTCTCTTTTAGAAGATTTTTAGCAAGCCATAATCTTTTTGACATCATACCTAACCATTTACTATGGCGGTATAAGTCGTTTATATCAACATAATTATTGTTATACTTCCAATCTTTTGCCCCAGTATTGTAAGGGGGATCAATATAAATAACATCAATTTTCTTTTTATGTGTATAATTTAAAACAGAAAGTGAATGGTAATTATCTCCTTCAATCAATACATTAACTGGGTTTTCTTTGTCTGAAATAATCTCTTTTGATTTGGCTTCTTTCAAAATTGGAATTTTGACTTGACAATCTAAAATAATTTGTTCTGGTTCTCTTTCTTCCTCAAAAACTAATCCATATTTCTTTCTGGCTTTTAGAATCTTAACCTGTCTCTTTAGCTTCCCTACTTCTCCTAGCAATTCTTTATTTTTTTTCTCAATTTTATCCATATTACTTACCTTTATTTTTCTTTAATTCCTCAACCATAAAATTCTCAAACTGCTTTGACAGAATAATACCTTTTTGTTCGCAGTATCTTCTATACTGTTCATAAACTTCTTCTTCAACGCTTAATGATACTGTTCTTTTTACCATAACCACCAACCCATTTAAGTATATATAAGCTTAAATGTAACTAATATATAAATTTAACTACACCCTCTCTTAAAAATCTTCTTTTTAGAAAAAGAAGCAAAAAATGGCGGCGGAAACCCCCAGAATTAAAATATAGACACGACGACTTTGATTTTTTCGGCTTCGCCGAACGTTACACTAAAAATCAATCCCTAACGGGAGAATATAACAGGAATTTAACGGTTACGAAACCTTGCAGGTTTCTCCACCCAAATCGCCTTCGGCGACTTCGTTAAATGCCGATGAACTACCTACCCATAAAAAGCATATTCATATGATAAATGGTGTTGTTTTTTATATGTCTGGTTTAGTAAACAAAGAAAATGAAATACATTAAACCATCTATGAAATTTAATCCAGGATTAAAGAAATATGAGCCAGAACTTCCATTAAGAAAAAGAGGAAGAAAAGTCCAATCAAAAGTAGATTGGAAGTGGATCTTAATAATATTGGGAAGTTTAATAATTATTGGATTAATGTCTTATTGGTTAATGGTGTATTATTAATTTAATAGGAGAACCTATGGAGAAAAAATTATCAAAATACGAAATTGAACTTAGACCACACCATGTGCTTAGGTATATTAACTATATCAAAAATCCTAAAGCAAATCATTTTGCAGAATTCAGAAAAATAAAAGGAGATTTTCATTCAGATAAATTAGTCAAACACTGGATCAATACTCTTAAAAGCCTATTTGAAAATCCGAAATTAAGATTCAAGTATGTTCAAGGAATTGATTCAATATGCAAGAAATGTGAACATAATAAGGAGTGTCATGATAAAGACCACGAATATTATAAAATTGTTAAAAAAGCTGACAAAGACGCTATTAAAAATATACTTGAATTAGAATTTGGAAAAGTTTATACTGCTAAATTCCTTTGGGAGTTATTTAGGAGAAAGGGTTGGTTATAGAAAATGCTTATTGTATGTGGGGTATGCTACCTACTAAATCTAATTGGTTTGGAATAGTTCATCTATTTTCTTCATATAATACTCAGAACTTTTTTCTATGGTTTCCTCTGAAACTTTTTCAAGTTTAAGCAAAACTCTTGATAACAAATAAACATCTGCAATTTCTCTTAAAAATGTCTCTCGCTTTTCTTTATCCTCTTTTAATTTTCTCAGTTTATCCATGTGCAATTCTATTCTCTCAATCAAATGAGAAAAGAGTTCTTTATCATTAAATTTTCTCCGATAAATTTTCAAGATTTCTTCTTCCATAAAAATATAATTCCAAGATGTTTTTTAAGTTTTCCTATATTGTCGAGATAAGGTGCATAGATTAAACTATATCTATATCAAACACCTGCAATAAAGAAATAGCTTCTGGTAAGGAGAATTTGGCTTTTTTAAGATTATTTTGGTTTGGATTAATAAAATATTCTTTGGCATCTTTAAAAGAAGCAAAATTTAGGTTTGTATTTTGAAAATTACTCCCTTTAAGGTTTGAACCTTCAAAGCTAGATTTAGTTAAATCTGTATTGATAAAATCGCAATCATTAACCTTGCAGTGCAGAAACATAGTATTTTTCAGATTTATGTCTGAGAATATGGCATTAGATATAAGACATTCTTCAAATCCTAACTTCAATAATAAGGTATTACATTCTGAAAAATTTACTCCCAGAATCTTACAATTCTTAAAATTGACATTTTGGAATCTTGTCCCATTGATTTTCACATTAGATAAATTACAATTTTCAAAAATACAATCTGTAAAAGAAGCCTTGGAAAGATCTTGACCATTAAAATCAACATTCTTAAATGTTCTAGATTCAAACTCTTGATCAGCATATTCCATAAGAGGCATATTCAAATAGTTCTTATAAATCTTGTCGAGATGGGGTGGATATAATTTACTTATAGACTCTTTTCCGATGGTCAAACTTCAATAATATTAATTCATTTACTTTTATTGCATAAATAAGCCTAAAAGGTTTAATGTAAAGGGTTCTTTCTCCTCTTGTATATTTTAATGGCTTTCCAACAAAATGGTTTTCTAAAATCTTAGCAATCTGTGCCTTTAATTTCTTTAATAAGAAATCATCAAGTTTTTTAGTTTGTTTAACAAAAAGAGGTGAACGAGTAATCTTATTTATCATTTCACCACGCATTCATTTCTTTAAGAAAATCCTCTTTTTTGAGAGTAATACCTTTACCCTCATCAATATCTTTCCATATCTTATTAAGTTCTTTGAGTTCCATTTCTTCTTCTTTTGTCAAACCATCCACTTTCTTTAATATAATCAAATTATCTTTCTTAGTTACAGTAAAGGGTGTCCCAACTCCAATATTCTTTCTTATTTCTTCAGGGATTACAATTTGACCTTTTGTGCTAAGTTTAGTTATTTCCATACCAGAAGTAAGATATTCTTACTTATAAACTTTTTGTTTTTTATAAGTATTGTCGAGATGGAGTGTATTGGTTTAATCATGAGATTTTTTTAAGAGATATCTTTATTAGAAATATTATAATCAAAATGTGATAAGTTTAAATAATTAAAATCCTTAATTTAAAAAAGAGGTTAAAATGAAAAAGAACGTTCTTAAATTGAATGCAAATTCTGAAATAATTGAATGGGCAATTAAGACTTCTGGTTGGGAAATTAATGAAATATTAAAAAAATTAGATATAAGTAAAAATACTTACGACAAATGGATAAAAAGATTAGATAACCCAACTTTTAAGCAATTAGAATTAATTTCTTGGAAAACAAAAAGACCACTAGCTTTATTTTTTTTAGATAAGATTCCTTCAGAAAAACCAATTCCTAAGGATTTTAGGCTAAATCCAGAAAAAGAAGGGCAATTCAATAAAAAAACAATTTTTGCAATAAGAAAATCAAGAAAACTTCAATCGATATTAAAAGAATTTGGGGAGAATTATCTTGGAGAAGTAATTAAAGATTTGAAAGTAAGCACAAATAACTCTCCTAAGGAAGTGGCATTGCGTTTAAGAAAAAGATTTGGAATAACAGAAGAATTACAAAGAAAAACTAAAGATCCATGGAGTTTTTTCAAAATTCTTAGGAAAAAGTTAGAAGAAGAAAAAATATTTAATTTTCAAATATCTATGCCTTTAGAAGACGCACGAGGATTTGCTTTATCAGATGATTTACCAAGAGTGGTTGTGGTAAATTCAGGGGATTTAATAGAAGCTAGAATTTTTACATTAATTCATGAATTTGGGCATATCCTTTTAGGAGACACTGAAGTCAGCATTCCAAATTTTATTGATACAAATAGCCATGAAAAATGGTGCAATGAATTCGCTTCCACATTTTTATTACCTATTGAAATGGCAAAAAGAATTTTTAAAGAAAATGACAAAGATTTGATAGGATATAATACTCTAAAAAGATTATCTAGGAAATATAAGGTTAGTAAATCTATGCTTCTTTACAATATGGTAAAGTTAAAATTTATTACTCCTACAGATTATATGGAAATATTGGAAAGATACTCTAAAAAAGATTATTCTCAAAATAAATCTGGGGGCGGGGGAATTCCTGCTGAAAAAAGATGTATTAGTGAATTAGGTGCTTCTTTTGTTTCATTGGTTGCAGATAATATTGATAAAAAAATAATTACTTATAGTGATGCTTTAGACTATCTTTCAATAAAATCGAAGAATTTCGAAAAATTAATGAATAAAATTTAAAATGGGAAGGAAAAATTTTTACATAATTGATAGTTGTTCTTTAATTGATTTAAATCGCCATAATCCAATAGATGTATTTCCAAGTTTGTGGAAAAAGATTGGAGAATTAATTAATTCAGATATGATGATATCCCATATACAAGTTTTTAATGAGATAATCCAACAAGATGATACTCTGGCAGAATGGCTTAAGAAATATAGAAAAATGTTTAGAAATGTTACTCTAAAACAAGCAGAAATAGTTAGTGAAATATTGAAAAAATATCCTTCTTTTGTGAAAATAGATAAACAATATGATGCTGATCCTTGGTTAATTAAAAAGAAATCTCCATCTTTGAAGATGGAGTAATGAATCTCCACTAACCATTTATTCTAGAAAATATTGATTATAAGAGCCGAGATACTCGGCTCCATGAATGTTTCAATTAGTTGGAACTTTCTAGAATAAATAAATGTTTGTATTCGCTTAGCGAATGCTCTGGAGGAAAAATGGAACAGCAATTAATGATAAACCAGTACAAGAAAACTAATCACAGCGTCGGAGTTGTGATGTTGCATCTTGAGTGGTGCACTAAATATCGGTATAAGATA
>BDTJ01000034.1 GCA_002897655.1 archaeon BMS3Abin17
GAGCATAAGAATGATGTTTAATTCTTAGCTTGAAAAACTTTTTTCTTATTTCTTCTTTTTTCATAAAATTAGTTCAATTTCATCTGCGAACTAATTTTCGGTTAGACTATGACATATGTCGTGGTCTAACACACTCTAAAGAATTATCTCAAAATCAACGAAATCTTTGTCAATATTCTATGCGTATGACAACTTTCCTCGTCTTTCCTGAAAGTTGGCATGCTCGAAAATCTCCTGATTTTCGTTGTAGGCACAGTTTAGATTTCGTGGATTGGAAATCATAGGATGATTTCAAACTCGCCAAGTTCTTTCTTCAGCAACTCAAAGATTTCTGGATTGATTTCTGCCTGGCTTGACTTTCTTTTTTCAATAGCTCTTGAAACATCCTCCATATTTGAATCCTGAATCTTATCACTTAGTCTTTTAACACTTCCACTCCTCAATAAAAAAGCCTCTTTGTTGCAAATCAATAATTCTGCCATAGCATCCTTGTTATCTTCCTTATACTTTATCCTCATTCTTGTTTTTTCAAGACTTGCCAAGTCTTTTCTCTGAGAATACTCAATTAGCTCATTAATCAGGATTGATGCATTTTTCCTTGCATTATCAATTTTATGAGAGTCTGATTTTCCTTTTTTGAATTCTGCTTTTGCACTTACAACATCTTTTAAGATTCTCATAGACTGCTGAGGAAGCTTTCCTGTCTTAATCAGCTTGCTCTCAAACTCCTGAATAATCTTTGCCTGTGGTTTTTTGCCAAGTGTTGATTCTAACAACCCAAAAATATCCTTGTAAACCTGCTCAATTGTCTTTTCCTGTGACTTTTTCTCAATCTGCCCTCTTAAATTCTTAAGCTTCTTTAAGTAAATCTCAGAGTCTTTGAGCAACTTATCAATTTCAGCACCAGATATGTTCTTGAGTTTTTCATGCTCATATTCCCTAAACAGTTTTACAACCTTTTCAAGAATTGCAATATCTGTTTTCTTTAACAATTTTTCTTTATCAACAAATATTTTCTTCATTAAATCAGGTGTTTCTTTGTGTGTTGGGGGAGGACTTCCATAAAGCATAACTAATGCCTGGCTTGGAGTCAATACACTGTAATAAACATCAACCATTGCATCAATCAATCTTCTCTCAACCATTTCCTTTGCCCTGTCTGCTGTCTTCATAAACATATCAATAGCTTCTGGTGAAGGTTTTAACTTGCCCATTTTTAACAAAGATTTCCAAGGCATAAATGTTCCTCTGTCATATATTGGAATACCATCTCGTATAACAGTGAACATAACAGGGTGGGCATCCTTAACACTATCCCAAAAATCAGTCAATAACCAAGTTTGAATATGAAGTGTGTTTTTTACTCCTGCAAGAGCCATTGCCTCCTGCAAGTGAGCACCAGCAATTATCTGGCTTAATCTCTCTCTTAATTCAACTCTTGGCATTCTCTTGACATCTGTATCATTAATAACAATAAAAACATCAGCATCACTTGTCTTTGTAGCCTCTCCTCTTACCAAGCTCCCTCCAATAACATAACTAACCACATATCTTTCAAATTTCTGCAGCACAAGAGACTTATGAATCTCTGCTAACCTTAATACTCCTAAAAATCCTTTGTCATAAAGAGGGAAAGACATTGCAATTGCCCCTGACAACTCAAACTTGCTATCCATGCAAATCTCCCAAATATCAACAGGAGTCCTAATATGAAGCCATATCTTTTGTTTAGATTTTAATGAATCAATATGCTTTACTATCTCTTGTTTTATCTTTGGACTTTCTTTTAGCTTTTCTTCAGGTATAATTACTTGTAGATGTACATGTTTCTCAGTCTCTTTTGGGACTTCTTCCTCTTCAATAAACAACTTAATTGATTGCGGAGGCAATATTCCAATAGCCATTGTGTATGGAAATTTCTTTACAATAAAGCCTTTTAATTTCTCAAGCTCTTTTTTTGTTTTCTCCATATCTTTCTTTACTTTTTCTTGATTTTCAGGAACAACTGGCTTTTTATCAGAATACTTATTATTAAGCTCCATTTCAGGTATATCTTGGTCTCTATTGTCAGGATTCATGTTAGAAAAAACATAGATTTACCTTATAAATGTTGCTGCCATCAGAAACTCTTTAGAGGGAGTTTCTGAGCCAGAAATTTCAGGACAATTACTCTAAATGAAATTCTGTATCAGAACATAAACCTTTTAAAGAAAAAAATAATCAATTACCTATGGTCCTGTAGTCCAACGGCTAAGACGGCTCGTTTACACCGAGTAGACCGAGGTTCGATTCCTCGCAGGACCATGTTATTTAAAATATAAATCTTTAAAAACCAGATATTATTCAAGAAAAAATGGGTCAAAGTTTTGTAGATATTGAAGAAAGAAGAGAATATTTAGAAGACCTTGGAAGAAGGCATGAGAGGTTTCCTGATGAACTTAATGAAGTCGCAGAAAAAGCAGAAGAATTTTTTTATGATGTAAAAAAAGGTTTAGATAAAGTTGCTAAAGGAGCAAACCCCAATGAAGTTAGTATTGGTTACTTCAGAAGTTTGCCTGAGTGTGTTAATTTAGATAATATTCCTGGATATTTAATGGAAGATGAATTTGACATTCATAAGTATATGGATGCATTATATGTAGATAAAAATCAAGGAAATACTTATTTTCCTGCTCCTTTAAGGTCAGATTTATGGCCAGCGATAAGAGATTCTGAGCAAAATGAAAGACAAAATAATTCTCATCACGGAGAAGGCTTTGTAGAAGAGAGTATAAGGAGAATTAATGAAAAACCAAAACACTTAAGAGAATTTTCAGGAAGATTCATAGATACATTTGGAACTATTTTTGTAGGTAACGGATTTAGACATACATCAAATAATCTTAATTTTTTAATGAAAGGAGAAGGAATGGAATATGAAAATAATGCATTTGTATTATCTGAAGAAGATGAAGCAAAATTCTTAGCTTCAATAAAGTCAGTTGAATATTTAGAATTTAGAGATATTCCAAAAATTTCCGAAGATGCTCAAAATTGGTTTTTTACAAATGGTTGGTCTAAACAACATCAAGCATATAGATTGAATTTTGATGATGGAAGAGACCCACTAATTGCATATATGCATAATAGTATAAGTGGTGAAGCATACAGGGAAGGAGAATTACTTATAGCTAATCAAGAAGGAACACCAGTATTGGGAAGTTCAGACAGAAAAGTAACTTTAGATAGTAAACTTATGGTTAAAGATTTGAATGAATTAGGATCTGGTTTAGGTGATAATATACTAAGATTATTAGATGGTCACAATAGTTATGGTGGTCTTAATAGAAGGATAGAAGAAATAAATGGATTACTTGCTGAAACTGGTTTTACTCCTGATGAGATTTATGTTGATAGAGGTGGTCGTAGAACAAAATCATTAACTACTGTTTTTAGAGATCATGCCTCTGCATATCAGTTTGCAGATCAGTTTGATGCGTAGCCACCTTAGTAAAATCTTATAAATCATTAATTCTTAATTTACTTAATAAATGGGTCCAAACCTTAGTGTAATAAATCATATCATAAAACAACTATTCAAAAAAGTAACTTTTATGGTCAATTAGTTTACACCGAGTAGACCGAGGTTCGATTCCTCGCAGGACCATGTTTATAAATCTCAAAAACCCTTAATTTTTATGAAATTAAAAGTTCCGTTTTACAAACAAAAGAATAAGAATGATTGTGGGCCAACAGCTTTACAAATGGTTCTTGAATACCTCGGAGAGCCACATTCAAGGGAAGAACTAATGAATCTAGTTTATAGTGATAAGAGCGGGGTTACTTGGACCTTGGGATTGGCAAGAGCAGCAACGAACTTAGGATTTAAAACAGAATTTTATACTATTTGTTTAGATTTTAATCCAGAGAATTATAAATTAGACTATTATAAAAAAGAAGCAGATGGAGTTTCTTCTGTTAAAGGTAAATTAAAGAGGCTTAAAATTGAATCTCATAATTTAGGAGTTCAGATGGGAGAAAGAAGCTTGACATTAGAAGAATTATTATCAAAAATTTCTAAAGATTGCATTCCAATAATATTATTAGATTGGAGTAAAATAAAAGGAACTGATGACTTTATAGGGCATTTTGTCGTAATTGTAGGATATGATAATAAAAATGTATATGTTCACAATCAGGAATTTCATAATCCTGGAGCATTTATTTCAATAGATAGAGAATTATTTGATGAAGCAAGAAAATCTAATGGAACTGATGAGGACATTGTTTATATTCATAGAAAATAATTAAATCTAAAAGAAAGAGATAATAATCTTTAACAAGCAACTCACCACAACCCTGGTATAAACTTATATTTTACCTTTTTACAATATTTTTGATAATCTGGATCTTTCATTAAATGATTCTCTTCTGTTATAGCCCTAAGATAATATATCCCTGTCCAAAGCAACATGCTAAAAAATGCAAGGAGATTCATGAAGGGAATGATTGTTACCCACCAAGCAGCAGTTTTTGAGATATAAGCAGGATGTCTTATATATTTATAAGGTCCTCTTGAAACAATTCCCCTATTTGTAAGATTTGAGCATTTTGTACCAAGAGCAAGTGTTGCAGAAACATAAACCAAAAATAATACTACCATAAGAATTCTTAATATAAAAGTTAGAGTTGGGGTGGATAATACAACATAATCATTTGCATACCAAGGGATAAGCCCAACTATAAATGCGTTAAAAGGGGGATAACATATTAATGCAACAGCCCATCCAAGAAATGTTGGCTCAACAGAACGAACAGTATTTTTTAGAATGCCTGATTCAAATGCATAACCAAATGAAAACCACAAAGTATCAATTAAAAATATCAAAGATAAGATAATCGGATAAAACATCATATTAAATGAAGATATTGAAAAAAGACTAGATAACCCATTTATGCCCCCTAAATTGCTTTTAAAGATATAATAATTTGAAAAAAAGAAATTAATCATTAAGGGTAAAAAGAATATTTTAACAATCAAAAAAAGAAGAGTTACTTTTTCTTGTTTTTCTAATTTTAATTCTTTTTTGATTAATGCTCTTTTAAAGATTCCATAAATAATAGAGCCTTTACTCTGGTGAATTCTTTCTATAGGCATGATAACATAGAACAAAAACCCTAGTACAGTATATGCAAGAGCAAGATAAAATAAAACTGCCTGAGTGTCTGGCCTTAATAAATTAACATAATAATCATAATTTCTATAAAATAAGATAGCTCCCCATATTAAAATTAAGTTTAAGGTGTAATGTTTTAAAGAATGTATTAATTTTTCTCTTGAAAATCTCTTCATGTCCATAAATTGTTTATTTTGTAATTTAATTTTGGATCATTCAAAAGTCCTAAAAACTCAAGGACTTTTTGATTTAAATAAGCCTCTATTTTTTAAAAAGAAATAAGCATATATAAAATCTTTTAAACCTCAATAAATAATATAAATCAGGCGTGATCCTAATTTAAAGGAGATGTCGTAAGAAGAACCTTGGTTCTTTTTACATGCGTGGATGGTTTAATGGTAGAATATTTCGTTGCCAACGAAGTGACCCGGGTTCGATTCCCGGTCCGCGCATACAATGTCATTAAGATGACATCCTCTCCACACTAAAGTGTGGAGTTTCCAATTAACCCAAAAAAGTAGTTTCATGATGCTCACTTTGATTTCTTACATATTCAGTTACTTTGTCTAACTGAACAAACCCAACACTCGAAGC
>BDTJ01000035.1 GCA_002897655.1 archaeon BMS3Abin17
TATCACCGAAATATTTATATATACTTGTATATAAAATTATATATGAGAAAAAGAAGCATAAAATTGGAAAAAGGCAAGTTAGAATTAAAGGATGAATTTGAATTAATATTTGAAAAGACTATTACGAAGTTTGGTAATGGGGCAAAGATAGATGCTCCAAAAGAATTCCTAGGGAAGAAAGTTTATGTGATTCTTAGAAAATAGATATTCTTAATTTATACGCAAACCCTGAGAAGAAAAATCAATGTTTGCGTCTGAAGTTTATTTCTTTCCCAAAATCCTTCTCTCCAAAGATTTGATTTGCCGACTAATTTTTACATGAGAACTATTCCCAAAATACTTACCCTTAGGATTTAGGAAATATTTGTATTTTATTAAACAGAAATTTCCCTTTTTAGGATTAAGAATATCTCTCTTTTCCCATTCTCCTTTGAGAAAATTTCCCTTAAATACTCCTTTGAATAATCTTGCATCTTGGCTCTCAGAAAGATAGTTGTCTACTCTAAAACTAACCTCTTTTCCATGAATTTTGCCATCTAATCTCCAAATTCCATCATTATCAACTAAAGAGCCTCTTGCATTTTTACTTTTTTTAGGGTCAAATTTATTACTAAGATACAATATAATCATTTTAGCATTATTTTCTTCTCCCTCTTCACAACAAAATCCAACATAATTTGGATTGAATTTCCTTTTTTGATACGTTATTTTGTTTTGATACATTATATCTTTTACAATAAAACATTTATAAAAATGATTATGTTATAATATATATCATGCCTATCTTTGTAATACATGAACATCATGCAAGAAATCTGCACTGGGATTTTAGATTAGAAGTTGCAGGAGTCCTAAAGTCATGGGCAATTCCAAAACAGCCTCCCAGAACAAAAGGGATAAAGCGCCTTGCAATTCAGGTTGAAGACCATCTCAAGAGTTATGCTAATTTTCAGGGCGAAATAAAAGAGGGTTATGGAAAAGGAACAGTAAAAATCTGGGATAAAGGAACATACAAACTTGAGGATAAAAAACCAGATAAAATTGTATTTGAATTAAAAGGAAAAAAGCTCAAGGGAAAATATGTTTTGTTAAAAACAGCTATTGGAGGGGATAAAAAGAATTGGTTGTTTTTTAAGGTTTAATAACACAGAAAGGTTTATATATTAGTTATACTTCTGTTATACATAAGTATAACAAACTGATTTAACATGGAAATTGAAACAACTATTAAGAAAATAGGAAACTCTTTTGGGGTGCTTTTCCCAAAGGAATTTGTTAAGGAAAAAAGTTTGCAAGAAAATAAAAAAGTTATTATAAATATAATTAAAGTTGCAGACCTTTCTGATATTTTTGGTTCTTTAAAAGGGAAAATAAAGATGTCAGGTCAAAAAATGAAAGATCTTGCGAGAGAAGGATGGGAGAAATAAGAAATTTCTTTTTTGACACTTATGCCTTTATAGAAATAGTTAAGGAAAATAAGAATTACGAACCTTACAAGAAGAATATAGGGATTGTCACAACTATTTTTAATCTGATGGAACTGCATTATTCATTGTTAAGAACTGTCGGGAAAGCAGAGGCAGACAAACATTTTGATAGATTATTATCTTTTATTATTGAAATTCCTAAAGAAGTTATTAAGGAAGCCAATCATTTTAAATTGATAAACCGGAAAAAAAGACTTTCTTATGTGGATTGTATTGGATATATTTTCTCAAAAAGAATGGGAATAAAATTTCTTACAGGAGATAATCAATTTAAGGATTTTGAGAATGCAGAGTTTGTGAAGTGATTGTTTTTTAGGTTTAATATACTCTTTCTATTCGGGCATTTTTCAGTCTTGAAAGAACTAAATCTTCTTCTGAATTTTCAAAATATTTTTCGCGAATAATCTCTATCGCATTTTGATAGATGATTTCATAATGTCTGGACTCTATTCCTATAGTCTTTGAAATGTCTTCAGTATTCTCAAGTATTAGAATAGGAACTCTTCCAATATTATTCTTCATAGCAGCAATAGTTCTTTTGTGTCCATCATTTGGTATATACATTCCTAATCTTGAAAATTCTTTAGGGGCTGCAAATACGGGTATGGGATTTTTTTCAAACCAATTAGGATCTTGGACTAAATTACAAATATCTGAAGTAGTTCTTAGATTATGTCATAAAATTATGTTTTTAGGATCTGTAGTTGTCCTTTTCATCTTTATCTCACTCAGAAATCATCTCCTTTTAAACCTAATCCTCTTCTGCTGTCCACCAGTCAAGGTCAGGAATATCTGCTTCTATTTTTTTTGCCTTGCAATATCCTTTTGCCAATAGATAAAATATAACCCCTAAACTTCTTGAGTTTTTGTTGTTTCCAATTATAATCTGGTCAGTTCCTTTTGAGAAATTATTTGTGTCACAAATCATCAAAACCTTTTTCCTTACATTCAGAGTATCATTAAGAGCGTTTCTGTCAAGCCAGGAGTCAGTTACAATTGTTAATTCATTCTCAAAAAAATCAGGAAGTTGGGTGTTTGTCAGGATTCCTGCAGGATATTTTTTAGTAAAGACTCTTATTCCTGTTAATCTTGAAAACATTTCTGCTGCTTTCCATCCAACCTGCCTCTTACATACAAGGATTACGTCTTCTGGAGCAAATTTTGAAAGATATTCAATTCCTTCTTTTAATTTCTCATCAATTAAATCTGTATTAAAAATAGCTAATCCATCTGCTCTTCTTCTATAAACAAAAGCTCTCATATCAGGAGTTACAACCTTTGTCCCGAGATAAATTCCTGCTTTTACATATTCATCAAGTGGAATAAGCATGTCTGCTCTTTTTTTAAGCTTAATCTGTTCTTTAAGTTCCTTTGTTGTAGGCCCTTCACTAGAAATCTTCTCCTTTAATTTTTTAGCCTTCTCTAGAAGCTCTTTTTTCTTTTTCTCAATATCTAATGGCTTTTCTGTTTTTAGAGATTCCTTTTCAGCGGCTTTCTCTAAGGCCACAGAATCTTGTTCATTTTCTGATTCTGTGCTGCCAAAATTCTCTTTGGAATTTTTAGCATCTTTTCCTTTTAATTCTTCTTTTACTTCTTCAGCATCAGCTTTTTTCTTTGCCATAAAATTTTCTTTCCATTTCTTTAAATTTTGTGGTTCAGAAAATCGTTAGATTTTCTTTTGCCATGAGAATTGTGAGAAAAATATGTTTTTAAAACTTGCGTAAGCTTTGCTTCGGAAGTTCCAGAAAATATAAAATTTTCTGAAGGTTTAGTCTGAGTTTTTTAGTGCAACGCCCCCACTGAGCTTCGAACTACCTCAAACTCCTCTCGATTTCAATAAGCCTCTTTATCTTTGCCTCACGCTCTTTGCCTGTTATCCCACATTTAAAGAAATCTGCTCCAAAACCAAAGGCTAAATCAGCAAGGATTGTCTCTTCTGTTACCTCGCTTCTATGGGAAAAAACTATCTTTATATTGTTTTTTTTTGCTAATTCACAGACTCTTTTAACCTCAAGAAGAGAACCGCACTGGTTTGGTTTTACAATAATTGCATTTACACTCTTCATATCAATTGCTTTTTGAAGTCTTTTATGATTTGTTACAATTAAATCATCTCCAACAATAAGTGAATTAGGATATTTTTTTAATAATTTAGAGTGTGATTCAAAATCCTCCTCACTAAAAGGGTCTTCAATATAAAAAAGATTAAAATTCTTAATCAAATTGCTTAAATAACCTAATTGCTCTTCACTATCTCTGTCCAGCTTGGGATTTTGATAATGATATTTTTTTCTCTTGTAAAATCCTGAAGATGCTACATCTGTTCCTAAAGGGATTTTTACTCTCTTAAGTGTATCAAAAATTTCTTTTTCATTTAAAGTGGTCATCCATGCATCTTCATCATTCTTCTTATTCTTGAAATTTTTATCTACTTCTTCAAGAAAATTTCCAACTTGTTTTTTTGTTTTTTTGTTTAATTCAAAGGCTTCTTTTACAGACTTTGAATTTGGAATTAGTAAAAACTCTTGAAAATCAGGTTTTTTAAGAGCATCAGAGTGTTTTCCCCCTCCAATGCAGTTTCCAACTAATCTTGGAAATTTAGGCTTCTTTGATTTAGCAAAGAAGTCATGAGAGGGATTAATCAATTGCCAGACCTGTTTTTTCTGTTCTTTTGCTATTGCTTTTAAAACAGCTGCTTCTAAAGCAAAGAGAGTATTTGCTCCTATTTGTCTATCCATTATATCTTCAATTCTTCTTAAATCATTAAAATCTTCTATTGATTCTTTAGAAAAATAACTGCTAAAATCTTTTATTGCTTTAATATCCCCTTCTAAACTTTTTTTATAGATTTTTACAGCATATTTTCCTGTCGACTGTCCTTTTGGTGCACTTGCAGAAAACTTACCAACATTTGTCTTAATAGTAACTTGTATTGTCTTTTCTTTTCCAGAATCTAGAATCCATTTTGCCGAAACCTCTTTTATAACAACCATTAAACAGAAAAATGAAATCTGGTTTATATAGATTTGGTTAACTATATATAATCATCAACATCAATATCTCCCCCAGAATCTTTTCCTAAGCTTTCTTTTGCCGCATTAACTATAACTTCTGCAACTTTTTTTGGAGGAATTCCCTGAAAGCCAGTCATTGGAGTTGCTGTTAAGCTTGGATTCACATTATAGAACCTTATTTTATTATTGCAATACTCTTTTGCCATTGCTTTAGTAAATCCTCTAACTCCAAATTTTGTTGCGCAATATGGGGCAACTTCATCTTCTCCAACTTTTCCATATACACTTGCTATATTAATTATTACTCCTTCTTTTTGTTTTTCCATTTGAAGCAAAATATTTTTTGTCATATTGATTAGCCCCTTTAAATTAACATTTATTTGGTCTTCAATTTCTTTTTCAGTTTGCTCCACTAAATTTTTTATCACAACAATCCCTGCATTATTAATCAAAACATCAATAGAACCAAACTTGTCAATTATTTTCTCAACAGCTTTGCTTACAGAACTGCTATCAGCAACATTTAATTTAACCAGCATACATTCTGTTATTTTTGCACATTCTTGCAGTGTTTTTTCAGCATCTTTTTTATTAGTATTATAAGTTATAATTATTTTTGAACCTTGCTTTGTAAATTCTTTAACTGCCTCTTTCCCTATGCCTCTACTGCTGCCTGTAATTAAAACTACTTTGTTTTTAAGCTCCATTTTTTGGTAATCTATTTATTAAACTCAATTTTTCTTCTTGGATAGTCTTCAAAATTTATCTCATCATACCATATGCCTTGTTTTGGAGTAATCTTGTAGATTTTTGTATCCTTCATCTTCACTTTTTTGTTAACAAACTTAATATATTGAGAGACTTTAGGGTATTTCTTAAGAAAATTCATATAAGCGATTAGCAGTTCTTTACCCTTTACTTGTTTTGCAGTTCCTTCCAGCATCAATCCTTGGACATCCTGCCCTACACCTTTACTCATTTTAGGATTGACAATAGAGACTGCAACACTTGGATTATTAATTATCTCTTTTGAATGTTTAGATGTAGAAGGAGAAATATAATAAAAATTAAAATTCTTATCATAAGAGAACCAGCAATTAAAGATTCTGGGTTTATTGTTTTGAGAAGTTGAAACCTGCATTAATTCAAATATTTTTTAATAATATTCAATACATCTTTTTTATTCATAATAAAAAAAGTTGAATTCAGTTTATATAATTTACTTTTAGAAATCTACTCTTCTCTCTCTGCTTCTTTCTGTGTTTCTTCTTCTGCTTCATCCTCGGGCTTAGCAAGTTCCATTATTTCCCCTTCTTTTGTAATTTCTTCCTCTTCTTTAGCTTCTTTCTCTTCTATTTTCTTGTCACTGATTTGTACTTCTTTTGGCCTCTTTAGTTTTTCTTCTTTTTTATGGGGGAAAGGTTTCTTTATTGAGATTGGAAGTATATTTGATTCAAATTCAACTTCTGCTATTTTAAGAGAGTCAAATTTTATCTTTTCTAAATCTTCTTCGCTAATTTTTATCAATAAAGGCGCATTCATGGCTATTTGCAATGCTCTTGCTCCAAGAATCCTTGCTCTTTCATATTTGGTAAATTCATCTTGTTTCATCTTCTCATTCTTAGGGAACTAAATGTTCTTCCATCAAATGCTCTTTCTACATTTGCTGTTGAATATAATCCTGATGGAAATCTTCCATGGCCTTCCTCTGTCTTTCTATATCTATCTGTTGTTGAAATTATCATATAAGAAAAACAAGTCTCAAAATTTCTTCTACCTTGTTCATCTCTCTTACATTCACATAAGCCATTACCATATTCTGGGCAGGTATTATCAGTGCTTTCTGTCATTTTATTTGATGTTCTATTTTTTTAATTAAATCTCTTTCTACTTTTTCTACCAAGTCTAAAATATTTTTAAACTCTTCTATACTCAATTCTTTTAATCCGCTTTTTTGCATAGAGGAAATTACCCCTTCTGAGCTTCCAATTGTTACTCTTGTTTCGCTGACATCTTCTTCCTCTCTTGTAGGGTCAACAATCAGATTGTTTCCAATCTTATGAATACTTACTGCCACAGGAGTTTCTTTTGAGACAGGAATTTTTCTCTCTGTCCATTCACCATACAATACTTTTTCTCCTTTTTCATCATATTTTGGCATCTTTGCAGTTTTTAGTGCAGCTATTGCCCCAATTCCTGCAGCATCAAGCAAATTACCGTCGTCATTTAATGAATAAATATCTATGAACACTGTCCATACTTTTTCTCCTTTTTTTATGCATAACTTATCCAAATCAATAAATTTGCTTTCTCTTATTCCTCTGTCAATTACTCTGCCTAATTCAATTGCAGGGAATTTTGGAGGCCCATTTTCAAATCTTGGAGAACTTAATGGAAGTAACTCTGCTGTTACCATCATGTTTCCTTTGTCAGGTGAATCAGGATATGGCTCTCCAACACCCATTTTAACTCCAACTATAACTTCTGTCTTCCCAATCTTTACTTTTGCACTTCCTTCTGCATTTTTTGAAACACCTGTTTCAATACTTATATCTCTGAATTCATCAAGCTTTCTTCCATCAAATCTTTTTCCATCTGATAAATACTGCCTGATTCTCTCACCAGTTAAATTTGATGTTTCTATCATTCTTTACCTCCGACTTCTTTTAGTGCTTTCTTTTGGACTTCATAGATTTTCTTAGTTGCTTTTCCTGCAAGCTCAACAGCTTCATTTAATTGCTTTGTCCCAATCTTGCCATCTAATTGAATATGCGTGATTTTTCCTTCATGAGTCATTGTAATTGGAATATCTGTAGCCCCTTCTCCTTCTTCCCAATCTTCTTCTTTTTTTGTCAAGTCAGTAACTAATTGTTTGTCTAACTTGCCTATTGAAACACTTGACACCAAATCCTTCATAGGTATTCCTGCGTGTGCAAGAGCCATTATAGCAGCATTTATTCCAGCACATCTTGTTGATGCATCTGCTTGTAAGATATGTATATGAACATCAATCACCCTGTTTGGATAATTGTCAATCATAACAACAGGCTCTAAAGCCCACTCAGTTATCTTGCTAATCTCAGTGCTTCTTCTGCTTGGACCAGGTCTTATTCTGTCTGTAACTGAAAAACTAAGCATGTTGTAATTGCATCTCAGAGTTCCCTTTGCAGAATTTCTCTGGTTTCGGGGATGATGTTCTTTTGGACCATAAACAGCAGCTATTGCAACAGTATTTCCAAAAGAAAACATTGCACTTCCATCAGCATTAGGTATAACTCCGACTTTCGCACTTATAGGTCTTAATTCATCTGGTTTTCTTCCATCTGGCCTTTTAAATGTTTTTGTCATTTTTTATTTTCCTCTAAATATTTTAAGTAAGTCCAATAATTTTTTCCACCCCTTAATGTAAACTTAACTCCTGCACTTTCACCCAAATCAGTCATAGCAGGACCAACTAATTTAATTCCACCGATAACATTAGCAATATCCTCTCCTTTATTCTTTCCTATTTTTATACATGTATCACTTCCATTCAATAGATGTCCGCTTTTTCCTAATGATTCTGTGCATCCATCCTTACTATTAAGAATGCTTTTTAGGTTTCTTATATTCCCCTTTATCTCATAAATTAAATTTACCATTTTATTTCTTCTCCTTTTCAAACCATTTTTTTACTTCTTCTGTTAAACCCGAGATAAAAGATTTTTCTGTGACAAACAAAATAGCTTTTTTTGCATATAATTCATCTTCTACTTTATTTCCTTTTATCCATATTAGCCCGTTCTGGCCAACTGTTATATTACATCCTGTTTCGTCTTTTATTAATTTTATCATGCTTCCTTCTTTTCCAATTACTCTTGGAACTTTGTTAGGATTAATCTGGACAATAATCCCTTCATCTATTCTTCCTAATCCTCTTGATTTTATGCTTAAGTCAATCCCTCTTCTATTAACATTCCATATTTTTGCAACAGCCATGTCTCCAATATCCATTACCTCTTCTAATCCGTCTTTGTTAACATATCTTGGAACCTCCATTAATGATAAAAAAGCATTATCAGATGTTCCGATGTTTAGTATCCATCCGTTAAATGTCATGTTCTCAACCTTTCCTATGACAACATTTCCTCTTCTTGGCTGATAAACCCCTGATAAAGGAATTACCTTGATTAGCTTTCTTGACTCTTCTGCTAAGCCATATTTCATTGCAACTATCTCATCTCCTTTTTTCTCTGTTCCTTCTCCTGGCAAGTAATCATTTCCTTTCATTATTACTTCGCCAGGAATTACTATTTTTCTTTCTGCTTTTTCTGTCATTTTTATTCTCCCTTAACTTCTTCTGTAACAGCACCTCCGTGTGTTACTGAGTTTAATTTATCATAAAAATCCATGATTAATCCTGCAGGGACATTCACAATAACATCCAGGTCTCCATTATCAAGCCATTTTTCACTTTCTTTATATTGGTTTATTATTCCATAAACCTTTCCGGTGTGCATTGCAGGGACAATTATCTTTACTTTTTTTGTTTCCACTTTAATTGGAATTGTCTTGCTTATTTCAGAAATAATATCTGTAATCTGATTTTCTACTGGAACATTTTTTATATTAACATGTGCCTGCTCTAATGCTCTCTTTATCCTTTCTGAAGTATGAGGGTTTCCTGTCTGAGGGTCAATAGCATTGCTCACTAAGAAATCAACAACCTGCTTGAATTTTTTCTCTTTTTCCTCGTCCCTGTGTTCTTGCGTTAAAAGAATTTCACCATTTTTTACTATTTTTTCAGCAATAGCATTAACATCTTCTGTTCCGAATGCTTTTTTTAAATCAGAACCAGGAGCTGTTTCTCCTTTTTTCGAATCACTAAAGATCTTATCAATTTGTAAAAAATCTGAAACAATCCCTTCTCCTTTTTTGAATTTTAATGCATTATCCAAATCAACCATGATTTCAAAATTAATTCCTGCCTGCTTTATTCTTGCTGTTGTTTGCGTCATCTTATAATCCTTTAATAGCTTCTCCTTCTAATCTCTGAAGTTTTGCCTCATCGTTTTTAATATAAGCTAATTCAAACTTGTTTATGTTGAATTTTTTTTCGTATACTTCCTGAAAAATATCCAAGACCATCTTAACACCTTTTTTTATTGTTAAATCAGCTTTATATTTTTCTCTTAATTTATCTTTTATTTTATCATCATTTTCACCTATTGCATTTGCAGTGTATGAAAGATAGTTTCCAGTGATATCACTTGTATAAAGTTCTGGCTTTTTATTATTTATTCCAGCAAGCATTATTGCAGCACCGAAGGGCCTTGCTCCCCCATACTGTGTAAATTGCTGTTTTATATTTGAAATTTCTTTAATAATTAATTCTGGCTCTATTGGCGAATCATAAGTCACTCTGTGCTGTTGGGATAATACCTGCGCCTTTTCAATTAAGATTCTTGCATCAGAAACAATCCCGGCAACACTAGACATAATATGTGAGTCTACCTCATAAATCTTGTTTGCTGATTTTTGAATGATTAACTTGTCATCTATTCTTTTGTCAGCAATTATAAACACCCCGTCTGAGCATACCACTCCAACACTCGCACTTCCAAGTCGTACTGTCTTCTGTGCATATTCAACCTGCAGCAAGTGGCCTTCAGGAGAGAACATAGTCGCTGTCCTATCATAACCCATTGCTTGATGTTGTACATCTGTTGGTAATTCCATTGTCTATATTATTAGAGAATTTTATAATAAACTTAACTTTTTCTTTTCTCTGTTAAATTTCAGAAGCCCTAACCATTTATAATGCTTTTGGTTGCTTTTTCCACATGTTTTTCACACTTCCTGAGACTCTTTCAACTGTCATTTTCTCTGGCCAGACAGTTAAAGCAGCTCTGACTTGATTAACTGTTTCACGATTTACAGCAATAATAGCATAATCTTTCCCTTTCTCAATCCAGCTCAATCCAGCTATTGACACCCCCAAAGTACCCATAAAATCCACAATAGCCTGCTCAATATCCTCCTGAACAGTCTTGCCTCTGACCAAAAGATATCTTTTCTTCTCCCTCATTGATGGTTTAAGTGGTTTCATGATTTAATATATCAAATACATAATATAAATCTTTATATCTAATCAATTAATAATCTTTTAATGAGTGTTGAGAAAATCCTTAAAGCGACTAATATACCCTTAACTAAAGATGTAAATCTTGAAGAGGCTGGAAAACTTCTAAAATACCTAGCAAAAGAATTACCTGCAGATATAAATTACATTCAATCAGGTTATATTTATCTAACTCGAAGCCCTTTTAATTGCAATATTCTTCATGAAACAAAAGAGGGACATCAAAACTAACAGGAATGATAACTTGTTTTAGAAAACCAATTGCTTTTGATTCTTTTGAATTTACTCCCTCAAAAAAAGATTCCTCTAAACTTGCATCAATTCAGTTTAATATGGTGCCTGATTGGGAGTTAGATGAGTATAGGCCCGAAGTAAGAAAACTTTGGCGTAATGTAAGAGAAGTTGTAAAACAATATTTTAAAACTAAATAAAACATTCCTAAAAACATTTAAACTCCTTTTTCCAATTAACAATATAAAAGAAGTGAAAAATGGAAATACATACTGTTGGCGGATTTAGTGAAGTTGGAAAGAACATGACTGTTGTTAAGACAGGTGATGATGCTATTGTGATTGATGCAGGAGTTCATCTGCCCGCAGTTATAGAGCTTCAGGAGGAAGAAGAACAATATGTGGCTCCAACTGAAAAAAGATTAAGAAGCGTAGGAGCATTGCCAGATGATTTAATTCTTGATAAGCTTGGGTTAAGAGATAAAGTCAGAGCAATTTTGTTAGGGCATGCCCACCTTGACCATATTGGAGCTATCCCTTATATGGGATACAGATACAAGGCACCTGTTGTAGGAACACCATTTACAATAGCAGTGCTAAAAAAAATAATGGAGGATAATCAGATAAAGATACCCAACAAAATACATTCTGTCAAACCAAATTCATCATTTACTATTAGGGGAAAAAAAAGAAATTATCAGGCAGAATTCATAAATATAACCCACTCAACTATTCAGACAGCAATGGTGGCTCTGCACACTCCAGAAGGAGTTGTTCTTTATTCAAGCGATTTTAAGTTTGATAACAATCCTATTGTCGGGCTTCCTCCAAATTACGACGCTCTTAAGAGAATAGCAAAAAAAGGAGTAAAGGCACTTATTGTAAACTCTCTTTATTCAGGAGATGAAAGAAAAACTCCAAGTGAGAAAATAGCAAGGGCACTTGTTGAGGAAGTTTTATTGACAGTCAATAATAAAAAATCAGCAATTTTTGTCTCTACTTTCTCTTCGCATATCGCAAGGTTGAAAAGTATAGTTGATTTTTCAAAAAAACTTAACAGAGAAGTGTATGTTATTGGAAGAAGTATGAATAAATATATTTCTGCTGCAAATGAAATAGGGATGTGCCCTTTTAGAAAAGATATCCAGATTGGAAGCTATAAAAAACAAGTATTGTCAATTTTAAAAAAAGTAAGCAAAGACAGAGAAAATTCTTTGGTTGTTTGTACAGGGCATCAGGGAGAGCCAGGAAGTATTTTAGACAGATTAGCAAGAAACAAACTACCTTTTCAGTTCAAACCAAATGATAATATAATATTTTCCTCAAAAACAATACCTGTTCCGATAAGCATGGCAAATAAAGAGCAAATGGACAAGAGACTAAAAAAAACAGGAGCAAGATTATTTGATAATGTTCATGTTTCAGGGCATTGTGGAAGAGAAGATATAAGAGATTTATTGACTTTAATAAATCCAGAGAATATTATTCCATTTCATGGATCAATGCAGCAGTTAATTCCATTGGTTGAGCTTGCAAAAGAAATGGGCTTTAGAACAGGAAAAGAGTGCCATTTAATGCAGGACGGGCAGAGATTGAAGTTGTGAAGTTTATATTTGTTTTATTAAATTTAAGTTTTAAATAAATACTTTTATAATTATTTATTTCTTTAAATAATCATGTTAAGATACTTTAAGAATTTCAAGAAATATGCTTTTAGGTTGGAGCTTCTTCAAGAGTATAAGGTTGATGGTGAAAAAAAGGATTTTGAGGATTTTTTAAAAACAGGGAAAATTAAAAAAGAGTATAATGACGAAGAGTATTTAATAATAAAGAATGCGAAAGATAGAAATGCCAGTATGAGTAGAGTTCATGTGTTTGAATTGCCTTTAACAGATTATCTAAAGTTTGAATTTAAGATGTATAAATTTAATGAATTAGCAGGAGAAAAAATATTTTTATTGGATAAATTAGATTTTGAAAAGATAAATAGCAATATAAATTTTGATTTTTGGCTATTTGATGACAAAATAGTTTTAAAGATGAATTATGATAAAGAAGGAAGATTTTTAGGTTTTGAGGAGATTAGAACAGATCTTAGAAAATTTATAGAATTAAAAGATAAATTACTTTCTATTTCTAAAGCTTTAAAATCAATATCTTAGTTTGTATAATCATACATTTTTTAAATAAAACATTCTTTAAATCATCATGGTTAGAGAAGATATTCTTGGAGGGTTAATTTCAGCATTATTGAGAGGAGAGTCTCTTAGGCATGCTATGATTAGCATGCATAATGCAGGTTATGATAAAAAAGAAATAGAATGGGCTGCAAGAACTTTGCAGATGCAGGGTTATCAGCAGATTGAACAGCCAAAAAAACCCCTTAAAGTAAAAAAGCAAATTCCAAAGCCAATGCCTGGGAAAATAACAAAAATAGTCTCAGCATATGCGGAAGAACCTTCAAAAGAGCAACTTTTAATTCCAGAAAGTATAAAAGTAGATTTTAGAACTGCGATAAAGGGTAAAGGAGTAATTAATAAAGAAAAATCTAAGGGTGATAGAGCAATAGATCTTGGTCCTGATGTTAAAAATGCAGACACTGAAGCAGATTCAATTATGGAACCCCGTGCATCAAGATATGAGCCAGAAGCCCAAAGAAAACCGGGAAAATCAATAATTATTGTTTTGATAATGATTCTGGTTTCTTTACTTGGAATCTTAGCATTAGTATTCTTATTCAAAGAAGACATAATAATTTTCTTTAATAATTTATTTGGTTAAGATGCTAGAAATCTATCCACCATCAGATGATTCTTATTTTTTATCAAATATTCTTAAAAAAGAAATTCCAAAACTGTTAAATAAAAATAAAAATCCAGGTGTTTTAGAGGTTGGGTGTGGTAGCGGGGTTCAATTATCAACACTAAAGGGACTTGAAGTTAAATCCTTGTTAGGGTTAGACATTAATCAAGCTGCAGTTAATCATTGCAGGGGGCTTGGTTTTAATTGTATCTTGTCTGATCTTTTTTCTAACATAAAGAAGAAATTTGATTTAATTATATTTAATCCCCCCTATCTTCCAGAAGACAAAGATGAGCCAAAAAGTTCAAGGTTGGCTACAACGGGGGGAAAGGAAGGAAGCAGGATAATAAACAAATTCTTGAAACAGGCAAAAAAACATCTTAATGAAAATGGAAAAATAATTTTGCTCACGAGTAATTTGGCAAAAAAAATTTACTGGAAAGATTACAAGAAGAAACTCCTTGGAAAAAAGAAACTTTTCTTTGAAGAACTTTATGTTTGGGAGTTGAATGCCCCAACCGATAGTAGTCTGGGAGTTTATTTGGGAAGGTTTTTAATCTCATATAAATTATTTAATACATGAATTGGGTTATGATTATTTTAGTAGGAGCACAATTATTATTTACTACTAGCGATCTTCTCGCAAGGACATATATGCCTAAACATGGTTTTGCATTAGCTACTTTTTTAAGCGCATGGTTTTTTGCATATTTCTTAATCAGAATAATCGCTATGTTTGGTCAGCTTTATGTATTCACCACAATTGAGTTGGGAAAAACTATGGCTTTATTTGGAGCAGTTTCAATTATTCTCGCAAATGTTTTAGGATTGCTTGTACTTAAAGAAGTTCTCTCCCCTTGGGCTTATGTTGGAGTTTCATTAGCAGTAATCGCATTTCTCATATTGGCATTAACTTAATTATTTTTTAATAGTTTTCAATGCGACGCCCTAGCAGGGAGTCAACGCCCCAACCGAGAAGCAGACAAAAATGTCCAGATTAACGGAATTTCTTTTTATTTGGACCTTGGTTTAATACTATATTTGTCAAAGACCTCTTTTATTTATAAGAATTGTCGAGATGGAAAGGATATAATTTATTTCTTTAAACACTTTTTCAAATCCTCTTTTTTTAAGATTAAATATCTAAATTTTCCTTGCCTTAATTCATTTGAAAATCCATACTTTGGAGAGCAAACAATAGCCTCATACTTAGCATCTTTAATAATTTGCATCGCAGGTATAAAATCAGCATCTCCTGAAAGAAGTATACAAACATCACATGTTTTTTCCACTAATACCTTTCTTATCATATCGGAAGCAATCATCACATCAATTCCCTTTTCTATATTAATCTTTAATTTCTTTATCTTTTTAAGTTTCCTCGTTTTAACAATTATTCCTTCTTTTTTGAGTTTATCTAAGAATTCTATATGTTTATAATAAACATCTTTATTATCAGAAATATTTGGAACCGCATTATAGTATCTTACTTCATTAAGATTTAACCCAAATTTTTTACATATAAATTCCCCTAAACACTTAAAATCGATATTTGAGACATGATCAATAATTGTTTTAGAATTGTGGTAAAAGTTACTCCCATCAATAAATAGAATTGCTTTTCTCTTAATCATTTAATAAAGTAAGCCCGGCATTGTCAAAGACCATACCGGGGATTTAATAAGTATAATAATGGATTATTATATATAAACTCTTCGGTTGTGCAAGATAGTAAAATGTGATCCTGATGGGATTTTTTAACCTTGTTTTTATTTATTATATTGGATAAAAGCTGATTTAATTTATAAGAATTGTCGAGATGGAATGGATACTATTCTTTGACCAGGATTATTTTTACAATCATCGCATGAATTGTTGCTATAAGAATAGAGATCATTTTTATTACATATATAATCTCCACTCTCTTGATGTAATAATATTTTAATTGTTTCATCTAAAACGCAAGTATCTCTTATTGGTTTTTCTTTAGCCATCTTATCTTAAATAGGAGGATAATTTATATATCTTTTTAAAAATAAGCACCCCAACCAGGAGTTATTATCCTGAAACCGCTTTTGTGATTTCATCAAGGTCATTCTCTACCTGAACAGGAGTATTTGCAAATTTGTGCCTTTTGTCTTTATGGTAATCTATTGTAGCAACAGGATCTTTTAACTGATTTCCTGTTAAAATTCCAACTACAACCTCGCTTTTTTTTATTATACCTTCTTTTACAAGGTTCTTTATACCTGCTATTGTAGTTGCGCTTGCAGGCTCACAACCAAAACCATTTCTTCCAACTATTGCTTTTGCATCAAGAGTCTCATCATCTGTTACTGTCCGGACAACTCCTTTACTTAGTTCTATTGTTCTTAAGGCCTTTAAGAGATTAACAGGGCGATTTATCTCAATTGCAGAGCAGATTGTTTTTGCTTTTCTGTCTTCTTTATCCATTGTGCCGTAAAATTTTTCTATCTTCTCAAAATCAACTTCTCCATTATTCCATATTATTTTTTCTTCATTAACAATTCTGTGCAGGGTGTCTGCACCTTTGGAGTTTATTATAGCAATCCTTGGTATTTTCTCTATTAATCCCATTTTTTTAAGTTCGTAGAATGCTTTTCCAAATGCAGAAGTATTCCCAAGATTACCTCCTGGAAGCACAACCCAATCAGGGGTATTCCATCCAAGGCCTTCCAGTAATCTATACATGATTGTTTTTTGCCCTTCTAATCTAAACGGGTTTACAGAATTCATAAGATATATATTCTCTTTTTTAGAGATTTCAAGAACTTTTTTCATGGCATCATCAAAATCACCTTTAATCTGGATAACTTTTGCCCCATATTCAAGGCTTTGTGCAAGTTTACCAATCGCTATCTTATCACTTCCTACAAAAACAAGAGCCCCCATAGCACCTAATTCATTTGCAGCAAAAGCAGCCATTGATGCAGCAGTATTCCCTGTAGAAGCGCAAACAACTTTTGTTTTACCAAGCATTTTTGCGTGTGTAAAACAAGCCGCCATTCCATTGTCTTTAAATGAGCCAGTAGGATTATCTCCTTCAAACTGCAGGTAGAATCTTTCCTTATTTAACCCAACATATTTTGCAACTTCTGTGAGCTTAAATGGGGAGGTCTGCCCCTCTTTTCCATCAAGAGAAACAAGCACTTGCTCATAATTTCCATCACCTAATGGAAAAGGAAGCAATTCTCTAAACCTCCAGACCCCACTTTTATCAAATATGCTTTGAGGAGTGGCTTTTCTTCTCTTGAACAATTCTAAAAAAGAATGAGGAATCCCTTTTCCAGAATAGATAACATCAAGAAGATTGCCACATTTTGGGCATTTTGTCATTTCAGTATTTATATCTCCTTCAAAATCACAAGTAGGAATTATACATTTAAGTGATGTTTTCATATAAAGTCCTTATAATCTGGAATTTAAATATATTTGTGTGGGTTATCTAATAATCTCTAGGATTTTTTTCACAGTTAACATGACATCATCATTTTTGATAATGTGCTCGTTTTTTATCTTAATTGATTCTATCTCTCTCTTAAGATTATCAAAATCATTTACATCATTTTTTATTGGTCTATCTGTTATTGCCTCTACCTCTAAGAGTTTTTTAAGGGGCCTCATGAGTCTAAACCAGTATGAAGGCACCTTTGCATCATTTACGAACTTAAGTATTTTTCTAAAGAAATATTCATAGTTAATAATCTCTTCTAAGATAATATAATTCTTATGTTTTTTGTTGATTAAGTGTAATTTTTTTATAGATTCTTTGTAAGCAATTTTTAAAGATTCTTGGAAATCTTTTTTCTCTTCCATTGCTTTAAGTTTAAATTCATCAACACATATAAGCTCTGAATTAGGAAGAATTTTTCTTATGTGATTAGCAATAAGGGTTTTTCCTGTTCCTGGAACTCCTCGGATGATTATAGTTTTCATTTTTGTAAAAATTTAACATAGTTATTAATATCTATATTGCTACTTCTTTTATAATACATTGGAACATGAATAGCTTGGCATCCTAATTTTAATGCTGGATTAATATCTCTTTCTTTTCTGTCACCAATTACGAGTAATTTATTGGGTTCTTTAAGAAGATTGTAATATTTAAGGATAGGCAGGAAATCTTTAGGCTGTTTATTGAAATTAGCCCCTTTTCTTGGCATTTTGAAAAAGTTATCAAAATATCTTGGGTTTATATCTGCTTTATTTAACCCTGATAAGACATCTTCAGTTAAAGCGTCTGAGCACGTACAAAAAGTTAGGCCTTCCCAAGTGCCTTCATCCAAAAGCCTAATTATTCCTTTTCTTGGAGCTTTTTCATCTGTTGTAGCAAGAATAACTCCATACACATCAAATGCAACAACTTCTATACTCGGAGAAATTATTGTTTTTCTCATCTTACCCACATCCATGGCATCCAGAACACTGTCTGCATACTATTTTTTTTACCTTGCCTTGTTTCCATCATATAAAAACCTCTTAAGAAAGATATTTAAAGGATAGTAGTCATGTAACATAACTACAAATGTTAGAGAAATTTGGACTCACACAAACAGAAGAAAAAGTTTATTTAGCCCTGCTTAAATTAGGCAATTCTCCTGCTGCAGATATAATTAAAAAAACACAGTTGCATAGAACAACTATCTATGATGTTCTTGAAAGGTTAATCAGCAAGGGAATTGTCAGTTATGTTATTCAAAATAAAATTAAGTCTTATTCTTCTGTAAATCCTTCAAAATTCTTAGATATTGCTTCTGAAGAGAAAAAGCAGGCAGAAGAAAAGCAAAAGTTGGCAAAACAGATTATAGGAGAAATAAATTCAATTAAGCAGGAAGCTAAAGCAAAATCTCTTGCACAGATTTTTGTTGGTATTCAGGGGCAAAAGACAATTATGCAGGACATTATAGATGAAGGAAAGGATTTTATTGAATTTGCGAGCGAAGGACGTTTTGAAGATGTTTTATCTGCTTATACAAAGCAATGGGCAGTTCAGCGTGAAAAAAAGAATATAAAAGCAAAATTAATTTTTAAAAAAGGGGTAGATACTCCAATTTGGAAAATGAATAAAATTAAATTTATTAAAGAGGAATATCAATCCCCAACTGCTACAATTGTTTATGGGAATAAAGTTGCTATCTTTATCCATGAAGAACCTGTTCTTATAATCTTAATAGAAAGTAAACAACTTGCTCAGAGTTATTGTAATTATTTTAAGATTCTATGGAGCATTGCTGAAGATTAGCAATCTCTCTGACTAACGCTTAAGTTCTACCTCAACAATCTTTATATATTTCTTATTTGCTTGTCTTGATATGGTAAAATTCGCGCATATTTCTGATGTTCATCTGGGAGGGTGGAAGCAAGAGCCCCTGCAGGATTTGAATTTTCAGTCATTTCAGATGGCAGTTGATGCCTGCATAAATCAAAAAACAGATTTTGTTTTAATATCCGGAGATTTGTTTGACTCAGCCTATCCTCCTATTGATATTCTTAAAAAAACCTTTGCAGAATTCAGGAGGCTCAAGGATTCAAAAATCCCCTGTTTTATTATTCCTGGCTCTCATGATTACTCTGTTTCTGGAAAAACCTTTCTGGATGTTCTTGAAAAAGCAGGATTTTGCAAAAATGTAGCTGATTTTGAGATAATTGACGAAAAGATAATCCTAAACCCAACTATCTATGAAGGAGTTGCTATTTATGGATATCCCGGGAGGAAATCAGGATTAGAGGTCGCAGATTTAAGAAAGATAAAACTAAATGATTCTCCGGGAATGTTTAAGATTTTCATGCTTCATACAACAATTGATGCTGCAAAAGGAAATCTTCCAATAGATGCAATAGAGTCTAAATCACTCCCTCAAGCAGATTATTATGCAATGGGGCATTTGCACATAGATTTTCAATATCAAAACTTTGTTTATCCAGGACCTATTTTTCCAAATAATTTTCAGGAACTTGAAGACCTTAAATATGGAAGTTTTTATATTGTTGATACTGAGGAAACAAATTCACTTAAAAAAATAGAACTTAAAATTAAAGAGATTGAATCTTTTGATATTGAAATAAAAACCTCTTTAACAGCAACAGAAAAGATAATCTCAGAGATTGACAAAAGGGATATCAAGGACAAGATAGTTCTCTTGAGGGTAAAAGGGGAATTAGAGACCGGAAAAAACTCAGATATAAAATTCTCTCAAATAGAGGATTTTGTAAAGCAGAAAAATGCATATTTTATGCTCAAAAACACTCATAATTTAAAGACAAAAGAAGTTGAGCTTGAAATAGAGGTAAAAAACACAGAAGACATAGAAAAAGAAACAATAAAGATTTATTCTGAGAAAAATCCATCTGATTTTAATGATTTAATCCCTCAACTAATACATACACTTTCAATGGATAAGCAAGAAGGAGAAACTTCTGAAAGTTTCACAAACAGGTTGCTTGATGAAGCCAAGAAGGTGTTGAGGTTATGAGATGAAAATTAAAATTAAAGAGCGATTAATTAGAAAAAAAGGCCTTCCTGAAGGATTTGTAATTACAGATTCAAATGTAATGAAAAGATATGGGCTATTCGTGCTTGGGAATGTTTTTGTTATTGATGCAGGAGAAAAAAGCAAATCTTTTGAAAATTATCAAAAAATAGCAGAGAATCTTGCAGATGTAGATGCTGAAAAAATTGTTGCATTTGGTGGAGGGGTTGTTGGAGATTTGGCTGGATTTGTGGCCTCCACTTACAAGAGAGGGATTAATCTTATACATGTCCCGACCACATTGCTTGCAATGGTGGATAGCAGTATTGGGGGGAAAAATGGAATTAATTTGGGAAAGAGAAAGAATTATATTGGGACAATTTACCAGCCTGAAGAGGTTTTGATTGATACGTCCTTTTTACAAAGTCTACCTCTTTGGGAGTTTAGAAATGGAGTTGCCGAGATAATTAAATATAGCAGTGTTTTTGAAAAACCAAGTTTAGAAAGACTTGAAAGAGGAATTAACAAAGAAGATAGCGATTTACAAAATATAATTACTGAATGCTGTAAAGTTAAAACAGAAATAGTAAAAAGAGACCCGCAGGATAGAGGATTTAGACATACTTTGAATTTTGGGCACACAATTGGACATGCTATTGAATTAATATATGCTCTTAGCCATGGAGAAGCAATTTCTATTGGGATGGTTAAAGAATTAGAATTAGGAAATAAACTTGAGCTTGTCACTAAAAACAAAATTGAGAAAGTTACAAGAATAATTGAGGCTAATGGGTTGCCCACAAAACTCCCGCCCAATTATGATGTAGAAAAAATTTTAAACCTAATAAATTATGATAAAAAAGGAAGTTTTGTTTTTGCTTTTAATCATGAGAATTACAATATCAAAGTAAAGAGAGAATTAGTCAAAGAGGTTTTAGAGAGATGATAGAGAAATTTTTTGACAATATATTTACAGGGAATTTTGACAAAGAGGAAGTTAAGAAAAAATTAATAGAGATGCATCAGAGAGAAGGCGGGGAAACAATAGAAGAGATTTTCTATGCTGCAAAATCAATGAGAGAACACATGACAAGCATAAAGATTGATTCAAAAGAGGATTTACTGGATATTGTCGGAACAGGAGGAGATGGTAAAAGCAGCATTAATATATCAACAATCGCCGCGATTGTTGCTGCAGGAGCAGGTTGCAAGGTTGCCAAACATTGCAACAAGGGAGCTTCAAGCAGTTTTGGTTCTGCTGATTTTTTAGAAGCATTAGGAGTAAAGATTGATTTAAAACCAGAGCAAACAAAACAAGTAATAGAAGATATTGGAATTGGGTTTATGTATGCACCAATATACCATCCTGCAATGAAAAATGTAGCCCAAATCAAAAAGTCCTTGTGTTTTACCGCACCTTAAAAGGTGCGGTTTGTTTGGACTTTAGGATGTCCAAGGATTCATCCACACACTAAAGTGTGTGGTTTTCTCCAGAATCCTTGGCATAAGAAAAGAAATAGGGCACAGAACAATATTCAATAAAGTAGGACCCTTAACAAATCCTGCAAATCCTCAAACAATGTTAATTGGGGCTTATAGTGTTAATGCAGCAAAAGACATTGCTTATGTTGTAAAAGAACTTGGTGGGGTTAAAAGAGCAATGGTTGTCCACGGGCAGGATGGTTTGGATGAGATAAGCTTGTATGAATTAACAACAGTCTTTGATGTAGAAGACTCTGAAGAGATTAAAGAATATACTATCTATCCAGACTATACTCCTTACAGCACTCAAATTAGTTTAAAGGTAGATTCTGCTGAGGAATCAGCAAGTATATGCAGAAAAATACTTCATAATAAGAGACTATCCCAAAGGGAGGATGCTATGAAGAGAGCAGTTATACCCAATGTAGCCATGGCAATGTATGTAAATGATTTAGTAGGTTCTCGTGGAGAGGGGACATGTTTAGCGCAAGAATCAATTGAAAGTGGCGCTGCAAAACAAAAGTTAGAGGAATTAATTAAACTGATAAATTCATTTTAAAATGAAACCAACAAAATTAAAAACTTCAAGAACAAAGTTCTTGACAGTCCCGGAAATTTTAATTTCCGAGATTTTGAAGTCCCATTTTAAAGGGAAAAAAAGATATTCCAAATGAAACTAAAAAAAATAACTTTGAATAACATAAGAAGCTATGAGTATCAGGAGATAGAATTTCCAGAGGGCTCTGTATTATTATCAGGAGATATTGGTGCTGGAAAAACTTCTATTCTTCTCGGAATAGAGTTTGCATTATTTGGACTGCAGCCAGGTCAGAGAGGAACTTCTTTATTGAGAAATGGAAAAGATATTGGGGGGGTTGTCATGGAATTTGAGATAGATGGAAAAACAATTATAATAGAAAGAACTTTGAAAAGAGGAAAAACTGTTTCACAAGATTACTGTTCTTTAAGTGTTGATGGAGAAAAACAAGAATCTTCTGTTTTAGAACTCAAAAATAAAGTCTTAGAGTTATTGAATTATCCAAAAGAATTCTCTAAAAAACAAAATATATTGTATAAGTTTACTGCATATACTCCCCAGGAGGAAATGAAACAGATTATCCTGCAGGATTCAGAAACAAGAGTAAATACTCTTAGGCATATATTTGGGATAGACAAATACAAGAAAATCTTAGAGAACACTTCTATTTTAGCCTCAAAATTAAGAGAAGAAAAAAGGATGAAAGAAGGAATTACCCTAAACCTTGAGCAAGACAAAGTGAATATAATCTCCAAAGAAAATGAACTCGAAACTAAACAATATAATCTTGTTTCAGTTGAAAAAGAGCTCTTCTTAAAAACAGAGATAAGAAAAAAAGTGAGCGATGAAAAAGATGAAATTTATAAGAAAATAGAAGAGAAAAATAAGATTCAGCAGGAAATTGAAAAAACCCAGATAAGAATCTTGAATAAAAAAGAATCAATTTCAGAGAACATAAAAACAATAGACCAATTAAAATTACAGATAAAAGAGCTAGGGGATATAAAGATTGATGATTCAAGACTTAATGAACTTGGAGAGGGAATTTTATCCGGGAAAAAAGAAAGAGAAAAAATAAGTGAGAACAATCTTGATATTATTTCCCAGATAACCACTATCAATATAAAAAATGATGAAAATAAAAAATTAAACCAGCAGATTTCTAACCTGGAAGTTTGCCCAACCTGCTTGCAGGATGTTGATGCAGTCTACAGAGCAAATGTCCTGAACAAACTTCATACAGATACTTCAATAAATAATAGAAAACTTGAAGAATTAGAAGATGAGAAAAAGCAAACCCATGAAAAATTAAGGCAAATTAATTTAGAAATTGATTTAAAAGAAAAACAGCTTACAGACTTAAGAATATTAAATGCAAAGTACCAGGGGATTCATGAGAAACAAGAAAGATTAACTGGGATAGAAAATTCAAACCTCTTGCTTGAAAAAGATATGGAAATATTAGCACAGCAAATAGATTCTCTTAGAAGTTCTGTTTCTGAGTTAAATAAATTTCAGGGTATTTTTGAGAAAAAACAAGAAGAGTTTGACGAATCTATAAAACAAGAGAGGTTTGTGGAAATAAATGTGGCGGAGTTAAAAAAAGAGATACAGGTTTTTTCAAGGCAAATAGAAGAATTAAGAGAGAGGGTTAAGATAACAGAGGGGATTAAAAAGCAATTAGATTATATTACTGAGATTGAGGACTGGCTTTCTAAGAAATTCTCTCCTGTAATATCCTTCATAGAGAAAAATGTAATGATTAAACTTAAGGCAGAATTCTCCCAATTATTTAACCAATGGTTTTCTATGCTTGTGTCAGACTCTTTTGAAGTAAGGCTTGATGACGATTTTACTCCTATAATTGAGCATCAGGATTATGAGCTGGATTATACTTATCTTTCAGGAGGAGAAAGAACAGCAATTGCTCTTGCATATAGGCTTTCATTAAATCAGGTAATAAATTCTATTTTAAGCAAGATAAAGACAAGAGATTTTGTAATTTTAGATGAACCAACAGACGGGTTTTCAGACCAGCAATTAGACAAAATGAGGGATGTTTTATATCAATTAAATGTAAACCAGCTGATAATTGTAAGTCATGAGCAAAAAATAGAGGGTTTTGTTGAAAATGTATTGAGATTTAAGAAAGAAGCAGGTATAAGTGTTCTTGAATAATTATTTTCTCTTTTCTTTAAGATGCCAATACAAATAACCCCCCATCATTCCTATAATAAGGTCCCAGAGTGCATTTAATTTAGAATCTAATCTAAAAAATGATGAGCCAGTTGCAATTACTGCCAGCTCAAAAACTTCCCATAAAATAACAACTAAAAATAATATAAAGAATTTTATCCTCACTTTTTTAAAAATCTTAAAGATTAAAAACATCAGAAGAAAACCTGTAATAAAATGGACTATAGAGTAAATGTCAATAAATACAACACTATTGTGAATAAGTGAAGTATTAAAAAAATCTGCAAGGGGACCAACCCAAAATTCACTAAAACTCATTGCCATCTTCTTATTTAATATATCCTTATTTTTAAAATCTTTGTTAAGCAATAACTTTATAAATTATACAGTCAAAGTTTTATTAAGAGTGATGGTTTGAAGTTGCCTAAATACTTCTGAATAAAATGCCAATTGATTTAAGAACAAAAAAATTAGCACAATTAGCAGTAAGATATTCTGTATTTGTAAAACCAAGAGAAACAGTAATTATCTCAGGGGGTATAGAAGCAGTTCCTTTTTTAGTTGAGTTATATAAGGAAATTATTTTACGAAAAGCATTTCCTATAGTGAGAATGGGCCTACCAGATATCTCTGACTTTTTTTATAAATATGCCACAAAAGAGCAAATAGAGCATTTCCCTCAACATCTTATGGATTTATATAAACAAGCAGATAAGACTATTAGTATTGTTACGGATTTAAATACAAAAGAATTAACTAATTCTGATTCAAAAAAAATATCTACAAGACAAAAGATAGTACACCCTATCTCAGACTATGTTGTTAATGAAAAAGATAAAATAAGAAGATGTACTATTGCTTACCCTGTTATAGCTCTGGCACAAGAAGCAGAGATGTCTTTGACAGAATATGAGAATTTTGTTTATCAAGCATGTTTAATTGATTGGAAAAAATTTGGGAAAAGACTTGATAAAATTTCTAATAAATTTGAGAAGGGTAAAGATGTTCATTTAATAGGGGAAGGTGTTGATTTAAAATTCTCAATTAAAGGAAAAAACTGTGTTGCTGATAAAGGAGAAGAAAACATGCCTGGGGGAGAAGTCTTTATGGCCCTTGTAAGAGAAAGTCTAAATGGATGGATTAAATTTGATTATCCTGCAATAAGAGCAGGAAAAGAAGTTCTAGATATAGAATTAAAATTTGAAAATGGAAAAGTTGTGGAATCAAAAGCCTCAAAAAACCAAGATTTTCTTAAAGAAACCTTAAACTTAGATGAAAATGCAAAATATGTAGGAGAATTTGGCATTGGATGTAATCCAAAGATAAACAAATTTACAAACGAACTCTTATTTGATGAAAAGATTGATGGAACAATACATCTTGCTTTAGGAATGGCTTACAAGGAAAATGGAGGAGGAAATGATTCTGCAGTACACTGGGACATTGTTAAAGACATGAAAAAAGCAAAAATAATCCTTGACGGAAAAGTTGTTCAGGAAAATGGAAAATGGAAGATTTAACTCAAAACAAAAGATTTATAAAACACAATAATCTCTAAATTTTATAGATTCTAAATAGATTAAAGGATTATTCTATGGAAATTAAAATGGATAGCGAAATAAAAAACTCAATACTGAAGACAGGAACAACTATACTGGGAATTGTCTGTAAAGAAGGAGTTGTAATGGCTGCAGATAGACAGGCAACAATGGGCCACTCAGTAGCAAAGAAAGATTTTAAGAAAGTAACTCAAATAAATGATTATCTTGTAATGTCTGTTGCAGGAGGAGCGTCAGATGCACAAAGATTCAAGAGGCTATTAGCAGCAGAATTAAAATTAAAAGAATTAAGAGCAAAATCAAGACCAACAGTAAAACAATCTGCAAACCTTTTATCTTCAATCTCTTATTCAGGGATAAGACAACCTTCTATGCTTCCAGCGATTGTTGGAAGTTTGTTAGCAGGAGTTAATGATGATGGCTCTGTAGAATTATATACTATTGGACCAGATGGAACAATTGATGATGTAACTGATTATGATGCTAATATTGGAAGCGGTATGCCTTATGTTTTAGGTTTACTTGAAAGACAGTATAAAAAAGACCTTTCTATTAAAGAATGTATTGAACTTGCAAAAGAAGCCCTAAAGTCTTCAACACAAAGAGATATTGCAAGTGGTTATGGTATTGATGTTTTCACAATAACCAAAGAGGGAATAAAAAAGGTTGTTGAACAGGAAATAAAGCCAGAATATAAAGATAAAGAATAAATCTACTAAAAATAATTGATAAAATTCAATGGAGATTATAAGAGATAATTTAGGTTAGAGGTGATAATTAATCTAAACAGATTCGTTTTCATATTAACTAAAAAACAAAGCACAAAATAAAACAAAAAAATGGAAACAAAAAAATCAAAGATTTTTAGCCTCCAATTTAAGGAAGTGAATTAAATTGGAGATATTAAAGAATATAAAAGAACAACTGCATGGAAAGGTTACTGAAGCGAGCTTTGAAGGTGCAAACATAGTTCTTTACACAGATAATGAGAAATTCTTCAAAGAAGGAGAAGGAAAGATAAAAGAAATAGTTGACCAGATAAAAAAGAGAATTGAGCTTAGAGCAGACCAAAAGATTCTTCTTGAGCAGAAAAAAGTAGAAGAAGAAATAAAGAATATTGTTCCTACAGAAGCAGATATTACAAACATAATTTTTGATTTTCACAGAAGCATTGTAATAATTGAGGCAAAAAAACCAGGATTAGTAATAGGAAAACAAGGCTCTATACTTGAAGATATTAAAGAAGCAACTTTGTGGACTCCTCATGTCCAGAGAAGTCCTGCAATAAAAAGTCAGATTACAGAGAATATCAGAGAAGTTCTTTATGCAAATAATAATTACAGAAGAAAATTTTTAAACTCAATTGGAAAGAAAATTTATACTGATTGGAATCCAGAGAAAATGAAAGGATGGATTAGGCTCACATTTTTAGGAGGAGCAAGACAAGTTGGAAGAAGCTGTATGTTGTTGCAAACACCCAATTCAAAGATTCTTCTTGATTGTGGTGTAGATGTTGCTGCACATGGTGCTGGTAAATTTCCTACGTTTGATGTTCCTGAATTTGATATAGCTCAATTAGATGCTGTAATCATAAGTCATGCTCACCTAGATCATGTTGGCTTGGTTCCTTATTTGTATAAAATGGGTTATAAAGGTCCTATTTACATGACAACACCCACAAGAGATATTGCAGCACTAATCTCTCTTGATTTTATAGGAGTTGCCTACAAGCAGGCAGCAAAGCCATTGTTTGATTCTTCAGATATAAAGGAAATGGTAAAGCACAGCATTTGCCTTAATTACAACGAGGTTACTGACATTACTTCAGATGTGAGATTGACTTTTTACAATGCAGGACATGCATTAGGAAGTGCAATGATTCATCTTAATATTGGAAATGGGGCACATAATCTTTTGTATACAGGAGATTTCAAGTATGGAAAGTCAAGGCTATTAGACCCTGCAATATCAACCTTCCCAAGAGTTGAATCAGTTATTACAGAATCAACTTATGGCTCAAAAAATGATATTCTTCCTCCACGTCTTCAGTCAGAAGAACAGCTTTTAGAATTAGTAAATAAAACAATTGCAAGAGGAGGCAAGGTTCTGATTCCGGAATTAGGTCTGGGAAGAGCACAAGAAACAATGCTTATTCTTGAAGATGCAATGAAGGCTGGTAAAATGAAAAAAATACCAATATATATAGATGGTATGATTTGGGATATTAATGCAATTCATACAGCTTATCCTGATTTTTTAAGTAATAAAGTTAGAGCACAGATTTTTCAGGACAGCAATCCGTTTATTTCAGAGGTGTTTTCAAGAGTTGGCTCCCCTCATGAAAGGAGAAATGTTATTGAAGGAGGCCCTTGTGTTGTCCTTGCTACATCAGGTATGCTTGTAGGAGGTGCATCAGTAGAGTATCTTAGAGAATTTGCAGGCAATAAAGATAATGCATTAATATTTGTCTGTTATCAGGGTGTTGGCTCTCTTGGAAGGCAGGTTCAGGATGGAATCAAAGAAACAAGAATGGTTGTAGATGGTAAGGAAGAAATAGTAAAGATAAATATGGAGATTCACACAATAACTGGGCTTACTGCACACGCAGGAAGAAACGAGATTATGTCTTTTTTTAACAACATGAGGCCAAAACCAAAAAAAATAATAATTAACCATGGAGAGGTTTCAAAATCTCTTGATTTAGCCTCGTCATTATACAAACTCAACAGAGTAGAGACAAATGTCCCCAGAGATTTAGAAACACTGAGATTGAGGTGATTTTAAAAACCAGCAAAATCTTTGCCCCTGCGTCTGTGCGTAGGCACAGTTTAGATTTTGTGGCTTAAAAACCTCAAGGTTTTTAAGCATTTTTTCCCACCACCTAATATGGTTAAACAAAAGAGGACACTAAGAAATGTTTTATTCACGATTCTGATTGCTTTTGCAATTGTTAGTTTTTGGAGAGGGGTTTGGGGTTTGATGGATTTATATCTGGCTCCGCATAACCTTGTGCTTAGTTTTTTTCTGTCTATTTTAATTGGAATATTAATTCTTTATGCAACTAAAAACTTAATTAGGAATTTAATATAGTGAATCTTAGAAAGATTTAAATAAGTGAACTCACTTATTCTACCATGACAAATATAACTCTCTCGATTAATAATGAAGTATATAAAAAAATGCGTAAATATTCCGAGATAAAATGGAGTGAATTTGTAAGAAAAATGATTAAAAAAAGAATTGATGAGTTAGAAAAAATTGAAAATTATCCAGATAAAGAGAGCATTATGACAATGTTAGCTTCTGAGGAAACTCTAAAAAAAGATTGGGATAATGAATCAGATGAGAGGTGGAACAATGTATAATCAAAAAGATATTATTCTAATTCCATTTCCATATTCTGATTTAACACTCTCCAAAAAAAGACCGGCCTTAATTATCTCTAATGAAAAGATAAATAAGATGCAGGATAGAATTTGCTGCCTTGTAACTTCCAAAGCCCATAAAGATGATTTAGTAATAACAAAAGATTCTTTTGAACAGGGAAGTTTACCCTTCAAAAGTTTTGTAAAGCCCCATAGGATATTTACAATCAATGCAAATATAGTGATAAAGAAATTCTGCACAATAAATGATGGATTTCACGACAAAGTAATTAAGAGCATTAATAAATTTTTAAGAAGAGAATAATTATATTAAAATATTTTTCCACAACTTTAAAAACTAGTTTTTCCATTATATATTATGAAACACAATGAAAACAGGAAACACTAAAAAACCTTCGGTTTTTGGTGCTACGAAAATCTCTGATTTTCGTGGTTTTCAAGCATTTCATTTTTAAGGAAGGTGACAAAAAAATGAAGCACAATATAAAAATAACAGCAATCCTCTTGGGAATGTTCTTGATAACTCAGTTTATTGGGTTATATGTTGTTAATCATTATCATGCAGAAGATAAAGAGCTTCCTTTTGGGCTTGAAACACCTGAAGTGGAAAAAGAATCTGATTATTATGGTTTTTTTACAGGAATCATAATTGCATTCATTATTGCAATTTCTTTGCTGTTTTTTTTAATGAAATTTAGATTTGAATTAATCTTAAAATTATGGTTTTTTTTGGTAGTAGTTATTGCCTTGGGAATCACATTTAATGCAATTATGCCTCAATTCAAATATGCGTCCTGGATTGTTCTGGCTGTTGCACTGCCTCTTGCATATATAAAAATCTACAAAAGAAACTTTTTGGTCCATAATGCTACGGAGTTATTAATCTATCCTGGAATTGCTGCTGTTTTTGTCCCAATATTGAATGTCTGGACTATCATTGCTCTTTTAATAATAATCTCTATCTATGATGCTTGGGCTGTTTGGCACTCCGGAATTATGCAAAAAATGGCTAAATATCAGATGGAAAAACTAAATGTCTTTTCTGGATTTTTTGTTCCTTATATCTCAAAAAAGGTAAAAATGAAGCTGAAAAAACTAAAGAAATCTCAACTTAAAAAGAAAAAGATTAAAGTCAATGTAGCCCTTTTAGGAGGCGGAGATGTTATATTTCCAATAATGACAGCAGGAGTCATGTTAAAGACTATTGGAATAATTCCGGCATTATTTGTTATTTTTGGCGCAACCTTAGGATTAGCTTATTTGTTCTTTTCTGCTGAGAAAAAGAAGTTTTATCCGGCAATGCCTTTTATCACAGCAGGAATTTTGTTAGGATTAGGGATTAGTTATTTAGTTTTATGAGACTTGTATTGTCTCTGTATATTTCTTAATGTCTTTCCGAAGTTATCTCCCAGGTCTTTATAATGGTCTCTTATTTCATCAGGAGTGCAAACCATCATATCTAATCCATGAGAATATAAATCCTGGCTTTGAGATCTTCTTACAGCTTCTAATCCAACACGAATAAGATCTTCTGTTTCAGGATTAGATGAATCACCAAGATAATCTTTTGCTTCAGAGTAGACTTGTAATGCTTGTATATACTCACTTACTTTTTTATCTCCACTTCCACTTCCAACACAAGTCCAAACCCTCTTTTCAACCCTTCCTAAAGGAAAACAAGTGTATAATTTAGGGGTATTGTTGAATCTTGTAGCAAGAATTATTGAACTTAATTTCTGAAGATCTGGGAGCTTTGTTCCCATTCTCTTGATATTTAATTTCCTTAACTCATTAAAATAGCCTTTTTTTACAATTCTTTCAACATTAAATTTTCCACTAGAAAGTTCTTGAACAAATTCCCCTGTTTTCTCATCCATTACTCCAGAATGTCCAAAACAATAATTCTTATCATCACTTACCCATAACTTTCTTCCAAGAAATTTACCATTAGGTATACCTGTTTGTGGATTTAATGAAGTTACCTGTCTATCTGCAATTAATACAGTTGCCTCAACCTTTGGATGTTTTATACCAAATACAGTTGTCATATATTTCTCCAATTTTTATGCTATTTAAACCCTTCCCTGTTTGTTCTTACTGTGTAAAAGTAACAAAACCATAAGGTTTATAAAAGGGGGCTTCTATGAGGATTTATGGAAATAAATATGGACCTTAGAAGCATTAGAAAGGATTCAGTTAGAAAAGCTCAAGAAACTAAGATTAATTTACATAACAAATTAAAAAGCAATTTTCCTGATTTAGAAGCTATTAATCTGTCTTTCAGTCTGAGCGGAAAATCTGTAATATATAATCTATGGGTTAGGGGGGAATTTGGTGCTCCAACACTTGTTAAGATGGAAGATTATCTGGATGCCGAGGGGTTTAATATAGTTAAAATGAAGAAGGGACCTGTGGGCACAATAATGGGGGATTATTGTGGCATACGAAGAGGACAACATATAGAATATCTAAAGAGAATAAAAAAATGCTAGTAAAACAAGAACTAATAAACAAGATTAAGGATTATTTTGACCTTAATATTTATGAAACAAAAGTCTGGTTAGCCTTGCTTGGTAAGGGAATCGCTTCAGCAGGACAGATTGCAGATATTTCAGGGGTTCCAAGAAGCAGAACCTATGATGTCCTTGAAAGCCTTGAAAAAAAGGGATTTGCTATTGTTAAGATAGGAAAGCCAGTTAGATATATTGGAGTTAAGCCAAGAATGATTCTTGAGAAATTAAAAAACAATGTTAGAAAAGATGCAGAGGATAGAATTGTCAGTCTTGGAGGAATCAAAGAGACAGAAGAATTCTCAATGCTTGAAGTGCTGTACAAGGAAGGAATAGACCCTGTAAAAAGAGAAGACATTTCTGCAGCTTTAAAAGGAAAATCAAATATTTCTAATTATCTTAGAGAAGTTCTGCAGAATGCAAAAAAAGAAGTGATAATCTGCACAAATGCAGAGGAGATAAACTCAAAGACAAAATTATTCCAGCAGACTTTTGAAATACTTAAAAAATCAAACATAAAGCTTAAATTTGCTTTGTCTGGTGATGAAAGTCTTATTAATCAGATAGAAAAGAAATTTGGGATGAAAATTAAGAGGATTAACATTGATGCCAAATTCTTTATTGTAGACAGGGGAGAAATCTTGTTTTATTTATCTAAAAATTCAGATAAAGAAGATACTGCTATCTGGCTTAATTCTGAATTTTTTGTGGAAGCATTTGCATCTTTGTTTGAAAAAGCTATGGGTGAAAAATGAGTTACCAAATCTTAAAGAAAGTAGGCAAAGCAATAAGAAATACTTTCATAACTGGGCTTGTGCTTGCAAATTTTATTCCAGGGATAGCAAAGGCAGAAGAAATAAAACAGGAAAAGATAATGCCTGACAGAAAGATTGTTCTTGATATAGCAGACCCAACAAAAAATTTTGAAGCAAACGCAAATGCATGGTACTCAGCAAACCAAATTATCGGAAAAGGAAGCGATTTATTGGGTGTAAAAGCAGGATTGGATAATACTCTTCTTGGTAGAATAGGACTTTTAGGACTGTCTTCTGCATTATCACACCATTTGACACATGCTTCACACGAATTTGGGCATATAAGAGTGGGAGAAAAAATTGGCTCGTATGAATGGAGATTTGAGCCAAATAGCATTTTTGCCCTAGATAATAATTGGACTAAAACCCTTAACAAACACCCAACAGATAACCAAGGGATTAGAAAAGCAGTGGCTGGATTAAATCAAAATGAATATAATGCTTATGTTTTATTTAAGAATAATAAGAATCAATTAACTCCTGACAATGCCTTTTCTTTTTTGTCTACAAAAACATGGGACATTGGATATAATCTTGGAACATCTTATAAGGTTCCAACTGAGAGCAATGATGTAGATAATTATATACGTTTTTTAAATAAAAAAGGAATACCTGCTAAAAAAAGCGACCATTTAACACAGGCAATTTTAGCAGATGCACTTTCTATTCAGACTTGGGATAGTTTTAGGGCAATCTCTAATTATCTTAAAACAGGTAATAGAGTTACAAAACCAACTGTTTTCAAATGGGGTGAGACAGAGTTTACACCCCCTTTGATTAATTTATATTTAACACATGAGGGGGGTTTTTTTAATACCACTTCTATTGTGAATCCAGAAGGAGAACACCCAATTGAAGTTAATCTTGGATATGATGCAGATTTTATAGGTGGTGGAAGAGTAAACACCATGAGGATTGGAGGGCAATATAATAATATTAGGCTAGCGGATAATTTAAGATTATCCCCTGGTGCTCACATAAATTTGGAAAGAAAATCACTTGAACCAAAAGGATTTTCAGCAGGAGCTGAATTAGAATGGAAAATAAATAACAAATCATCAATAATCGCAGGATTGAAATATAATCAAAAAGATATTATGGAGAATATAATTAAGGGAAAAGACAGGGGATTTGATGGAAGATTTAGAATCTCTCACAAATTTTAATCCTAAATAACTTTTAATCCAGTAATACTCATCTCTTCAGCTACTTTCCCTGCTATTATCTCTACAGACTTTTAAAAGCTTGTTTATCACCTTCTTTATCTGGGATTCTTTGTTCCTCAAAAAGATAGAATCTATTCTTTTTCCGTAATATACAATACCATTTCTTAATCTTCTTAACTCATCAATGAGGATAAATTCTTCTCTATCAAAGAATTTGCTGTAATTTTTCTCCAGATATTCTATAAGTAGCTTGTGGCTTAATGTTTTAAAACCATTGGAATACATTAGCGAGATTATTATTTCTTTTGCAACTTCATAATACTGCTCAATTATTTTATATGTTTTAGTTTCTTTTTTAATATCTTCTAATCTCTCCTTAGCCATATCTAAAAGTGCTTTGGCTCTTATGGGATTTTTTGAAATTATGAATATCTCCTCACTCATTTTTTAATCTCCCATACAAAACAAAACCATTAGTCACTTCTGTTTTAACTCCCTCATGCAATTTTTTCAGATTTTTCTCCATAATAAGATGGATATTTCTCTTTAGAATTTTTTCAAACCTCTTTATGTCTATTTGTTTCTTGTTATCTGTTATAATCATTACATCTACATCACTTGATTCAATATCTTCACCTTTGAGATAAGAACCATAAAGAATGATTGCTTGTGGATAAAGAGAGTCAATTAAAAAATCAAGCAACCCTGATTCCTTTATTTTAATTATATTTGCTATTTTTTTATAAAACAAAAAATTCTTATTGTCCCTATTAGCAATAAATCCAACAAATCTCTCACCTTTCTTCTTCTGAATTAATTCTTGATTTTCTAGATTTTTCAGGTGATTTTTGACAGATGTTGGAGCGAGACTTATTTTCTTAGCAATCTCTTTGATATAATGAATCTTTAATGGCTCATCAACAAATACACTAAAGACTCTATCTTGACTACATTTTTGTTCCATGATAAACATATATGTTCCTTAAGGTATATAAATGTTCCTACAGGAATTTTAACTCTTTAATACTCATCTCTTTTATCTTATCTTTATTTTTCTTTTTCCAGTTTTCTATGAATTCACCTATCTTAAAATCAACTTTTTCTTTTGCATAAATTCTGCCTGATTTTACAAATGTGCTTTTATGCTTTTTCTTAAATGCCTTTACATTTTTTATATCTTTTAATTTAGGTCCTGAATATAAAACTCCTGGTTTGCCTTTAACAACAAAGAAATATCTTGCGGATTTCTTCCCGTTATAGCTAAATCCCCTGTTTTTAATTTCAAAAAAATTCTCTATCTCTGAACTAAAGTGCTTATAGAACTTTAAGAGTTTGCTTCCGGCAACATCTCCTTCCTGTTTATTTGTATCTGCCTCCAGCAGAATAAATTCATATTTTTTCTTTTCTGCTTCTTTCTTTATTTTTTCTAAATCTGTCTTTTTAATCTCAAATGATTTCTCTGAAGGGTTTTTAAGGAAATTTTCACATTCTTTTTTAAATCTGTCAAATGTCTCCTGCGAGAGTGCAGCCAGAGCATTTCTTTGCTTGTATGTTGGGTCAATTAATATTATTGGAGAGTGCAGTTTAGAGCTGTTTAAATCCATTAAGACAGCTTGTTTATTTTTGTAATGCTTCTCAATATCTATTATTGTTTTGCCTTTGATTTTTGCCATCGCTTTTATGAATTTTATAAATGTCTTATAATAGTATACTAATAGTTCTAATCCATAACCAGAGAATCCCTGGACATATGATTCTGCACCATAACACTTGTTAGCGTAGCAAAAAGCTTTTGCAAGTCGTATATCATCTAAAGTAATTTCTGATTTTATTTTTTTATTAATGTATTTAACATGGAAAAATGACAGGTCCGTGATGTTCACAGCCTCTTTATTATTTTTTACCTTAATTACTGGTATTAACTCAATAATGAGGTTTTGGGTTGCCTTTATTTTAAAATAATCCCTGGAACCATGGATAACTGAATATTTTGAAACATTTTTAAGTATTTTTTCTGTTAAATTTGAAATTGCTTCTCCCCTCTCTTTTGGAAATCTTATAAACACATCCACATCATAATAATCTTTTTTAATTAAAGTATTTTTAGCAGAACTTCCCCCAATAAAAATATCTGCTTCAATGCCTAAATCTTCCATACTTTTTTTAAATTTCTTAAGAAATATTCCAAGAGAATCTTCAATCTCCTCCAGTTCTTTTTTGGAGGGCTTTATCTTGTCTAAAACCTCTTTTAAGATAGAGTTGATTTTTTTACTCATAATGAACATAGTCTAGCAATATTTATAAACTTATATTAAACTATAATTTATAAAATGAAATTAAAGAAAACAAATATTAAAAACTGGGTTTTGATGGCCCCCCTAGTCTTGCTTCTAAGTTGTGTTTCATTAGGCTCACATCCCACACTGGAGCAAAGAGCAGAAGTTAGAAAATACTCTTCAGATAAAGTTATTCCAGATTATATTTTAAGAGTAAAAGATAAGGATTCAAAAAAAATCAGGAAAATGAAAGATATCTTGGAAAATGTTCCTGACGCAATACAGAAAAAAATAAATGATTTTGGAGGGAAAGTTCTGATATTTGAAGGAAAGATGACTGATAATCCAGAGCTATCTCACTTGAAAGGAACATTTTTAGGTTATAGAAGAGTTGAGGATCTTGAAGCAACATACTGGAGAAAACCTAGGATTGCTGCAGTAAAGCTAGTATTATCTGGTTCTTATGGGGGTGGTAATCCAGTCCTGCATGAATATGGACATCTTGGAGATCATGCTTTTGGTGATATTTCTGAATCAAGTGAGTTTAGGAAAGTTTATGAGGCAAATCCCTGCACTTCTTCATATTCTGATGGGCTTCCATTATGCAATTCCTCATCTGTCTTTCTTAGCAGATCAGAATATGCTTATCTTCATGAATATTTTGCAACCTTGTTTGCAGATTATTCTTTTTCTGATAGGTTAAGGGCAAAATTAAAAAAAGAATACCCTGAAGCACATGAATTTTTTACTAATTTCACAATGTATTATGCCTCTAAAGAATCCAGGAAAGAGTTGAAAAAAGAGTCTCCAGAGGTTTATGAATTTTATACTGATTTAGAAAAAACACTTCGGGTATTTAACAACCGTTAGAGTGATATTAATCTTCTTTAGTTGGATCTTTTATCTCCTTTATATCCTTCATATTTTCTCTTAATGTTGAAGCTAAATCAATTATATATTTTCCCTCTTCAAGCTTGTAGATTAATGGCCTGTCTTTTCTGAATAAATTTACAATATCAATCTCAAACTTTCCAGAGCCAGTAACTCTAACCGATTCTATGTCAAGTATAACAGGAGTATCTTCTTCTATAATGCCTGCCATCTCCCTGATATCTTTTTCAATTGTTTCTTTTTCCTCTTCTGGTATCTCAATAATATGGCCATCTTTTATCTTCTGCATCTGCTCCTCTCTGATATAAAAGAAAAAATGACCCTTGCATTTAGCACATCCCTCTAGTATTTCTTTGCTTCCAATTGGGATAATCCTTGAGCATTTAACACATTGGTGCGGTGAAATTTTTAATTACCTCCAAACATATTTTTTCAAATGGTGTTATACTTATAAAATTATCTATAATCTAATATTTTACTGGATTTTCTTCTATTCTCTTCTTTAGTTAACCACTGTAAGTTTTCTGGAGAAAAAGCTTTTTTTATTTGTTCTGAATCGTTTAAATTAAAAGAACGTAGTGGGAGGAGATGGTCAATTTCAAAATTCTTCAAATTTTCGGGGAAGGGCTTTAAACCATTTATGGTTTCTTTCCAATTAATACCATATTTTATTGAATTCATTATCTTTCCCCTTTTTGAATATTTTAATAAAGCATGATTAAATGAACGCCTTAATCTATCTGCTACGGCATATTGTTTGTCTATTTTCCGTCTAATTCTATCTCTTTCATTAATTCTTGCCCTAACTTCTGGCCTTTTTCCATATTCTTTCCAGTATTTTCTTCTCCTTTCTCTATATTTTGTAACTGCAAGAACCCTATGCCTTTCTCTCCATTCTGGATGGTCTTTCCTAAATTCCCTCATATTTATCCTGTTTTTCTCTCTAATTTCTGGGCGTCTATTGTAATGTCTTTCTTGACATAAATTACTACAAAATATCTTTGCTCTTGGTTTTTTTATCTCTCCCCCACAAAATTTGCAAATTTTTAGAATCATAATAAATAAAATGCAAAAAACTATTTAATAATTTATATTTTCTTTTTAGTGATAATTTCTTTTTACAAAAAATTAAAATTATTTATTCAGCATTAATTCTATCTTCTTTGGGTTTCTTTTTATCTCTTTAACAACTGTCGCAGGCCCAATTATTGTGACTGCTCCCAAATCTCCGCCTGCAAGAGCATTTACAAAACCTGACTTCATTTTTCCAAAAAATCCTCCGCTCCCCCCATTTCCAGAGATAACTGCCAGCTCTATGCCTCTGAAATTCTTAACATGCCCTATCATTGCCATTGTATCTCCAATAAGTCTTGCTTCCTCCTCAGATTTTAATTTTCCCTGCAATATAAGTATATTGTTTCCTAAAACAATTCCCAGGATTTTTCTTATCCTTTGATTACCATCTAAATCTCTTATCTCAGAATAGGGCAAAAATTGTATAGAAAATCCTTTTATTCTTCCAATTTTACCCCCCCTTTTTTTCTTAGCCATGTTGTTTTTACTAAGTTTTTTTAGTTTTTAAACTTAAACTTTTTTTGACAATTTAAATATTGATTCATAAAATTCCTCTAAATTGTCCCCATATTTGGCACTTATCCCGATTGCATCGTATTCTGGGAATGCTGCCTCAATCTTTTTCATGTCTGATTTTTTCAGGTCAATTTTGTTTGCAACAATTAAAACAGGGATTTTTCTTGCAACCAAGTTCCCGATTATTGTTATATTAACCTGATTATAAGGATTCTCAGTTGAATCAAGAACTATCACTACCATATCCATGTCATCAAGCCATTTTATACTCTCAATAACCCCCTGTGTTGCCTCTTTTGCTCTTCTTTTAGCATCTTTCTTTTTTACTTTAAATTTTAGAAAATCCTCAAAGTCTATCTTTGTAGCAATGCCAGGGGTATCAACAATCTTGAAAGTAATCTTTTTTCCTTTGTAACTTATCTCTACTTTTTCCTTAAACTGAACATTTCTTGTTTCATGAGGAACCTTGCTTACACTCCCTATTTCCTCACCTGTAAAATCCTTGCAAATTCTGTTTACAAGACTTGTTTTCCCTGAATTAGGAGGTCCGTAAAAACCAAGTTTTATATCCTTTTTATTCCTGAAGATGCTTGTGAATACTCTCTTAACAAAACTCTTGAAGATTTTTATTACCATATTATAGTTTTATTAAAATGCTTTATTAAGCTTTTCTGTATTTTATCACTTATTTCATTATAAAGCCATATTCTTATCTTGGCATTCCCAGAGGTCCTCTTGGCCTGAATCTCTGGTTTGGTGCAGGGGGGATTCTTCCAGTTGGTTGAGGAATCTGTTTTTTCCTCCTCAGCATTCCAAAGATTTTTCCTGGAGATATTTCAAACATACCTGTTCTTTTTCCTGCATATTTCTTCATGATATATGTTACTTGTTCAGAATTCCAGCCAGATTTTCTCAAAGATGATTTTAGGGCATCGTCACCCAGACCTTTTTTCTTTGCATTATTAATATAGGTTATTAAGTTATATATGTTGTTTCTGTTTTTGAATAAATAATTCTCGTATTTTATCTTATACCATCTTTGAAGTATTACATACATGATAAATGCAAGGATAAATAAGAAAATCATGATTAATCCAAATATATACCACTTTTTTTTGCTTGGAACAAATTCTCCTGGGTCTTTATATCCTGTTATGTCTAATCTATCAAGACTGGGAGAAATAAATGCAGGCAAGCTGGCAAAGTCAATATCCTCTGTTGTTGAAAATGTGATGGTGTATGCCTCTTTTTTTAATCTTATATATTCATATCCGGATTTCTCACTCTCTAAATAATTTGCATCAAAATCCAGGTTTTCAAGTTTGCGTATAATAAGATAGGAATCATAACCCACCCCCTCTTTTTCACTTGTCTTTAATTCAAATATTCTTAGAAGAGGTTTCCCAGAACCCCCATATTGCACTGAAAACTCCTTGAACTTTACCCTTGTTTCCATATTTTCCATGTTCCAGAAGAGTATTGCATTAATGTAAGATTCTCTCTTATCGGATTCATAACTTCCTCCGCCTATTTCTTTTAAGACATCTAGATTTATGTTTTTTTCATCAGGGTAGAATAAGAGGGAGGCTGTATTTCCACTTTCGCTAATTGATTCAGGAATTTTTAATGCTAACAACCTTGGCATTATTAGATTATAATCTTCTTCTGAATCAGCTTTTTTAAAATCTTTTTGCAGTGCTGTTATTTCACTATCAAGTGAATCAATATCTAATCTTGAATTTAAGCCTTTTTGCTCAAATTCATCAAGACTTTCTATCTGCTCCTTTACCTTGGCCAAATCCCCCTGCATTTCTTCAAGGCTTGTGTTTATTACTTTTTCAGGAGTCTCAATAGTTATGTCAAATGTCATGTAAGAAGTTCTCTGGCTGGAATCTGTTATTGTTATCTTCATCTTATATTGCCCTGTAGAATCATAAGTATGGATTATTTTGTTTGTTGAACTTGTCCCTGTTTGATTATCTCCAAAATCCCATTCATATTTTGAAATATTGCCTGATGCTGAGACTTGAACCTCAAACTCAGTTGGATATGCAGAAGCAGTTTTTGTAGGTGTTAATGATTTTATTACAGGAACACTCTCAACAAAAACCTTTTTTGAAAAAATCTCTTTATCATTTAATTCTAATCTGAAGGTGTAATTTCCTAAGTTTGATAAGACAGAAAAATTACCCTTGTTTAAGGATATCTTATTAAAATCCATTGTTATTGTTGCAGGAATCTCAGAGATGTCATATATTTCATCCTCTATTATCCCTGAAAATGATGGAGTGCTGTATTTTATAGATAAATCCTTTATTGTTATGCTTTGGTCCTCTCTAGGGATTATCTTTACTGGGACAATACAGTCATTTAAAGAGCAGTCACTATTTCCATATTTTTCAATTATATAATCTTTCATTTTATTAGAAATAGTCTCTCCATAGTCCAGGGAGTTATTTATCAATAAAGTTCCAACCCCTCCAAAACTTTTTCCTTCTGCAAAAATCTGATAAGCTGCAGTTGTTTTTTTATCATAACTGGGATTTCCATTAAATCCACAAGCTTCAGAAGAATTAGATGTCTCATACCCCTTTATTTTATTCTCACCCCCCCCTCCATCAGAATTAATGCAGACATAATAATTTTTTTGTTCTTTTACTAGATAATTTATATTGCATGATATTTCCCCCCCGCTACTTGTAGCTTTAGGCAATTCACAACTTCCCAAATCTGCATCATAAAGGTCATAGAGTGTCATTGTTAATATTTCTGAACCATTGCCTGTTTCTTTAACCCATGCCCCTATTTTAAATCCAGGAGATTCAAGGAGATTTATTCTCTGGCAATAAGGAGGGGTGACTCCAATAACTCCTTCAACAGTTTGCTTAGAATCATCAAAACAACCATAACTTTTTACACAACTTTCTCCTGAAGATTTATAATTTCCTGTGTCTATCTCCCCGTCATTTAATATATCTATCTTCAATTGATTGCTGCAGGAAGAAACAGCATCACTGTCAATTGTAAAGTCTATAGAGTCTATGCTATCTATGTTCTCACTAAATTTAAATCCTATAAGGAAGGGGTTCATTGCCTCTAAATCAAAATTCTTTGCTGTACCTCCATTACTTACAGAATAATCTGGACTGCAGTCTTTTGTATTGCATGAATACGAAATATCATTAGTTTTATCAAGCAACTCAATAAGAGTTATAGAATCGCCTTTAGAGTCTTCAAAAAGAGAGTTTGTGGGTTCGCCTGCCAGACTTATGTTTATCCATCCTTTTATATTATCAGAGGCTCCGTATTGAGTATCAATTGAATAAGATAGATTTCCAATCTCAAAATCTGCACTTGTAAATCCAACTAATAATGTTCCCAGTATAATAAAGATAAGTAATTTACTAATCAACCTCATTTTACTATCTCAAGAATAACAGATTTATAAATATTCCTCAATATAAAATTAATGTCTTCTCTTTTTTTGATTCATTGCAATATATAATAATACTATTACAATCACTGTTATTATAAAATTAGTATAACCAAAAAAAGGAAGCTCTATTTGTGCAGGGCAGATTACCTGGTTACTTCCACCCTCACATGTTGCTTCTTTTCCATCAGGGTCATAATGCCAGTATCCATCACCACCTAAAACCCAAAGAGGCCCAGAAACAGGGGTTGTATTAATATTGATTGGGTTCCATAAATAACTTGCAATCCATGAGTACATATAAAACCCATCTGCACAATCATCTGTGGTATTCTCATTATAACTGCAGCTTCCTATTTTTGAAGGAGTCCCCCCTTCATCACTGCAAACCTCATCTATTACATCTACTCTGTTTCCCATGCACTCTTCATCTTCCCATATACACTCGCAATTACTCCATATATCACACCCATCTGCACCAGTAGTTACCTGTCCGCAGACAAATCCTCCTCCCTCATTTGCTTCCACAGTACTGCCTGCAACATTACAGGTATTGACATCATTTTCACATTCTGATTCATTCTTATAATCAGAGCATCTGCCAATTCCAGAGCAATAAGTTTCGCTAAGCGTTGTTACATTAAGAATATTCTCACTATTTTTTCCATTAACCTTAAAGAAAAATTCATAAGTATCATCTAATTCAGTCCCCCCTGAATCTATATCTTCTGATGTTATTTTCCATGTGACACTTGAACTTAAATTAGCATCAATAACTCCTGTTATTGCATCTGCACCTGTTCTTATATCATCATTTCCGAATAATCCATCATCCTCGTAAATACTAAAATCAACATCTGTTCCTTGACTAAGTCCTGAGTTTTTCAAGATTAATAAAACCTCTGTTGTTCCGGGAATAGCCTCTATAGATGTTGTTATTCTATTTCGGTTCAGGTCTGCAAAATAAGCTCTTTGAAAGGTTGATTGTTTACAGCATATTTTTTCAGGATAAACACTAAAATTTCCCAGATGGGCATTGGTGCTGGAAGATAATGAAATCATTTCAATAGGATATTCTCCAGGGCAAGAATCAGTTGAGCTTGTACAGTTCAGACTTTCATAACAAACATTGGAATTATAATTAGTGTTTTCAGGAGTTTCTGCATGAGCATTTGTATCTGAGGAAAGCCCAACAACCTTATTGTATCCATCACATGTTGTGTCTCCTACGCCAAAATCACAGCATAGAGAATAACTATAGAAGGATTCACTCTCTAATTCACCATGAGCATTTGCAGTATCAGATAAGTGCATAATATCATATTCAAGAGCATCACAACTAGTTTTGACACTGCATGTATCAGCAGATATAAATCCAATGGATGCAATTATTAGAAATAAAAATCCTAAAAAAATACCTGCTCTTTTTAACCCCATTTTATATTCTTACCAGTAAAATACAATTTATAAATCTTCTCAATTTCCCAAAAATATTCAAAAGGTTTTTAAATAATCAATTCTTAATCTAATAAAGATGGTGAGTATAAATATTAAATTCTCTAACAGGGTTTTATATACATTTATAGCTGTAGTTGTAGCAATATTATTTAGTGTGCTTGTTTATGCTGTGGCAGGAGTTAGTCATGACGCAACTGAAATTGATTTAAGTGCAGGGGTTTCTGGCGATGCAATATTTAATGGTAATGTTGGTATTGGGACTTCAAGTCCCCAATCTTCTTTGGATGTTGCAGGCGATGCAATATTTAATGGCAACGTCGGTATTGGAACAACAAGTCCAACTCAAAAATTAGATGTATCTGGTCAAATTCATGCTACTGGTAATATCTGCAGTGATACAAGCGGTGGAGCATGTTTGAGTGATATCATTTATCCGGATTGTCCACTATCATCTGTTGATACTGGTTATGGTTTTTGTTTGGATAAAAGTGATTTTTCAGCTGATACATGGTATAATGCAGAGGCCATATGTGCGTCACGGGCAAATGGAGAAAGATTATGCACACTGACAGAATGGCATCTTGCCTGTGAGGCAGGAATAATCAGTCCAGCTCTTACGACATGGATTCATCAGTTTAATTCTAATGGCCAGGCTACTACTGCAGGCTATTTTGCAACAGGTGATTGCAACACTGTGGGTCAGAATGATCCTACTTCAAGTCTGAATTTCAAGTGTTGCTCTGATATAAGATAGAGAGTTTAGAGTTAGAAAATTAATTCCGTAATTACTTACTGGTTTGAAGCTAATTTTCATTTTATCGACGATAGAACAAAATTTGGTAAAATTGGAAGATATTTTTTATCGTCGGGAACTTCAGAAAGCTAAGTAGATACTTAATTTCCAAATATTTAAAAACTATAGTTTCTTAATGCCTCTAATAAAGATGGTGAGTATAAATATTAAATTCTCTAACAGGTTCTTATATACTTTCATAGCAGTGGTTGTAATTATGTTATTTGGCATGGGAGTTTATGCATATGGCGGAACTTATGGAAACTCTTCTATAATGGGGCACTCTGCAGACGAGATAGGAAATGGGACAATTGCAAACACCCTCACTGTATCTAATGGAAAAGTTGGTATTGGGACAACAACTCCTGGCACTAATTTAGAGATATCCAGCACTGCTTCACCAGGAAACCTTTTGCGTTTAAGCAGGTCAAACCTTGCAAGAACAGCTGATATTGGAATTGATGATTGGGGAAATTTATTATTGGATAATACAATAAAAATACAAAATGATGCTGTGGGTATTGGAATTAGTTGGTCTTCTCCTGGAGTGGGTAAGTTAGAGGTGGAAACTGATTCAAGTTATGGTGATTCTGTGGGGGTAAAGATTGACCATATAGGAACTTCCAGCGTTGGAACAACTTATGGCCTTACTTCTGAAGCATCTGGCGCTTCTTTAAATAATGTAGCAGGATATTTTTCAGCTTCTGGAGGTACAAATAATTATGGTTTAATTGTGGAGAATGGAGATGTGGGTATCGGGACGACGAGCCCACAGGCGAAGTTAGATGTTAATGGCAACATAAAACTTGCAATCTCAACAGAATCAATAGGATCTGTATATAAACAATACACCCCCAAAATAAAAGTTTATGATACTTGTGGCGACAATGAAGGCGAAATTAGAATAAAGATGGGCTTTAATGTTAATGCAGAACTTTGTTGGTGCGCAGGGGTAAATAGGCCAGATGGTCTGATACAAATCAGATGGAGCTGTCTGGACGAATAGCAGAACTATTTGTTATTTACAAAGCCAAAATAACAACTGTTTTCTTTTCATCTTTAGCCTGCAAGAAAAATTAGTTTTTAACCTTTCATGACTGCTATTGGCTTTAATCTTGCTACTTTTTTTCCAATGCCAACTTCATCTACAACTTTAATGACTTCGTCAATATCTTTGTAAGCTTCAGGAGCTTCTTCTGAAAGTCCCCTCATGCTTCCTGACTCAACTTCAATTCCTTTTTTTGACAGGTCTTTTTTTACTTCTTCACCTGTTCTTTGTTTTTTTGCACTTGTTCTGCTTTCAACTCTTCCTGCACCATGGCAGGTTGAACTAAATGAAATCTCTTCTGCTTTTTTTGTTCCAACCAAAACATAAGAAGCAGTCCCCATGCTTCCAGGTATAATAACAGGCTGCCCAACTTTTCTGTAAGCTTTTGGAATTTCTTCTCTTCCTTCTCCAAAACTTCTTGTTGCGCCTTTCCTCATAATTAAAACTTGTTTTTCTTTTCCATCAATAGTGTGTTTTTCAAATTTAGCAATATTATGGCAGACATCATAAACAACTTCTGCTTTTAATTTTGGGAAATAATGTTTTAAATCTTCTCTAATCCAGTGAGTTATTAACTGCTTGTTTGCAAATGCAAAATTAGCTGCACAGGCCATTGCACTAAAATATTCTTTACCTAATTTGCTGTTAATTGGAGCATTAACTAATTCTCTGTCCTGCTCTGGCCACTTATATTCCATTTCCATTAATCTTATGTAATCTGAAGCAACCTGATGCCCTAATCCTCTTGAACCACAGTGAATCATGATTGTAATCTGCCCTTTTTCTAATCCAAATTCTCTTGCAATTTTTTCATCATAAATCTCATCAACAACCTGGATTTCTAAAAAATGATTTCCTGCACCCAAACTTCCTAACTGCGGCAGCCCCCTTTTCTTTGCTCTTTCACTAACATTATCAGGGTTTGCACCATTTAATTTTCCTTCTTCTTCTGTATGCAAATAATCTTCTTTAACTCCATAACCTTTTTTAACAGCCCACTGAGCCCCTTCTTTCAAAACTCCGTTTAATTCTTGCTTATTTAATATTAGTTTGTCTCCTCTTCCCACACCAGAAGGAATACTTCTGAATAAAGAATGAATTATTTCTTTTTTATTTTTAATATCCTTAAGTGTTAAATTTGTTCTAAGCAATCGCACACTGCAGTTAATGTCATAACCAACTCCTCCAGGACTTATAACACCTTTTTCAATATCAAAAGCAGCAACCCCTCCTATTGGAAAGCCATATCCTTGATGAGCATCTGGCATCACCATGCTTGCTTTTAATATTCCAGGCATCATTGCAACATTCTTTATCTGTTGCAAGGCTTTGTCTCCCTTAATATTTTTAATCATGTTTTCACTAACAAAAATCTTTGCAGGAACATTCATCTTTCCGCTCTTTGGCATTTCATATATATTATCTGATATTTTTTTAATTTCCATTCTCAAACATCTAACACAACCTGGGTTGTGTATTTATTCTTTTCCCCAACAAAATCATTTGCTTTTTTTGATTTTGTGGCACCAAAATTTGCAGGCAAATTTTTAGTGTTTTTTACAAACATCTCATTGTAAGTTATTGCCTTGACATCATTTGAAAATTTATAATTAGACGCTTTATCACCAACAACAATTGCTTTTAGCTTGAACTTGCTGATTTTTATGCTTTTTATCTTACTCGTGATAAAATCCTCTGCATCAAGAAGATACAGGAACTCTTCCAGGAAATTATACAATAGGTTTTCAAAATCCCTTCCGCTTATTTCAATCTTTTTTTCTTTTTTTGCCTTAATTTTTGCGTTGCACATTCTTTCTTTCAGGGCAAGTGCAGAATTCTCAAAAGCTTCTTCAATAGTTTTCCCAGATGCCTGAAACTTTACATCTGCAGTATGAGGTAAAAAAATGTATTTTTTCATATTTATCCTGTCCAGCAAAATAATTTTAATTTCTTAGGATTATATTCTGACATATTTGAGCTTATCATTATTGATTGTGCATAAACATCTTTTTCAATTGTTTTGTCAAATATGCAAATATTGCTTATCTCGCAAACTTCTGCCTCACAGATTAAATAATTGGGTGTTTCTGATATTGTTTTGTTTTTTACATTTGCCAGGCCATTTGAATTAAAATCAGCCCATTTAAGAGGAAGAGAATTAGCGCCAAGAATCTCATTCCTAAGAGAGTTATTTAATTGTATAGTCTTCAAAATGGAAATCTCCTGTTCATAAATTCCTGCAGAGTCATCTCTTTTTTCAACATATTCCCTATCAAGAGTAATTAATAATATTCCAATTATCAAAGAGACTGCAACAAACACTTCAACTATCCTTATCCAGGCTTTTTTGTTTTTCATTTTTATCTTTTTTTAAAGGAGAGATAGCAAGAATTCCTTACCATACCCTTATGTTTATAATTCCCTTGTTTAAGTTTGCTTCACTATCAAGATATTGCACTGGCTTTTCTTTGGCATAAACACTTGTTGACACATTTTTCTCTCCTGTTTCTATTTTTGTTCCATTGGTATATTCAAAACTATAGCTGAAATAATTCCCACTGGGAAGATTCAAACTGCTTTCAAAATCAGCATAATTATCTATTAGGTTAACCATCTTACTTCTGGAGACATATTTATCTGTTCTAACAGACCTGATTGTCGCATTATCACAAAGAGTATTCTCCATTATTGAATCACTAAATGTTTCATTAGAATAATATATCTTGAAAAATACTTTACTTCTAACCGGCCAATAAATTCTAGTAAACTCTCCTGCAGAGCTAGAGTTCACGATAATATTGTTTTCATCTTTTACTATATAATCCAATCCATCTAACCCCAATCTTGTTTTATTTATTTCCAGGCAATTAAACCCAACATGGCTTGAATTTGCAGAAACTATTACACTGGTCAGATTTTCAGACACTCTCTTTAAAATCTCTCCTTCTATATAATTAAGAAGATATTGCTTGTCTTTTTGAACCACTATTGTTGGCTCAATAAGTGTATAAATGAAAATAAGAAAAGTTATGAACAATACAAATGATAATATTACCCCAACATGCGAACCTTTTTTATTATTTATTTTCATTTTATCCTCCAAAAATTATATTTGCAACTGCAGATATTAAAAATGACGAAAACGTTAATGCAAAAGAGTGTTTAATTCCTGATTTTATGTTTCCTTCTGCAAGTTTTCCTATAGCTAAGCCACTAAAAAATCCCTGAATAAGCAGCAGATACATAAATGAGCTGGATACTTCCTCCTGGCCTATTCCTACAACTCCTCCTGTATTTCCTATACCCCCCATCGAAGCTCCAACCTCTGCAACCCCTCCAACCATCGGGATTATTTTAAATTGCATGACTAATATAATAATCATGAATACAAAAAATATGATATATCCCTGAACAACTAATGAGGATATAACTGCTTTTCTCTCTCTCTTTATCTTATCTGATATGCTTACTGCATCAGCAACAGACTCAAGTATCTTTCCAATATCCCCTCCCTCTTTTTCTGCCTGCCCAATCAATGTTAATGATCTTGAGATTGTCCTGTTGTTAACATCTTTTGAAAAGACCTGAAGGGCTATCCTTAGAGGAATTCCAAGAGAGATTTGATTAGATAATTTCTCAATATTCTCCTTTAATACCCCATATACCTCTGGCTTGATATTTATTATACTTTTGCTTATCGGAGTTCCTGTCTTTACACTTTCAACCAGATTTCTTGAGAATTCCAGAAACATTTCTTCTTTTTCTGTCTCTCTTCTTGTATCATTGATTACAGACACTACAAATGGCGTTATGCCAATCAATATGCCGAGACCAAGAATTAAAAAGAAAAGCTTGTTTCCTCTTAAGAAAAAAGCAGTGACCAGCGCTAATAGAGATGCTGCAAATCCTATTTTGTGAGACCTTTCTATTCTCATTTTAAAAAATTATTCACCATTTTTATGCAGGAGGTTGTTTTAAATGAAGGAATGTAAGGAAGAGTACATTTACCATTGCCACACCTAACACCATAATCAATGTTATCATTGCACTGCTAATAGCCAAGCCTATTCCACTTATCTTCATCATCATCAATAATAACATTAATATCATAGGAGCAGCAATAACTACACTGATATAAACATCCATAAAGGTCTCAGCAGATTTTGTACGTTTTTCTTTCTCAATTCTATATTGAAATAATAAGCTTTCTGCTCTTTTGTTGAAGAATTCCGGAAGATTCCCTCCAGAAGTTATTGTTGTTGATAGCCCATCTAATAATTCCGCAAGCTTTTTGCTGGGGGTATTTGAAGATACATGTTTTAAGGCAGTTACTAAATCATATCCATATATATTAATCTCATTTATTAATTTTATAAATTCTGTCTCAATATTGGGGTACTCTTTTGTCAATAAGATTATATTAAATATTTTGCTTGGGTCAATCATTGAACCTGCAATGGCAGACATATGTATTGTTGCAAAAGGCAGTTCATAATTAATCTTATTCCCTCTTGATTTTTTTTCAATATTAGGATAATAATTCATGAAAAAGAATGTTCCTACAGGAATAGCAATAAATAACCAGGAGACTTTTAAGAACCTGCTTAAGATACTCCCCCCAACTCTTGTTATAAATGGGAAGTCAACCCCCACATTAAAGAATAAAAGAAATATTATTAAGAAAAAAGAGAAGACTATCGATAGCATTGTTGTAAGTAAAATTACAGAAATATAACTCGGGGGTATTAATTGCATATTTGCCTTTATCAAATCTTTTTTTAGATTTTTAAACATCTTTTTGCTGGCAAGGGATGCAGAAAAGTCAGAAAACATTCTATTTGATATCTTAATATATTTACTTGGCTTTCTTAATTTTTTTTTGGTTACTTTTTCCCTTTTTTTTTTCAGTCTTCTAAGAGTCTCCTTTTCAATATCTAGTAAGTTTAAACTCTCCATAGAAAACTTTGTGCGAATAAGTGGCTGAATTTTTAATTTCTCCTCTTTAACCTCTGCTGGGGATTCTGTAGAAAAAGGCCTTGCTATAACTAAGAATTCAAGGTTTCTTACGATATCTTTGCTTATCTTTTTTATATTGGATTTTAAATAAGCTATTTGTGAGGCAATTAAGTTTGCTTCTTCAACATTGTCCACTCTTTTTAAATCCTTTAAAAGGTAAATCATTTCTCTGACTATCTTCTTTTCATCAGAGGCTCTCTCTCTCAGGTTTTTAATGGAATTTTCGCCGGTCATTTTATCATACTATCAATTTTTCTTTGTATTTGAAGGATAAACTTTTTTGTATTATTGAATTTTTCATAATCCTCTTCCTCGTAGAAATCCTCTAACTTCAGCGCAGATTCTTCAAGAGAATTAACAAGTTGGCTTAGCAATTCAATTTCCCCAACAACATAATTCTTTCCCTCTTTGTTCATCTATAGAAATAGGGATTTATCTTATTAAACGTTTTGTTTTATACCGAAAAAAACAGGAGTTTTTCATTTATCCTCAACATTAAATTTTCTAAGGATTGCTTCTGGATTTTTGTAATACTGGCTCACTATATCCTGTATCTCATCAAATCCAAATATTTTCATCCTGAATAAATTATAGATTAGCTGAACCCGTCTTCTAAATTCTATCTCTAATTCTTCAGAATTGAGCCCATATCTCATCCTTATCTTTTCAAATATTTTGCTATTTTTCTTAAAATAAAACTGGTCTTCTGCAGCATTCCACACAAAAGGAGTATTTGTTATTGCAACTCCATCAGGATTTACATTGACTATCTCAACTATTTCCCTTAGTTTTCTTGTTTCCTGTTTATTGACAATAGCATGAGTCATGATGCACACACAATCAAGGACATTTAGAAGAGTAGGGGAAAGATTAATCGGAGGGGTCTCTAATCTTTTTATAACAGTGTCAACAGAATCTGCATGTATTGTGCTTATGGAGGAATGTCCTGAAGCCATTCCCTGAAACAATACAGATGCTTCTTTACCCCTGACTTCACCAACAATAACATAGTCTGGATTTTGCCTAAAAGAACTTTTTAATAAAGTAAATAAATCCACTTCCCCCAATCCTCCAAGGCCTGTTGCGCTTCTGACAACACTTGGAAGCCAGTTCTCTCTTGGAAGGTTCAGCTCCCGGGTATTATGGACAAAAAAATTATTACATAGAAACTTCTCATATTTTGGGATGCTTAAATCAAATACTTCTGTCTTCCCAGAGCTAATTTTTCTTATTTTTTTTACCATATCCCATAAAATATCGTTATGTGATAAATCATTAAATTCAGAGCCTGCTGGAGCAATCCTTTGCAGGTAATTTCTTCCCATATTCTGCAATCCTTTCAAATACCCATATTGTAATCTTATTCGGGATAATCTGTTTAATTCATGAATTTTATTAATGCTTAGAGGAATTACATCAGATTTTGCGTGGTGCGCCTTTTTATTTAACAAATTCATTTTTGAATTCTTTCTCTCCTGTAAAAACCCTATTTCCTTGAATTTCTCTATGTTTTCAGAGCTGGAAATAGACATATTAATGCACTTGTCTTTTCTGTCAAAATCATTTATCCTTGAGATTATATCCAGCCTTAAAAATAATGTCTGCAAATCTTCAAGAAGAGAATAACTTTGCGAAGCACAGGAAATTTCATGCTTTTTAACTGTTCCGTCAGCGCTAAAATATCCCCTGATAAATTGCTTAATTTGTTCATTAGATAAATTGCATATAAAATCAGGAATTTTTTTAGTCTTAGAATAACCTTTGAATTTAAGAGTATTTTTCATAAATTTGTAAAAAACTGTACTGTGTATTCTTATTGAGGTTTCTTTATCATTCATAACTGAAAAATTCAGTTTTAATCTGCCGGCTATTTTCTTTATTATTTCTCTGCATTCAATATCCTGATTTGAAGCAATAACTACATTTTTATTTCTGCTATCATAACTGCCATCTCCTAGCCATAATCCGCAAAACTCTAAAAACTCTTTATTAATCTTAAAAATTACTGGTATGGATGAAGTGTTTTTACTTTTTATTTTCAGATTTCTCAATTCCTCGTATGAAAAATCAATATTTAGATTTGCAAAATCTTTAATTTTTATGATATTTTTTTTCTTCCACCACCTGTATTTTTCTTTTCTGATATTAAAATCTTTTAAGGAATGCTTTTCAAATATCTTTTTTACAGGGTCTCCCTGCAAAAAATCTTCTTCAAAAACAGAAAGATTGTCCATCAAATTTATTTCTTTTATTTCTTTTCCTTTGATTGGGAGGCTTCTTGGGACAGCAATAAAAGATTCTCTTTCTCTTAATTCTGTCGGTTTTATTTCAACTAATGAGTTATCTTCTCCCAATGAGAAGAGGGAATGATCCTGGGTTACTTTGATTTTTCTTCCTGTTGAAGTTGTAATCTCATATATATCTTTCTCTGAATGATGTTTAATGTAATCCGAAGGTCTGACCCATTTTATCTTCCCATTTTTATCCAGGCTCATTACTTCAGCATCTATTTTGTCATCTACAAATTCTTTGATTGTTATATTTTTTATCTCTCCATCTTTATTAATTATTATTCTTGAATCTCCTGTAACACTGTCTTCAATACTAACAACTCTTGCTTCAGGAGGTATGAAAAATCCTATAGCATTTAACAAAGTCGTTTTACCTGAAGAGGTTCCGCCTGTAATTAAGATATTCATTTTATATTCCACTAATAACCAGAGATATGCAAGCATTTCCGGGCTCAAAGTATTAAATCCGATTAATTGAGGGGGGGTCCATGGAGTTTTTGTAAATTTTCTTATTGTAAATGTCGGTCCTTTACTTGTAATATCTTTAGTATATGTTGCGTTTACTCTGCTTCCATCAGGCAAGCTCCCGTCTAAAATAGGATTGGAATAAGATATATATTTCCCGCATCTTTGAGCCAGCTTTTCAACAAAACTTTCTAGTTCGTCATTTTTTTTAAACTCTAAATTTGATTTAATATTCCTATAAATTCTGTGGACAATATAAACTGGAGTATTAACCCCATTACACTCAATATCTTCTACAAAGAAATCTCTTAAGAAGGGTTCTGTTTCATTAAATCCTATAAAATCCCTGCATAAATAATAATATATTTTTTTGTAAGTTTCATAAGAGATGTTTATCCCAAGTTCTATTGTAAGAAGTTTTAATCTTTTGTCAATATATTCCAGTAATTTGTCCTGATTTTTTTCTATAACAACATCAAAATTAATCATATCCCTCATTGCATTAACTATTTCTTCTTTGTATTTTTTCTCTTCTTTGTCAAGGAGGGGTTCTTCTATTTCGTATGCCAATTCAAATATTTTTGGGTTCCAATAAATATGCACATATGCAAAAGGGGCTATCAAACAATACCTTACATCAACTTTTGTTTTATCTTTTACTCTCTTTAAAGGAGGTATTCTTGGAGAAAAATCTATGTGAATTCTAGGATAATCCTGTATTTCCATCTGTTCCATTTTAAATCTCAAAGTCTATTATTGTTTTATTTTGATTTTTACCATTATGGGTGATATATAGCTTATATTGAGAGGGGGATTTGGTTATTGTTTTTAGTTCATCTTCTCCTTTGTAAGTTATGTCATACATTCCGCTATAATTCCTGGTCAGGGTAACCCTGTTGAATTCACCTTTCTTCTCTGTGTATAATATTAAATCTCCATATTGAATGAATTCTCCTGGTTGGCTGTATTCACTTTTACTATCCATCTCAAAATAAATCATATCTGAAACACCATCAATATTTAAAACACCTTTTTTAATTTCCAAATCAATTAATCTTTTGTTTCCAGCACCCCCCTGATCAAGAGATAAAATAATTGAATCAATTCCTTCTAGCACTTTTATTGATTGCTCAATTATTGCATTGTCCTGTATCTCTTCTATCTTGGGTTTTGCAAAAGTAAGGACTAAACCAATCATCACAAGAGCTATTAAAGTATAAATTAATGTTTCAATCCATATTTGGCCCCTCTTTCTAAAAGTTTTTCCTCTTTTTTTCATTTTTAAATTTTTGAACCCCAAAATTAAGACTGTGCTTGCGCACAGAACACACTAATAATGTTGTAGGTTTTCATAAGATGTTAAATATGGATTGATTTAAATAATTAATGTTTAGCTAAAGAAATTAACCACACCTGTCGACAGGAGCTAATGAGTCAGATACTTCACATTTCTTGCTGTTTATAACAGGGGCTATCTGTATTGTATTTGGATCTTGTATTCCTGCACCTGTTGTATTTAGAATATATGTCAAACCAGAGTTTTTAGAAGGCAGGCTTATATTTTGGCCATAACCCCCTCCATAAGGTTTTACATAACTATAATTTCCAGGTATCTTAATGCTTTTTCCTGTTCCATTGCCTTTTATTAATATAAGCACCCCATCTATGTCTATATCCCCTATACTTATGTAAAAGTTAAATTCTTTTGTATTATTATAGTAGCAGGTATCCCTGTTATTTAGCTTGACTTTTTCAAAATTCCCAAAGCAAGATTTAGCCCCTTCCAGTTTCTCATCAAGAATTCCTTTTACAACCCCCCAGACAATTCCAACAAGAGTCATTACTAAGGCGATTAATATTATTGCAGTAATAACCCCTGAAAGCCCTTTCTTTTTTTTCATTTTCAAATGTTTGTTTACACCTCCTTGGGTGTTTGTGTCATTTTTACAAATGAGGAATTAAAATTGCAAGCAATTTTCATCTTTAAATCAGGATATCATATCCATGTCTTTCATTGCATACATAACTTTTTTGCCCCTTATCACTCTCTCCTATTAAGACAGGAATGACTATTAATTTATTTGCACTACCAATTTCACCGGATATGCTCCCTGAAAATGTTCCTCCTTGATTTATTCCAGTATTGGGCCAGTCAGATATTTCACTTAAGTCTTTTGTCTCATGGCTCCCAACACTGATAATTTTTATCTTAATCTTGTAAATAGGAATATTTCCTGTATTGACAATTGATAAGATTCCTGAAGAATAACTTGCATCAAAAGATACCTCCTCACATATCAGCTTTATGTTTGTATCTCCAAACTTTGTTATTTTATCCTCCAGCATACTCCTGAACCACAAAAATATAATTAATGCAATCACCACCACCATTGCAATAAGCAATACAGTTGCAATAACAGGGGAAACCCCTTTATTTTTTTTAATTGGCTTTGGCATTTTATACTCTTAATTTTTTTATATTTACTTTTTGAATTGATTTGATTGTATTCATCAATTTTAAGGTGCCTATAATAAAAAATACTGATGTTAAAGTGTATAATAATGGGATTATTATCCATATCGTATTTGTTATGTCAAGCTTCTTAAAGAAAAGCAATATCATTATTATGCTGTAGACAATCCATATAAAATTTGATATAAACAGGAAAAACAGGCTTTTCTTAATCTCACCCCTCATCATGCTAAGGCTAATTAAAAAACAGACACCTCCAACAATACCTAGTATTGCCCCGATTATTCCTAAACCCCAACTGAAAATAACACTATCAACCATTTCATCACCTTTTTATATCTTTATTATGTTTTTTTATGTTTTTAAATATTTCTTAATTAAAAAGAAATCTCCATCTTTGAAGATGGAGTGATGATTCTCCACTAATTATTTATTCTAGAAAATATTGATTATAAGAGCCGAGATACTCGGCTCCATGAATGTTTCAATTAGTTGGAACTTTCTAGAATAAATAAATGTTTG
>BDTJ01000036.1 GCA_002897655.1 archaeon BMS3Abin17
CTTCGAGTGTTGGGTTTGTTCAGTTAGACAAAGTAACTGAATATGTAAGAAATCAAAGTGAGCATCATGAAACTACTTTTTTGGGTTAATTGGAAACTCCACACTTTAGTGTGGAGAGGATGTCATATTGGATTAAAAATATCTTCGGTTAAAGATAGTAATTGAAATAAAACAAAAAAACTGGTTCAAAAAACATTGGATATTAAGTTTATTTTAGGGTTAATTGCTAATCCCAAATCTTAAAAACTCTTTCTGCATTTATTTTTCATGAGTTATGTTTTAGAGGTTATTGATAAATCTGGGAAGAAAGTACATTTATCAAAAGAAAGATGGAAGCATATTTTGAGGCACCAATATATGGCCCCATTATTAGAAGATATAAAAAATACTTTAATAAATCCAACATTGATAGTCTCACAAAAATTTGACGATACAAAGAGGAATTATTATACTTATTATAAAAACAAAAGAAGGTATTTATTGGTTGGAGTTAAATATTTAAATGGTGGAGGCTATGTTACTACAGCATTTATAACAAGGAAAATAATAAGAAGATGAAAAAAGAAAATTTAAACATTTATTACGATAGTGAGGCGGATATTTTAGAAATTCAAATAGGTGAGCCGACAGAATCTTACTTTGATGAGATTGATGATGATCTTTTTGAGGGGCATGATGAAAAAACAGGGGAGTTAAAAGGATATAAAATTTTTAATTTTACAAAAAGAGGAATTAGAGATATTAAAATACCTCTCCCAGCAAATGTTGATATAAAGTCAACTAATTCTAAATAAAAAGCTATAATTGAAAATGGAAGATAAGCTTTCTTTGCCCTTTAAATTTAATATTCAGGCTTAATCCCAAATCTTAAAAACTCTTTCTGCATTTATTTCTTCATGACAGACAAGTATAGAAGAATAGATTTTAGAGACCAGATTGCACGCAATAAGAGAAAATCTTTTTTTCTGATGGTGATTGTTTTTCTTGTATTGGTTGTTTTTGGGTATGTCATATCTTTTGCATTTGACCCTGGCTTCTTTTTCATTATCATGATAATTGCAATTATTTTTTCAATCTCTTATTTGCTGATTTCTTATTATAAATCAGACAAGATAGCAATAGCAAGTGTTGGCGCAAAAAAGGCTTCAAGAGAGAAACATAAACAGTATTATAATCTTGTTGAAGGATTGACTCTTGCATCTGGATTGCCAATGCCTAAACTTTATATTATGCCCTCTAAACAGATAAATGCTTTTGCTTCTGGAAGAGATCCTGAACATGCAGTGATTTGTGTTACAGAAGGGGCTTTGGAAAAGCTGGACAAACGAGAGCTTGAAGGGGTTTTGGCTCATGAGCTTGGGCATGTGGCTAATTATGATATAAGATACATAACTTTGGTTGCTGTTATGGTTGGAATGGTTGCAATTATATCTCAGATTTTTTTAAGAAGCTTGTGGTTTAGAGGTGGAGGAAGAGATAATAAAAATACTATTTTTCTTTTAATTGGAATTGCTATGGCAATTCTTGCTCCCATTGTTGTTTATCTTGTGCAGATGTCAATCTCAAGAAAAAGAGAGTATACTGCTGATGCCTCTGCTGTTAAATTCACAAGATATCCTACTGGGCTAATTAATGCACTCAAAAAAATAAAATATGAGCACTCTCCACCTGAAAAAAAAGTTTCCAAGACAGTTGCCCCATTATTTTTTGCAAATCCTTTTAAGGATGTGGGAAAGACTCATCCTCCATTAGATGACAGGATAAAAACCTTGGAGAGAATGTAAAACATAAATTTTTATAAATAAGTTAATTTTATATCTGATATGGATAAATCAGATGGTTTTTATATGCCCGTACCTAGTCATAAGAGATGTGGAAGTAAGCTTGAAACAAGGATGATTGAAGTTAGGCCAAATCAAAATTTTCCAGTAGGACATTGCTTAAAATGTGATTCTTTACTTTATCATAATCCTAAAACTAATAATGTTGAGTTAGAAACAAGGAATGAGAAAGAAATGAAGAGTTATATAGAAAAAATTAAATTACTTTAAATTTATAAACACTTTTTCTTTTAGTCAATTATGGGATTAATAAGAGGCGGATTATTTGTTATTGTAAGTGTTATGTTCTTTCTGTTTTTATTAGTCGGAAATGCAGCCTTAACTCTAGATATGTCTTTAGGGTATGAAAATGTTAAACTTGAATTAGGATCAGTTGTTGAGAGCCTTGCTGAGAATCAGATGAATTTAACAGAGGTTGTTGATGAAGATTTTGAAGTTATGGAATTATATTGTCAGAATAACTCAGCGAATAGTTTTGAATATATATTTAATGAGCAGGGTTTTACATTTGTGATTCCTTGCGAAGTTGTTTTTCAGGGGTCTGGTGATGTTATTGATTATGGAATTAATTCTCTTATAGACGAGGCATATTACCAGAAATATGATTGTAATTTTTGGGATTGCATGGGTAATGGAAAGTCTCCTTTCTTTTTTGTTTCTAAACAAGCAAAGGATTATTGGCATGGCAAATTTTATTTTGCATTGATTACTCTGATTGTTCTTTTAGTATCTATGTTCTTTTTAATAGAAGATAAGATCAATCTTCCTATTATTATTGGTAGTTTGTTAGTTGTTTCTTCATTACCTTTTATGAAGCTTGAATGGATTGCAGGAATCTTTTCAAATGAGTTTTTCTCATCATTCTTTAGTATTTTCTTTTCTTCTGCATATACTGTTTTCTTGATTGTTATCTCTCTAGGAGTTGCTGTATTAATTGTGGGAACACTTCTTAAATTCTTTAATATTGGATTTAAGATTTCTAATTTATTCAAGAAAGATGAAAAGAGCAAGACTGTATCAAAAAAAGAAGTTAAACAAATAGTTCAGGAAGAGGTTTCTAAAGGTAAAAATAAACCTTTGGAAAAGAAATAGTCTTCTAAAAACTGTTAACGTAAAGAGTTTATATTTTATTATTAGTTACTTAAGGCGAGTTGGTTTTGAGTTAACAAATAGTTTTTATACAGAAAACAAAATTAAACTGCTGTCTTTTGTTTTCTGGCTAAAAAACTTCTAAAATGATACAAGAAGTTTTTTATACTCCTTGTTTTATTCTTATTTATGGTTAAGGAAAGATGTCTGGTTATGTTCTCAGGAGGATTAGACAGTCGTCTTGCTCTTAAAATAATGCAGGAGCAAGGATTTGAAGTAATTGCTTTATTCTTTAAACTGCCTTTTGGAACAGGTTGTTGCAATGAAGGGTGTTCTTTCAATTTTTCACAAATGCAGGGAATTAAGCTGAATGTTTTTGACTGCACAAAGGGAAAATTACTTCAAAAATATTTAAATGTGATTAAAAAAGCAGAGCACGGAAGGGGAGCTGGAATAAATCCCTGTATTGATTGCAGGATTTTTATGTTTAAAAAAGCAAAAGAGTTTGCAGATAAAAATAATATTAATTTAGTTGTTTCTGGAGAAGTCTTGGGTGAGAGACCAATGTCACAAATGAGAAAATCAATGGATAAAGTTGAGGAAAAGTCTGGATTAAAAGGAAGATTATTGCGTCCATTGTCTGCAAAATTGCTTCCAGAGACAAATGCAGAAAAAAAAGGGCTTGTTAAGAGAGAAAAATTCTATGATATTCATGGGAGAAGGAGAGAAAGGCAGATTGCTCTTGCCAAAAAATTCAAGATTACTTATCCAACACCTGCAGGTGGATGCTTGCTTTGTGAAAAAGAATTGAAAAATAGATTAAAGACATTATTAGGCAGGGGATTAAATGAAGAGGAAATAAACCTGGTGGGAGTCGGAAGACACTTCTTGATAAACAAATGTTGGGTTATTCTTGGAAGAAATGAAAAAGAGAGCAAGATAATTGAATCTTCAAAATCAGGAGAAGTTGTTATCCCAGATTATATTGGCCCAAGTGCGATAATCTTAGATAAATTTGAGAAGAATACAAGAGACAAAGTTAATAAGTTAATTGAGGCTTATTCAAAGAGGGGAAGTTTGAAAGACAGAAAGAAGTTTGATAAATATAAGTTATAAAATATAAATCTTTAAAAAGTAATTTAATCTTAGTGAGTTATGGGAGATAAGATTGATATTGTTCCTTTTTATGCACAATTAATCTTGCGAAAAGAAAGTAAAGGAGGTAAAGATACTTATTCTCTTTTTTCTAATAATGCTCACATTTCTACAGAGGTTATTCCAGGTAAAACAGAGTATGCGGATATTTCTTTTGAACTTCCAATATCCAAAGAGATTTATGAGTTAATTCAAAAAAAAAGGGGTGAAAAAGGCCTATGTTTACGTGGAAATTTAGAATTAAAAGTTGAATGATTATAACTTCTTCTTTAACAACACATTTATAACTTTATTTTTTTACTTAGTATCATGTGCAAGCAATGTGAATTAAGACCAGTATATGAATTTACCAATAAGAGAAAGCTGTGCAAAGGATGCTTTATCAAGTATTTTCAAAAGAAGTTTTTGTATATAATAAGAAAATTCAAGATGATTAGAATAAATGATGTTGTATTTTATAAAAAATCTAATGATTTTAGAAGTGTAGTTTTGGGGGATTTGTTAAATTTATTAGTAAATAAGGGAGTTATTGAATTATCCAATATAAAAAACAAAGCAAATAAGATTGCATTAACAGATACCCTGGACACTGAATCAGATAAAATTATTAATACAATAATCAAAGGGGATATTAACAAATTAAAAAATTCTAGGGTTGTTAATAATAATATCCTCAAGCCATTATATCTGTTTTTAGATAGAGAGGTTGAGTTATATGCAAGATTAAAAGGATTAAAATTCAGTGCAAAAAAGACTAAGAAAAACAAGATAAGTTTGTTTATTGATGATATGGAAAAAAACCACCCAGAACTCAAGAGAGCAATTGTTAATAGTTATTTAGAATTGTGTTGATTAGTTCGTTCCCTCAAGCCTGTTTAGAAAATTTCTTACAAATTTTTTGTTTTCTTCTGAATCATTTATCTGTTTTATTGTGTAGAACTCAACATTATCTTTTTTCTTTTTTTCTCCCCTTACTTCAGAGCCTAACTTATTCTTTATCTTTTCACCCAAGTATATTTCTCCATCAGAAATAGATGCTATTTTCTTAGCTGTTGTAATTAAAGTCCCCATACTCATAAACTTCATGCTGTCTTTCTCCTGTTTGGCAACTATTGTCCCATAATTTAATGAAACCCCGTATTCTATTTTTTGCTTGAACATTTTGTTATGATTTTTTAGTATCTCTTTTATTTTTTGAGCAATGTTTATTGCCGTCTTTTCATTTTTGAAAGTCTTTGTTTTTATTGGAGCTAAGATAAAAAATAAATTCTCTTGATTCCCATATGTTACTGCCTTGTTTTCATCTGCAAAATTAACTATTTTTTGCAATGTTTCCTCTGCATTGCTCTCTTTAGATTCTATTTCCTTTAAATTTTTTATCTTTAAACAAACCAAACTAGCATTTTGCTTTTCTCCTTTAATTGAGAGTGATAATTCTGCTTTGTTCTTAGATATAATCTTTGATTTTTTCCTAAGTGGAACTAGTGTTTCTCCAATTGAACCTCCCTCTTTTTTTCCTTTTTTCCTTTTTGAATGAATATATCCGATAAAACTTCTCCTATACCCTTTTTTCATAATCATAAATACCACAAATCCTAAAATACCAATTATAAAAAACCAGACAAAAGGATGTCTTATGAATCTCACAACACTCCCAGGTGCTTTTCTAATGTCAAGTGCCTTTCCTGTCAAGATTACATTCTGGCTTGCCTTGCTCTTTTCACCAGAAAGAATTTCCACCTTATATTCTCCGTCTGGTGCTGTTAAAACATATTTTTGCGATTTATCTACATCTAAATCTACATCTAAATCTATAGACTTTCCACCAATTTTTACTAAAATGGTTTCTTGATAAGGGACATTTCCAGTATTTGTTATGATAATCATCTTATTTATTATATCTATTTTTATATCTCTTTTTTCTTTTATTATCAAGATAGATTCAGCTGTTAATTTATCTGAGGCAGCAACTATTGTCCAGTCTAAAGGAGGGGTGTTATATGCCACTGGAAACTCCAAGAACTCATCTGTTGGCTTTTCAATCTGGTCCAGCACATCATTCTTGTTGTCCTTTATTGTTATTGTTGCACTCGAAGGTATTTTTTCTCCGCTTTGATCCCTAAGAATCGCTTTCACTTTAAAATTTGTTCCAGGTTCTATCTCTTTTTCCTCAAAAACTATTTCAAGATTTGTCGGCACATGCTTTATTTTTACTCTGTAATCTAAAGAGCCTTTGTTTGTTGTTTGCTCATTAATATCCTTTTCAAAAACATTTAATCTTATTGTGTGTGTTCCTGCTTTCATGTCTTTTGCAAGATTAATATTTGTTGAAAATAATCCATTATTTACAGTGTCTAAGTGACTTATAGAGTCAGATTCATTTCCTAAAAACATTATTATTTCTACAAATCCATCAACATTTTCTCCATTTTCTCTGACAGCACTTCCTTCAATTAAGAGTTCATCTCCTGGATTTAATTCTGACTCACTAAATTCTGCATTTATATTTATCTGGTTTGATATTTTAAACTCATCTGTCAATATATCATTTATTCCAAGAATTGCCCTTACCCTACAATTTCCAGTTATGTCTCCTATTAATGTTCTTGCCAGTACCAAGATTGATTCAAAATTCTTTTCTTCTCCTGCTGATAATTTAACCCCGTTTCTATAAAAATTAATCTCTTGTCCAGCACAAACCAAGTTCATTTCCAAGATTCCAGAGACCTCGTTTGCTGATTTTACAGTTACAGGAATTGTTATAGAATCCTCTAAATTGTATGTATTTTCTGGTTGTTGGTTGATTATTATTCCTGCAGATACAAGAGATGTTAAAAGGATTGCGAAAACTAGTGATATTATTATCTTCCCCATTTTTTATTATAAAAAACAAGGCACCCCTATTTATAAATATTTGTTGGGGTTTCTGTAAGATTTAAAAACATGTTACGCAAGATTTAAATACTAGATTATTCCTATATTTTGATGATGAGTAAATATCTCTGGCAATAAAATTGAAGATTCTTTCTTAGCCAGTGGTTTTTTTATTGTTTCTAAAATAAATTTAGGCGTTATAGCCAGGAGAATAAAATGAATTTGAAAAACAAAACCCTTAAATTAAATACCAAGAAGATTCCTTGTTTTTGGCACTTTAAATAGAATTCTAAGGCCAGAAAGATTTTTTAATACAAATCCAGAGAAGTTTGAGCAAGTTGTCTCTTTGGTTAATAGTGGATTTGAAAAAGATATTAATAAGCAGGATATCTATGAACATGTAACTAGTCCAGAATTTGTTTATTTGTTAGAAGCAGATTCTACAATTTTAGCAATGGCTAGCTATAATAGGAGGCTTTTGTCTGGGATTCCTTCTTTGATTGTTGAGGGAATAGTCATTGCTCCAGAAGTTCAAGGAAAAGGGCTTTTTGGAAAGATAACAAATGAAGCCTTTGAAAGTGATTTTGTTATTGGATTAAGGACCCAGAACCCTCTGATGTATAAAGCCCTAGAAAATTATTGTTCTAGTGTATATCCTGGAAAAACAGAGATTCCAGAAGCTATTAAAGTAATCAGGGAAGAGTTGGCAAGATATCTTGTTTGTGATATGGATACAAAAGGAGTCATAAAAGGGTATTATGGTGGGCTTTTTTATGGAAGAGAACCGACACATAAAACAGGAACAGAGTTTTTTAAAGAAAACTTGGGGATGCGATTAAACAAAGGAGATGCACTAGTTGTTTTAGGTATAAAATGAATGTTGCTATTGTGTGTTGCTTACACGGGAATGAGAGATATGGGCTAGAAGTAGTGAAGGGTCTCTTAATCCCTCTTCCTTTTTTTATAGGAAACATAAGAGCACTTATTGAGAATAAGAGATTTATAGATTGTGATTTAAATAGAGTATTTCCTGGAAGGCAAGATGGAGATTATGAAAATAGACGAGCATATAAGTTAGTAGAGAAGCTCTCTAATTTTGATTATGTTCTTGATTTACATTCATCATCCAATCACTGCCCTTTGTTTGGAATAATCACAAGACCAAATGAGGAGAAAATTAATTTAGCAAAGAAGATGAAATTGAAAAGATTGGTAATAATGCCAGAGAGAGTTGTTGGAGGAAAAGCCTTAATTGATTTTGTAAAATGTGGAATAAGTTTAGAGATTGGACCTCACAATAAAAAGAGGAATATTAATGAAGTTGTTAATGTAATTAATAATCTTTTTCAAGAAGAAAATAAAAGTAGTGATTTGAAGATATTTGAGTTTATTAAAAAAGTAGACAAGAATTGTGAAAAAGTATTAATTAAGAATTTTGAGAAAGTGAAAAAAGGTCAGTTAATAGCAGAAGGTTCTACAGGGAAAAAGCAATTTGCGGAATTTGATTTTATAGCAGTTCTTGTAAACGAAAAGGCTTACAAAGATCTTTTATGTTTTGGGTGTAAACAAGTAAATTTAAAAATAAAGAAGGATTATTTTTAATATGAAAAAGAAAGAGTTTAAAGTAACACCTTGGGAAGTTTCTGGAAAAGTGAATTATGAAAAATTGATTAAGAAGTTTGGATTAAAACCAATGCCTAAACTTCCAGAAGTGTTTAACAAAAACCTTATGTTTAGAAGAAAAATTATCTTTGCACACAGGGATTTTGACAGAATTTTAGATGCTATTGAAAACAAAAAGAAGTTTGTTATGATGACTGGACTGATGCCAACAGGCAAATTCCACTTGGGACACGCCCTTTTAACACAACAAATGATTTTTTATCAAAAACTTGGTGCTAAGTTATATATAGCTGTTGCTGACTTAGAAGCCTATAATGCAAGAAATCAGGATTTGGAAGAATTGAGGAAAACTGCAATAGATCAATATCTATTGAATTATATTGCGTTGGGGCTTAGTCCAAAAAACTGTGAATTTTATTTTCAAAGTGAGAGATCAAAAGAAGCTAAAAAATCTAATTCATATTATAGGCTTGCATCTAATTTCTCTCGTTATGCAACATTTAATGAATTTAAGGCTGTTTATGGGGAGATAAGTCCTGGGAAAATGAACGCATCCTTACTACAAGCTGCTGATATGTTTCATTCACAATTGCCAGAGTTTGAGGGAGGGCCTGTTCCTGTTTTAGTTCCTGTTGGGACAGACCAAGATCCTCATTTGAGAATAGCAAGAGATATTGGAAAGAGGTATAAAGACAATAAATTTGTTCAGTTAAGTTCGTCATATCATTTATTCCTCCCTGGATTAAATACAGGTAAGATGTCAAGCAGTGAGCCTAACTCATATATTGCAATGACAGATTCTCCAAAAGAAGTTGAGAAGAAAATAAACAAGTATGCTTTTTCAGGAGGACAGGCAACAATTGAAGAGCACAGAAAAAAAGGTGGAAATCCAGATGTTGATGTGAGTTTTCAATATTTGAGAATGTTTTTTGAGCCAGATGATAAGAAATTAAAGAAAATACATGATGATTATAAGTCTGGTAAACTTCTTACAGGAGAATTAAAAAAGATTTTAATTAGTAAAATAAATACTTTCTTAAAAGAACATCAGAAAAGACGTGAAAAAGCCAAGAAGCAGATTGATAAGTTTTTGTTTAAGAGCTAATAATTTTTAAAGGCATAGATATATGCATTATCGCCCAGCCTGGTTTTGGCTATTTTTATTGGTTCTATTGGAATCCTATTCCTGTTTTTGTCTAATCTGAATGTTATGCCATCCTTTTTCTTCTCAAATGCCCATCCAGGAATTTTATATTTTCTTGCCTGGTCCCATCTCTTGTGTATCTTTGGGTCTCCTTTTGAAACATAATAATTTGTGGCATTTGCTAATTCTTTTTTAATTTTTATAGGCTCTCCTCTTAAAATTTTCTTTGCTAAATTATTGCATTTACTCCATATCTCTTTTCTTTGAGCTTTATTTCCCTCAAGCTTTTCTAAAGGATTTGTTATTTTTGGATAATTCACATCAAATTTATTGAATGTTGAATACTGGTGAGTATTTTTTTTATTTGCTCTTAAAACAGCATTTACTACTCCTTCTTTATTTCCTCTATTAATCATGCTTGCAACAGAGCCCATAAAATAATCATTTGTGAATTCACTTCTTCCTTCTCCGCAAAGTGCCTGTGCCAGAATTTTTCTGTTTTTAGGAGTATTGTCTTCTTTGTGATTGTACTGAATAAATGTGAGGTTTGGGTCATTCATTATTTGGTCAAGTCTTATTTCTAAAGGGCTTGGTGTATTTCTGGGGAGCATTAATGATAAAAACATTGCTGTTCCTATTATATATTTTGATGTCCATGACAATTTCTCTTGCCGTGTAGCTTTCTTTATTCTTCTTTTTCTTCTTAATTTTTTTCTTATATCCATTCTTATCTTCCAATTCTAACAGATTATTTGTAATTACTGCCCAGTGAATACTATTTATAAAGCTTATGGTTGGATAGAATCTGATTACTAAATTTTATAAATCTCCTTTATCTGTCTTAATTATGAAAATATTAAGTTTGCATACAGACTATATTGAATTTAAGCCTTTGAAAAAAGCTCTGAAAAAGATAAAAGATTTGCCTGAAAAAGAGAAGAAGGGAGTTCGTGTTGAAGATGCCTTGGTTATTCTAACTGCTGTTGAAAAGGATGACTCTGATGTTAAAAGTGCTGTAAAAGAACTTGTCAAAGTTGTCAGAGAGATTGCAAAGCAGGTCAATGCAAAGAATATAGTTCTTTATCCATATGCACATTTGTCATCAAATCTTGCAAGCCCAGAAACTGCCATGAATGTTTTAGAGGGTGCAGAAAAAGAGCTGAAAAAATCATTTAAAGTCACAAAAGCACCATTTGGATATTACAAGGAATTTGAACTGAAAGTAAAAGGGCATCCTTTAAGTGAGCTGAGCAGGGAGATAAAGGTTGGAAAAGAGAAAGGTGTTTCTGAAAAATACGACACAAAACAGCTTCTTAGAGAGATTTCAAAGTCTAAGCTAGACACATCAAAGCTCAAAGACAATGACCACAGGATTCTTGGACAGCAAATGGACTTGTATAGTTTTAATGAAACTGCACCTGGAATGGTGTTTTGGCATAATAATGGATTAATCATAAAAGATGAGCTGATTAATTTCTGGAAACAGGTTCACAAGCAAAATGGGTATCAGGAAGTTTCTACCCCTCAAATTTTAGATAGAAAATTATGGCAGATTTCAGGACACTGGGAAAAATACAAAGAGAATATATTCTTGACAGACTATGAAAAAAGAGAATTTGCAGTAAAGCCAATGAATTGTCCTGGAGGGATTTTAATCTATAAAACAAAACCAAAAAGTTACAGGGATCTTCCTTTAAAAGTTGCGGAATTAGGAATTGTCCACAGGCAAGAGCTTTCAGGTGTTTTGGGAGGATTATTCAGAGCTATACAATTTGTGCAGGATGATGCTCATATATACTGCACTGAAAAACAGTTAGAAGAAGAGATTGTTAAAATAATGGAAATGGTTGAGTTTTTTTATTCTAAGGTTTTTGATTTTAGCTATCGTGTTGAACTTTCTACACGTCCTGAAAAAAGAATCGGAAGTGATAAAATTTGGGATAAATCTGAAAAAGCACTGGCAAATGTCCTAAAAAAGAAGAAGATTAAATATAAACTGAATAAAGGAGATGGTGCATTTTACGGACCTAAGATTGATTTTCACTTAAAAGATTCTCTTGGAAGAGAGTGGCAGTGTGGAACAATTCAATTAGATTTTTCAATGCCAGAGAGATTTAATATGGAATACATTGATAAAGATAACAAGAGGAAAAGACCAGTAATGATTCACAGGGCTATTTATGGCAGTTTAGAGAGGTTTATGGGAATTTTGATTGAGCATTATAATGGGAGACTTCCAACATGGCTGATGCCTGTACAAGTCAGAGTCCTGAGTTTTACAGATAGGAATACAAAATATGCTGAAAAAATTATAAAACAGCTTGGTAACTCAATCCCTAATCTTAGGGTTGATGCAGATTTTACTCAGACAACTATTCCTTCAAAAGTAAAGGATGCTGAAATAATGAGGATTCCTTATATTATTGTTGTAGGAGACAGAGAAGAAAAGAGCAAGGCTATTGCTGTTAGGATTAAGAGCAATAAAAAAATTGAGACAATGAAAGTTGGTGCCTTTATTTCTAAACTGAAAAAAGAGATTGAGGAGAAGGGATGAGATTAATGAAGGCCGCCAGCACCAGTTATTGATAAGTCCTTTTTTTCATTATTTATATCACTAATAACTAACCAATTTATATAATTTTCACGTAAACCTTCTTTTATTGCTTGATAATTTTCAGCACCATCATAATCTAAATATTGTCTAAGTCCTTTTTCTAATAATTCTGGATTAGAGTGAGCTAAATATCTTATAAAAGGCCATGGTTGAACGCCATATTTTTTATCTATTGTTTTAAGAAATTCTATCCCAGAAACTGTTGGCATTCTATCCCTAAGTTCTTTTTTTAATTTCTTCTTTAGTTAATCCTAAAAAACTCTCTAGCTCTTTACTCATACATAACTAAGATTAATATTCTTTATAAGGATTATTATATAGAAAAATAAGTTTTATAAACACCCTATTCAGTATTTTATCATGAACCTGCAGTTTTACATTGAGAAATTAAAGCATTCTAAGGAATATAAGGATTTTATGAAAGAAAATCCAAAAGCCCATCTTTGTGGGGGATTTTTTATTATTGACAAAGAAAATCCACAAAATCCAGATAACAAAGCACATCTTGATGTTTATATTCCTTCTAAGAAAAAGATGTTTAATATAGAAATTTCTTGTAAACCACTATCTTCAGAAATTTTTAGTTCAGAAACTCCGAAGAAGATACAAGGAGTTTCTGATTTTCAGCTTGATGGAGAAACTAAATTACATCCTGTTGAGATGTTTAAAGGAACTCTCACCCCAAAAAAGATAAAAGCAAATTCAAAACTTGATTTTAGTGAAATAGAAGATATGATTTATGATAAAATGGAAAAGGAAGGAATAAAAAATAAACTTCAGAGGATAATAATGATTCTTCAGAATAAAGATAACAAGGATTTTTGGATTTGTACTGTTTTTATTTCTGGACTTGGCCTATTAAAAGTTAATATAGATGATGCAAGTAAGAAAATAATTTTGTTTGAGAAAAAATCACTTTTTGATATGCTAAAGTTTACAGGTAAGAAAAAGAGTAAATAATCACAATAATTCTTATAAATAGTTAATTAATTAGCTTAATATGGAAGGATTATCAAATATGTCTCTTGAAAGTAAGTCAGACCTTTATCGTGAATTTTCCAAGAGATTAAGCGAAAAAGGTAAAATAAAAATAAAAAAACCCTTTTTTGATAATTGGAAGCTTTTTATGACTGGTTTTTATCCAAAAATAATAATCCCTTCAACAAATAATTTATCATATGACACTCGAGATAGAATGCTTTGTACAGTTGATAGATATCTAAAAGAAAATAATTTTCATTTAACAGAAGTTGATTTTTCTAGAGGTGGATTTTGCAAGAGGCCTTCAATAAGAGGAGTACTTCATTCAATAGAACCTTACCCTTCAAAATAACAATCATCTCTTGGGCTTCTTCACAATAAATGTAATCATAACATAAGAATCTAATTTCTTTTTAATTTTAAACCCAACTTTTTTAAATAAATCATGAAGTTCTTTTTCATTAAATAAATAATAATATCTTGCTCCTTTATCCCTCCATTTTACATATTTATCTTTTGGAGCATTTTTAAATCGCTTTGAATCTTTGTCCCAAACAGCAACTTTTACTTCTGCACCTGGTTTTAGAACTCTAAATAATTCTTTTACTGCTTTTTCTCTATTACTTTTTCCTTCAATACAATGAATTGAGGAGATTGTTATTGCAGCATCAAAGAAATTATCTTCAAAAGGAAGTTTTGTTAGTTCTGCTTGAGTAGTTTGTATTTTTATCTTTTGCTTTTTTGCTTTTTTTTCAGCAAGTTTTAACATTTTCTCTGAAAAATCTACTAAATACATCTTTGTACCTCTTACTTTTATGAGGTTTCTTCCTGCACCTGAACCAAGGTCTAATATCTTCCCTTTTTGCTTTTTGAGAAAGTCTTCTACCCCTTTTCCAGGAAATATCTTGAATTTATGCCATTCTTGCGCAATATTTTCCCATACTTGTTTTTGAGATGGAGTTTTCATATTATAGAAAGTGTTTTTAACCTTAAAAATTGTGTGATAGCATGTTAAAACCACGTAAAAATGAAGTAAGAAAACCTACAAGGACTATTTCAGGCATTACTCCTGTAGCTGTGATGCTTCCTCCTCGTAAATGTAATCATGGTGCCTGTATATATTGTCCTTCACTTGATGTTCCTCAGAGTTATACTCCTAAGAGTCCTGTTGTTATGAGAGCAAGAGATGTGAAATATAGTGCTTATGAACAGGTAAAAGCAAGAATAAAGGCATTTCAGGTAATGAATCATCCAACAGATAAGATTGAAATGATTATTATGGGGGGGACTTTTTTACAATATCCTAAGAAATTTCAATATAATTATGTAAAATCATGTTATGATGCACTTAATAATAAGGTTTCTAAGACACTTGAGCAAGCAAAAAAGCTTAATGAAAAAGCTAAGCACAGATGTGTTGCTTTATGTATAGAGACTCGTCCTGATAATTATGATGTGGATAGATTATTAGATTTTGGATGTACTCGTGTTGAATTAGGGGTTCAGATTATTGATGATTTGATTTACAAGAAGGTTAATAGAGGACATACTGTAGATGATGTTATTAAGGCAACACAAGAGCTAAGAGATGCTGGATTTAAAATTGGTTATCATATTATGCCTGGATTGCCTGGAAGTAATCTTAAAAAAGACCTTAAATTATTCAAAAAATTGTTTTCAGATGAGAGATTTAAGCCAGATCAGTTAAAATTATACCCTTGTCAAGTAATTCCTGGCTCTAAACTTGAGAAGTTATACTGGAAAGGCAAGTATAAACCCTATACAAAAGAACAAACAGAGAAAATTCTTGTTGAGATGTTGAAAAATGTTCCAAGATATTGCAGGGTAATGAGAGTTATGAGAGAGATTCCCCCAGAATATCTTGTTGCAGGAACAATAAAAATTGATTTGAGAAAAGATATTGAAGCAGAATTAAGAAAAAAAGATTCAAAATTAAAGGAAATTAGATATAGAGAGGTTGGTTTTGCTCTTAGAGACAAAAAACAAGTTAATTTAGACTTAAAATTAAAGATAACTAAGTATAAAGCAAGTAAAGGTGATGAATATTTTTTAGAAATTGTGAATAAAGATGATATCTTAATTGGTTTATTGAGGTTAAGAATAAAAAAAGGTAGTGCAACAATCAGAGAGTTACATATTTATGGCAAATCTCTTAGACTTGGAGAAAGAAAAAGAGTTACACTACAACATAAAGGCATTGGAAAGCAATTAATTAAAGAGGCTGAAGATATTTCTAAGAAAAATAAGATAAAAAACCTTCGAATTATTAGTGGAGTTGGTGTAAGAGAATATTACAAGAAGTTGGGATATGAATTAGATGATGAGGGTTATATGGTTAAGAATTTGCCTGAAAATTAAAGTTTATTTTTAAAACTTCTTGTGCACTTCTATAGTGGTAAAGGATATAAATGTTTAAATAGAAATTCTACATTTCCTATTTAGTAAATATCTTAGAGTTTATAAAATGGAAGATGAAATTCCCTCCAATAAGAAAATAGAAAATGAAAATACTACAAATAGCACCAATTTATATTCCAATAACCTTGGATATGGGGTACGGAGGGATTGAAAGAGTTGTTCTATCTTTAGCAAGAATCTTTGATGAGAAAGGGCATGATGTTATAACTGCTGCTCCTGCTGATTCTCGACCTTGTGGGAAACTATTACCTACCTTAAGGCAAAGTGAATGGGCTAAACCAAAGATGGAAGCTGATCCAAATGCTTATGAAGAACATGTTAGCAAGATTATTGATTATGTAACTGATAATGATTTAGATGTTATTCATGACCATACAGGTAATTTTGTTTTATCAAATACGTTTAACAAAAGATCCAGAGAATCTATTAAATTAAAAAAGATACCAATTATAGTAACACCTCATGAATTAAAGAGATTTAAAAAATCACCCTTACCTAAGCAAGAAAACATATTTTTCACAGCTTTAAGTAATTATCAAAGTAGTGTTTTCTCAGATTTTGTTGATGTTAAAAGAGTTATTAATAATGGTATTTTTGTAGGAGAGTATCCTTTTACAAATAAGAAAAAAGGTTATTTATTTTCTTTAGGGAGTATAGAAAGAGATAAAGGGCAGGATTTAGCTGTAAGGGTAGCATTAGAAACAGGATTGCCTCTTAAAATTGGAGGAAATATTGCAGAACAGGATTTTTACGACTTAGAGATTAAAGATCACTCTGGACAAATTGAATATGTTGGTGAATTAAATGATGATGAGAAAAAGGAATTTTATAAAAATGCAGAGGCATTTATTGTCCCAATCAGGATTGGAGATTGTTTTAGTCTTACAAGAATAGAATCTCTTGCTTGTGGAACACCTGTCATAACCTTAGATACTGGTTCTGCCAGAGAGGCAGTTAAACATGGGGAAACAGGATATCTTGTTAAATATAATCCATCTGATGATGGCAAAATGGTTAAAAGAATGGCTCAGTATGTAAGAAATCTTAATGCTATTGATCCTAATGAATGCAGAAGTGATGTTGATAAAAGATTTAATATGAATATGATATCTGACAAATATATTAAGCTTTATAAAGACATTATTTCTGGGAAATTATCTTAATCAGAAGATTTAAAAGATACCATTTAATAGTAACGAAATGAGTAAGCCAAAAGCAACTATTATGATTCCTGCATATAATGCTGAGAAGTTTTTACCTCAAGCATTAGAAAGCGCATTAAACCAAACTTTTAGAGGGTCATACGAGGTATTAATTGTTGATGATTGCAGTACTGATAATTCTGTAGAAGTTATAAAAGATTTTCAGAAGAAATATCCTCGTCTAAGGTTAATAAATCACAGAAAGAATCAGGGAGCAGGCTATACTAGAAATACTTTACTTGAAAACTCTGGAGGGGATGTTTTAGTTGGGCTTGATAATGATGATAGATTACATCCTAGAGCTTTAGAAAAAATAGTTGATTGCATGAATTCAAATAATAAAATAAGTTTTGTTTACGCTAATCATGAAGAAATTAATGAAGAAGGAAATCTCTTAGGGGTCTTTAAAAAAGACGAGTGTAATAAACATTTTAAAGATCTTATTTTGCACTTTCATTTTCCGGGACACCCTCGAGCTTGGAGAAAAGAGTCTATAGGAAATATGAGATTTGACCCTTCTCTAACAGGTGTGGAGGATTACGACTTTTTATTGAAGGTTATTCTAAGTGACTGGAACAATTTACAGGTTGGATTTATTCCTGAAGTTCTTTACTCTTATAGAATTCACAATAATATGGTTAGTCAGGTAAAAACCCAGGAAAGGATTGAGAAAGATACTATGACAATCTTAAAAAAACATTTAAAAAATTATGGTTTTTATGGAGATAAGGAATTTGAGGTAGCACCAATAAAATATAAAAATTTACATCTTTGGGATCATAAAGTTGAAGGAAGAGGTGTGATGAAAGAAAAAGCTAAACAAATTGCATTTAATTTTCTTAAAAATAGCACCCTTTATATGAAATGAAAATCTGTATAAATAATTTAGAAGGAAGATTAAAGAATTTAAATATTGGACCAGTAATATTCACAAAAAGATTAGCAAAAGAGCTTGGAAATTTAGGAGTTGAAATAGTTGAAAAAGATAGTCCACATGATGTTTTACTTGTTGTTGGCGATGATTCTAATACTCCTGGAAAAATAGATAATTCTAGAAAAAAAGGGGCAAAAATTATTCAAAGATTAGATGGCATTTACCATGTTCCTGATAGAGATCTTGATGAGTTAAATAGACCTATTAAAGAAAATTTCCAAAAAACTGATGCAGTAATTTATCAGAGTGAATTTAGTAGGAAAATGGTTGAAAAGTATTTTGGAAAGAATAAAAATCAACACTTTGTGATTCCTAATGGAGTAAGCCCTAATGAATTTTGCAATAATTCTAATAAAGATGGAAAAACAATTTTTTTGTGTTCTGCTAAGTGGAGAGAAGAAAAAAGATTAAAATCAACAGTTGAAGGGTTTGAATACTCAAAAATACCTAATTCAGAGTTATGGGTTTTAGGTGAACCAGATTATTTGCTTGAAAGAAAAAATATTGTTTATTTTGGAGAAGTTGATTCTAGAGAACTACCTAATTTTTATAATCAAGCAGATTTTTTTATCCATCTTTGTTATGATGATCCTTGTCCAAATTCTGTTATTGAAGCATTAGTTTCTAGATTATCTGTTATTTGTACAAGCAATGGAGGAACAAAAGAGCTTGTCAAAAATTCAGGGGAAGTTATTTTAGAGGGAGAGTATGATTTAGAACCTTATTATATGGGAGAGATTCCAGAAGTAAATAGAGTAAGGGTTAGGGAAGCTCTTCTTAATAGTATTAAGAGAAGAGATAGGTATGATTTTCCTAGGGAAGATTTGTATATAGAAAATGTTGCTAAAAGATATAAGCAAGCTTTTGAAGAAGTCCTTGATTCTAGATAAAACGCCCCCACCGAGATTCGAACTCGGGTCACTTCCTTGAAAGGGAAGCATTCTTGGCCTCTGAACTATGGGGGCTTAAAAGTATTTGTTAAAATTAGTTTTTAAAGCTTCTGCAAGTTTTACTTCAGAAGCCTTCAAAAATTTGAAAAATTTTTATTGGATAACTGAATAAGAAATAAATTAGAATAAGGGTTTTTTCCTATCTTTCCAGGCAACAAACCCTATTACTATTAAATAAAGAACTCCTCCGATTTGAGGGAGAAGCATTGACAAACTAAACCAACCAGGATATTTTTTCTTTTCAAAAATCCTCCATGTGGCGATTATTATTAAAACAATTAATGCAATCCATCCTAAAACAGGAATTAGTATAAGAAAGATCCATGCCCAGTGAAATTCTCCAAGCTGTAATATCATTGCACCATTGGCAATAGGAATCCAGGCAATCCATGGACGTTTGTATTTTAATTTTCTTGCAATCGCCATCCATGCAAGAGAGGAATAAATATAGCTTGCTATAACAAATACAAGCATTATTGCTCCAAGTCCTGTTAATATTCCTGTTCCATATAAACTTTGCATTATTTCTGCAGTCGCCATTTTATAATTTTATGCTCTTAGCGTATTTCCCAACTAAAGGGGTTGGTCTTTGTTTTCCTGACAAAGAATTAATTAGTGCAATTACCCATATTACAAAATAAGCAACCCAGACAATAGGAACTGCCAATACACCAACTATTGTTATCATCAATAACACAGTCAAAACTTTTGCAACTATTCCGGTAATAAATAGAATTAAACTTTCCTTAGCATAAAACATAACATATTTATCTTTTCTTTTTGCAAGTAGAGCGATTATAAATCCAACTACACTTAAAAGTATGGCTAAGAATGCGAATAGCTTAGAATCATCCTGCTTAGTGGGTTTTGATTTCTTCACCCTCTTTTTTGCCATGTTTGATAAAGTGGATTGTTGCTTTTAAATCTTGCCTATTAATTGTTCCATATTTTCTTTAATTAGCTTTATTGTATTTTTTCTTTTTTCTGTATCTGCCCCAAAAACATCTTTTATACCTAAGAATATCACTTTTTTTGAATTAATCTGATGTATCCTCTCAAACATCTCTTTAGGAATATCATCTGCAACAATCACAATTATATCACTCCACATTAATAATTTAAAATCAATTCCTTGCTGTTTTTTTGATATAGGAAATCCAGATTCTTTAGCAGCCTTGATAATATCTCTGCTTATCTCTAATCCAGGCAAAAATCCACAACTCTGTGCCTTGTATCTTGGGTTTTTGTTTATCTTATTAAAAATAGCTTCTGCTACTTTACTTCTGAATCTATTCCATTTACATACAAAAAGGATATTCATTTTTCAAACTAATATGAGCCTGCACAGATTTGAACTGTGGACCCCTGCCTCTCTTAGACTCCCTATGTCCTAGAGATAAATAATTCTAACGAATTACTTTCATATAAGAGCAGTGCTCTGACCAGGCTGAGCTACAGGCTCATGTGATTTATAGAAAAGAACTATATTTAAAGATTGTTAAAAGAATTGTGGGAAAATTATTTGAAAGAATTAGAATCTTTTATTATCTTTTGAAGAGATTTTATTTCTTTCATAAATATTTCTTCTGCTATCTTATAACCATACCTTAATCCAATAGAATATAACTCCTTATAAGTATATCCCTCCTTTTGTAAAACGTTTATGGGTTTATTAGGCCCCCATCTACGCATTTTTTTCTGAACTTCTTTAACAATCTTAAAAATACATACTATCAATTTATAAGAATTATTATCGAATATTATAGAAATTAAATACTAACAAGTATGTCTTTCAGACTCCTTTCAGACTTTCTTATCTAAGTGTCCAGATCTTTGTGTCAAAATCCTCATTAAACTCATTTGTAACAGTGTTATTTGTGTTTTTCTCTACAATTCTAAAAGCCTTGTTGGTAAAGCAATAAATGCAGAGGTTAACCCTTTTTGAGCCACAAATAATACACCTTGTACTTGAAGGAGTTTCTTCTGCCTCATTCACTAATGTCCTAAGCTGTTTTCTTATTGAATCAATCTCTTGTTTTGAGAGATTCTTGTCTCTTGCCCATGTCATAACCTGGTTTGAAAAACAGTGAGGACATATTGGATTTGTTATTACCTGAACACATCCTGTGCATAGGTCTATTACTTCTACCATAATAAACATAAGAATCAATTATATATAAATAAGAACAGTATTTTTTTATACATTATTTTGTTATTACTCATTAGGTAAATGTGCTTCTTCCCATAACAGCTCGAAATTGTTTCTGTAAGATTCTGCTATTGCACTGCTCTCTATTACAATTGCTGAAACAGGCATGTCCCATACAATAATAATAACTTTTCTGCCACATACGTTTATAGATATCTTTAGGCTGCTTAAGGGAAGATATCTTGCTTCTGTATATTCAAGAGCATTTAATTCTCTTGCTCTTTTAATTGAGCCAATACTATGCAAACGCTTGAGAAATATTTTTTTCTTTGTTCTTTCTTTATGAAACTCATTTAAAAATGCCTCTCCTAAAACCTGTACTGGTTCTTTTGAGCTTCCATAAACATATATTGGTTCTTGACATTCTAATTGATTCATGATTATGTTTTTCACAGAATTTACCCCTTCTGACAAAGTCACTTTTCTCTCTTCTTGAGGCTTGTTTTGTATTTTTTCTATTTCAGGAATTATTTCTTTTAGTTCTTGCTCTTTATGTTTTATATAATCAAGGAGGTCATTTGGATCTATAGGGTAAAAGAATTTCTTTTCATTTTCAATACTCTGGTCTACAAAGCCTTTTTTCAATAATTTTTCAAGAATATCATAAGTATTTGATCTATACAGTCCTGTTCTTTTTGAAATATCAATCACAGAAGACTTTCCCACTCTGATTAAATCTAAGTAGACAATAACCTCATTTTTGCTTAATCCAATTGATTCTAATACCTCAGATATGTCATCTTTTCTCATGCATTCCAGAAGCTTTTTATTTATTTAATTCTTTCTATGATAGGTTTATACGAATAATATAATAATTATCAATATTAGAATAATTGTAATTATCTTTTCATAATCTGACCAAAGAGGCAGAAATCCCTTAAATTTTACTTTTAATGGGTAAAGATATAACTTTTCATCTATGTCTGCCCAATCAATTAACAGATGAAAGAAATAAATTTTTTCTCTTCAAATAAAAGGCGTATTTTGAGTGAAATAATGAGAGAGAGTCTGGTTCCAGAAGATATATTTTATAAATTACTGAATATAGCAATAAAGCTTAAAAAAGAAAAAGGCTGTTTTAAGGTTAAGGATGTACAAAATTATATAACCTTAGATAGAGGCAAGATAAGGAAAAGGCTTGCCACATTAACTAAACAGAAGATTTTATATAATAAAGGAGGGGAATATTCTTTAAGATTAAATATATAATAAAATGTTTATAGCACTTTGCGGAAAACCATCTGTAGGAAAATCGACCTTTTTTAAAGCGTCTACATTAGCTGATGTGAAAATAGCTAATTACCCCTTTACTACTTTAAAAAGTTCTGAAGGAATGGCTTTTGTAAAGATAGATTGTATTGATAAGGAGTTTAATACTCGGTGTAATCCACAGCATGGATACTGTGTTGATAGCAAAAGGTTTGTTCCTATAAAACTTGTAGATATTCCTGGGCTTATTGAAGGAAGTCACAAGGGTTTAGGCATGGGAAATGAATTCCTAAACGATATTACCCAGGCAGATGCTCTGATACATGTGATTGATGTATCTGGAAGTACAAATGAAAAAGGGGAAGAAGTAGAAAAAGGAAGTTACAATCCTTCTAATGATATAAAATTTTTAGAAACAGAGCTGGATTTGTGGTATCATAATATATTAATGAAAGTATGGAAAACCTTTGCAAGAAAGGCAGAAATGGGGAATATTAATTTTTCAGAGGCAGTTGCAAGGCAGTTTTCTGGATTAAAAGTCAAAGAAGAGCAGGTTAAGAAGGTTTTGCAAGAACTTAATCTTTCTGAAAAGCCAAGTTCATGGGATGATAAGCAAATAATGGGGTTTGCATCTGCATTAAGAAAAGAAAGCAAGCCAATGATTATTGCTGCAAACAAGATTGATACAGAAAAAGGTAGGGTAAATTATGAGAAATTGAGAGCAAAATTTCCAAATTTAAGTATTGTTCCTTGTTCTGCTGATTCTGAACTTGCTTTGAGAGAAGCAGCTAAAGCAAAACTTATTGATTATGTTCCAGGTGATAAAGATTTTAAGATAATTGGTAAGGTAAATGATTCAGAAAATGAGAAATTTTCTGGCTCTGAAAGTTTGAAAAACACACAAAAACTTTCAGGTAAACAAAAGCAGGCTTTGGATAAAATTAGAGAAACTGTTTTAGAAAAGTTTGAATATGGGACAGGAGTTCAGCAAATTTTGAATTCTGCTGTGTTTGATTTGCTAAATTACATTGCAATTTTTCCTGCAAGCGCAAATAAACTTGGAGACTCAAAAGGAAACATTCTTCCAGATTGTTTTTTACTTCCAAAAGGTTCAACTGCGCTTGATTTTGCTTATTTTTTGCATACTGATTTTGGAGAAAACTTCATAAAAGCCATAGATGCGAGGACAAAAAGGGCCTTAGGTAAGGCTTATGAGTTAAAGCATAGGGATGCCCTAGAGATTATTACAAGATAAAACCAATATCTTCTATAAAACCTTAATATAATAAGCTTTAAATAGTTACAGCACATAATTTTTTCAGAAGTTTTAGTAAAAGAGGGATTATGGTATATAAGAGGTATATTAAAAGGAGGGTGAATGGAAAGATTAAGAAATTCGGCCCTTATTATTATGAAAGTTATAGGGATAAAGATGGCATCGCAAGAACAAGATATTCTTCTCAACCAAAAAAGCCTACAAAGGAAAGTGCTGTAATTTCTAAGAAACCCTCTGCAACTTTCTTCAAGAGTACTTCTTTTGCTTTGATTCTTTTAGTGCTTCTTTTTGTATTGACTTCCGGGGGGTTTATTTTTGCTAATCAGTCTACTGGAAACTTCATTATTAATTTTCAGGAAACTGGTTCTATTATTTCAGGATTTACAAATAGTTTTTACACTTTTATGACAAGTTTTGTAGCAGATGGATCAAAAGAAGAACCAGTGTCTGAAGAGCCCCCTTCTGAAGAACTTGTTGGAGATATAGTGGGAGAAGCTCCTTCTCAGGAAGAATTGACTGAAGAGCAGCCAGAAGAAGCTGTTGGAGAAGAAATTACAGTTAATGAAACTACAGAAGAACCAACTAATGAAACAATTGAGGAACCTATAGTTAATGAAACAATAACTAATGAGACAATAGTAAATGAGACTATAATTAATGAAACTATAGAAGAACCAGTTTCCCCCGGGGATGACTCCTCAAAGGATACCCAAAGAGGGCACGAGAACCTCTCACGAGGTGACTCTGCTGAGCCTTCTGTTGAGCCTAATGAAACAATAACTAATGAAACAATTGAGGAACCTATAGTTAATGAAACAATAACTAATGAGACAATAGTAAATGATACTATAATTAATGAAACAATAACTAATGAAACACAAGTTCCGGTGATAAATGATAGTTTAATTACTAATATTACAGAACAAAATGTTTCTGAAATGAATATTACAATTGCTAATGAAACAATTTCAAATATTACTGGAGGCAATTTAACAATCGATATTATTCAATATGGTGCTGTTCTTGGAAAACCTGTAAAATGGGAGAAAAAAATAAAAATTGATATAGATCCTAATGAAACTCTGACTAATCTTACAGTTACACTACCTAATTTGGCGGGAAATGTGTCTGTAAAAAAGAAAGATTACCAAAATAATACTGAAGAGGACATAACTGAAAGTGTAAAAACAAAAAACGAGAAAAAAATAAAAGAAAAAGAGCCTGTTGTTGAGATAACCGGCGGAGTCATAACAAGATTTTTCAATTTCTTTCTTGGAATTACTGGTAGGGTAACAGAAATTATTGAAGGAGAAGACAATGTAACAGTAGAAATAACAGAAAATCTTAGTGATGAAGATGAAGTTATTGTAGAATATTATACAGATGCACCTTATTCTGAAGAAAAAACTTCTGGAACCAGGAGTAAAAGCATAACTATTGTTGGTCCTGATGAAGTTCATTATGAAAATGTTCTGGCTTTTAGCGAACTTCCTTCTGAAGTTAAGAATTCAAATAGTATAAAATTTTATCATTTAGTTGATGAGACGTTTAATTCAATAAATAAAACAACTAATGAATCAAGTAATATTACTATCACTACTAAAGTTCTTGTTAATTTTACTGCTTATGATACAAATAATAATTCTTTAATTGATTATCTTGAGTGGGTTGTTCCTCATTTAAGCAATCAAAGTTATCAGTTGATTATTGAGATTACAAAAGCAGAACATTTAGACTCAAACAGAACTTTTATTTCAGATATTTATGAAGAGGTAAAAGCCCTTGATGGAAATTGGAGTGAGACAATCCATTCAAACGAATATGTAAGAGTTACTTTTGAAGTTCCCTTGGATAATACAAGAGATATAACTCTTTACCCGAGGGTTGTTTCCCCAAGGGATGACTCCTCAAAGGATGACTCTGCTGAGCCTTCTGGTGAGCCTAATGGAACTCCAAGAATAGAAGTGTATGAAGTTGATAAGAATATCTTAATTGCAGAGTTTAGCAGTTTGGTAAGCAATCAGTATAATAAGGTTTATCTGAATGATTTAGAAGGAACTCAGGATGTTTTTGATTTAAGAGTTGTTAATGGCTCTGTTGAGTTTGATCATATTATTGACCCTGCTCCAACAGTCACACTTAATGCACCTGCTGATGATTCTACAACTACAGCAAGTTCAATCTTATTCAATTGCACAGTTGGAGATGATAATGGTATAAGTTATGTGAGCTTATATGGAAACTGGAGTGGGGGCTGGCAGAAAATGTATACAGATGTTGGAGGTGCAAATAATGTGGATTATTTGTTTAATATAAGCACCTTGTCAGGATGGGCAAACCAGAGTGATGGGTTTTCAACTTCAGCCTTTGGTGCTACTAGCCCTTATGGTATAACAACAAACGGAAGCGACTTCTGGATTACTGATTCTACTGATTCTTTTGTATATCATGTAAATGCTTCTGGAGATAACCAAACAGACGGCTTCTCAACTTCAGCCTTTGGCTCTACTAGTCCTTGGGGAATTACAACAAACGGAAGCGACTTCTGGATTCTTGATTATTTTGATGCTTTTGTATATCATGTAAATGCTTCTGGAGATAACCAAACAGACGGCTTCTCAACTTCTGCTTCTGGTGCTACTGATGCTGTTAGCATAACAACAAATGGAAGTGATTTTTGGTTTACAGATATAGTTAATAAGGTTGTTTATCATGTAGATTCCTCAGGAAATAGTAAAGCAGGAGGATTTAGCACTTCTGGTTTTACCTCTGGTGAGCCTTGGGGAATTACAACAAATGGAAGTGACTTCTGGATTACTGATCCTGGTTATGTTTATCATGTAAACAGTTCTGGGGATGATCAGGGAGATGGTTTTTCTTCAACTGGTGATTCTCGCGGTATAACAACTAAGGAGGTATTAAGTTATGACAGCTCAACATGGGGTTCACCAACTGACTTTTGGATTGCTGACCGTAGTGATGATTTTGTCTATCATATAGAATCAGGGACAGGAGACGGGACATTTATCTGGAATTGCCTGGCTAATGATACTTCAGGCAATACAAACTGGTCTGTTTCTAACTGGACATTTACAGTTGATACAACTGCTCCAACATGGGAAAACAATAAAACCAATCTGACAGCTTCTACACCTCAAGGAAATTTAGTTTACTTTAACATTACATTGAATGACACTATTCCTGGAACTTATGTGTTTAGCTGGTATAATGGAACAGCATGGGAAAATAATTCTGCAACTTCTTATACAAACGGACAGGAAGTTTCTGTGACAAAGACAATTAACATTAATGTGGGTGACATAAACTGGACATGGTATTTTAATGATACTTTTGGAAATTCTAATCAATCAGATGTGTGGAGTGTTACGTTGACTGATATAGCTGAACCAACAGTTACACTTAATGCACCTGCTGATGATTCTACAACTACAGCAAGTTCAATCTTATTCAATTGCACAGTTGGAGATGATAATGGTATAAGTTATGTAAGCTTATATGGAAACTGGAGTGGGGGCTGGCAGAAGATATATACAGATGTTGAAGGTGCAAATAATGCAGATTATTTGTTTGATATAAGCACCTTGTCAGGATGGACAAGTGAAAGTGATAAATTTTCATTGGGAGGTTTTAGCAATGATGATGCTTATGGTATAACAACAAACGGAAGTGATTTCTGGACAACTGATTATGCCCGTAGCATTGTTTATCATATTGATGCACAAGGAAATAATATATCAGATGGCAAGGGGTTTTCAACCACCACTCTTGGTTCGGGTAATCCTAGGGGTATAACAACAAACGGAAGTGATTTATGGATTGTTCATCGTTATGATAATTTTGTCTATCATGTAAATGGTTCTAATGATAACCAAACAGATGGTTTCGAAATTTTAACAGCTCTTGGTTCTAGCAATCCTTATGGTATAACAACAAATGGAAGTGACTTTTGGATTGTTGATCTATTAGATTTATTTGTATATCATGTTGACGCACAAGGAAATAATCAAAGTGATGGCTTCTCAACTTCAGCCTTTGGTTCTGATTCTCCAAGAGGTATAACAACAAATGGAAGTGATTTCTGGATTACTGATGCTACTGATGATTTTGTCTATCATGTTGACGCACAAGGGAATAACCAAACAGATGGTTTTGAAATAGGAGGTTTTGGTTTAGATAATGTTCAAGGTATAACAACCAAAGGGGTATTAAGTTATGACAGCTCAACATGGGGAACACCAAATGATTTCTGGATTCTTGATATCACTGATGATTTTGTTTATCATATAAGGGAAGGAACAGGAGAAGGCACATTTATCTGGAATTGCCTTGCTGTTGATACTTCAAGCAATACAAACTGGTCTGTTTCAAACTGGACTTTTACTGTTGATACAACATCTCCGACATGGGAGAACAATAAGACAAACCTTACAGCGTCTACACCTAATGGCAACCAAGTTTACTTTAATATAACTCTAAATGACACTAATCCAGGAGATTATGTGTTTAGCTGGTATAATGGAACAGATTGGGAGAATAATTCAGCAGTGAGTTATACAGACGGGCAAGAAGTTTCTGTTACAAAGATAATTAATATTGACGTGGGTGATATAAACTGGACATGGTATTTCAATGATACAGCAGGAAATAATAATCAAAGTGATGTCTGGAGTGTGACTTTAATAGATATTTATTCTCCATCAGATTGTACAAACATAACAAATGCAGGAGTTTATACACTGACACAAGATATAATTAATTCAGATGACCCAGATGCTTGTATAAATATCACATTCTCAAATGTATTGTTTAACTGCGCAGGTTATACAATTGACGGTCAAGATACTGCTAATACTTATGGAATAAAATCAGAAGGAACAAGCTCAAATAAATTAACAAATGTTTCAATAAAGGACTGTGTTTTAACTGATTGGTGGATAGGGGATTGGCATAGATACACTGAGAATTCTACTCTTGACAACATAACTACATTAAGCAATGATTATGGCATCTATTTAAGTGCTATCTCTAATAGCAATCTTATAGATATAACTGTATCAAATAATTCTCGGGAGGGCATCTTTCTCGCTTCAAGCCATTATAACCAGATAATAAACAGCACAATAAAAGATAGTAAGCAATATGGCTTATACTTCCAATATTCAAGATACAATAATATAACAAGTAATACTATTGAAAATAATTCTGTTTCTGGTTATGCAGGAATTTATATTTTTTCTTCTTCAGATCCAACCTTAAACTCAAGCTTCAACAGAATATGGAATAACATTATAAATAACACGCAGGGAAGCGGAAGAAACTGGAAAACTTATGGAATAAATTATACGAATTACTTTAATATAACAAAGACAGCAGGGACAAATATAATTGGCGGAGCTAATATGGGAGGTAATTACTGGAGTGATTATTCTGGAACAGATACAGATGGTGATGGAATTGGAGAGACAAGTTATATTATTAATGACAGTTTGATGATAGATTATCTGCCTTTGACAAACAATGATACCTCTATACCAGCAATAAACATAACAACACCCTTGAATAATACTTTTACTTCAAATACTGGTTTAGATGTTAATTACACAGTTTCTGACACTAATTTAGATTCGTGCTGGTATTCTAATGATACAATGTCTGTTAATACCTCCTTGGGAACAACTTGTGATAATATTACAACAGTAATATGGAGTGAAGGACAGCATAATGTCACTGTCTGGGCAAATGATACCGTTGGTAATGAAAATAGCTCAAGTGTCACATTTACAATTGATACTACTTATCCAACATGGGAAAACAATAAAACTAATCTGACAGCATCAACACCTCAGGGGAATTTAGTTTATTTTAACATCACATTGAATGATACAAATTCAGGGACTTACATATTCAGCTGGTATAACGGGACAGACTGGGCAAATAATTCAGCAACAAGTTGGACAGACGGACAAGAGATTGAAGTTACAAAAACAATTAATATTGATACAGGAACAATAAACTGGACATGGTATTTTAATGATAGTGCAGGCAATTCTAATCAGTCAGATGTCTGGAGTGTTACACTTGTATTTGATGACCAGACACCTCCATTAATAAGTATTGTTTATCCATCAAACAACACAAACACAACTAATACTTTACTTGATGTAAATTATACTGTTTCAGATGCAGGTGTTGGTGTTGATTCTTGCTGGTATTCTAATGATACAATGTTGTTGAACATAAGTTTAGGAACAATCTGCTCAAATATAACAACAGTTACATGGGCAGAAGGACAGCATAATGTTACTGTCTGGGCAAATGATTCAAGCAATAATCAAAATTCATCATCTGTGACTTTTACAATTGATACTCAACCACCATATTTTACAAACTGGGCTAATCAATCAATAACCAATGCTCAAAGTCTAAATTACGATATTAATGCAGCAGATGCTGGTGTTGGGCTTGATAGTTTTACAATTAACTGGACTTCAACCTTCAGCATAGTCTCATCAACAGGTGTGCTGACTAATACCTCAGCATTAAGTGCTGGAGAGTATTATATTAATGTTTCAATAAATGATACTCTGAATAATCTTAATTCTTCAATCTTATTGGTTAATGTGAGTGCAGGAGATACAACTGCACCAAATGTGACAATAAATACCCCCTTGAACCAAACCTACAATACAAACTCAATAATATTTAATGTAACTGCAACAGATGCAACAGGAGTTGACATTT
>BDTJ01000037.1 GCA_002897655.1 archaeon BMS3Abin17
AATTTCATATGATATCTTTTTTCCATCCCCAAACAAATTTCCTTAACTGAATTTACATATTTTTCGACGAGAAACAAATCTTTTCTATATTTAATACAAAAAACGAAATGATATTTTATTTTAAAAACTTTATGAGCTGATTTCTGAAGTTCATCTTCCATAGATTTCAAAAGACAAAGCTGTTTAATATCTTTTTGCCAGCTTTATCCCCGAGGCAAGACCTTCGGGGGATTAGGAAGAATAAAATACTTTGCAAAATCTAATCCATCACCCCGTTTGTTCATATTAATATTACAGAAATTATGTATATAAATGTTTTTTTAGTTTGAAGAAATAATCATCCCCCGCAACCACAGCCTCTTGATGTGCCGCCTCCACAACTTGGACTTCCGCAACTTCCATCACAACTCCCTCCTGAAGCAGTTGCCTGCTGTTCTGCTGAATTTATCTGCTCTTGGCTAGCCACACCTGTATCAGTAACAATAAATGTTCCTGGAATCATGCCCATCCAGCAACTCCATGAAATTAAGCCTTCTTTAGTTGGAGTAAACTCTATTACCTGCTCTCCTTTTTTAATATCAAACTTAAGCCCAAGTTTTGGGACTTGTATTTCATTATTACAGCCAGTTATCTCTTTGCCATCAATCACCCATTTTACAGGAACATCTTTTTTTAATACAAAACTGTCAGGACTCCAGCCATATCTATTAACCTCCATGTTTATTACTTGATACCCCTCACTATCAATAAACACTTTTGCATCAACCCCGCTTACTCCTTTTGCCTTGCTAATCATACTATTCATATCATAACCAGAACCTGTTAAAGCCAAGCCTCTGTTTAGCATAATCAATCCAAGAGCTAAGACTATCACTGCAGATATTTTCAGAATCTTTTTAGTTGCTTTATGGCTGATAACATTTGCAATTCCTCCAAATCCTAGCATAACTGGAAGAGTTCCCAAGCCAAATGCCATTAAACTTGCCCCCCCACTAATAGCACTTCCTGTTCCTGCTGCATAAATGTATAATGCTTGCAAAGGACCACATGCAAGAAACAAGCCATTTAACAAGCCAGTCATTGCAGGACCAAAATAAGCTCCTTTGTATTTTTTAGATGCAATTTTTGTTAAAAATTTAGGATTAAACTGAAATCTTTTGAAAAAGCCAAATCCGAACATAGAGAGGGAATAGAATATCATGAATATTCCCGCAAAGATAGCTATCCCCCCTCTTAGTAATGGTGTAAAGAAAAATATGCTTCCAATTAGGCCAAACAAGATACCCATAATAGTATATGAAATTGTTTTTCCTGCCCCATAAACAAGATGCTGGTAAAATGATTTGTGCCCATTAAGTGCATTCTTAGTTGTATAAGAAACAAGAAACCCTCCGCACATTGCAACACAATGAAATCCTGTTAATAATCCTGCAAAGAATAATAAAAACAGGCTTGTTTTCTCGCCCAAATTAGGAAGAGTGAAATTAATACCTCCAAATAAGTCATAAAGAACATAAATCAGTATAAAGAAACTTATTATTAGAACTATCCATCCAAGTTTATTTGATTTCTTCTTTTCTTCTTCACCAACCCCATAACCAAGTTCTTTTATTCTTTTCCTAATTGCATCTTCAGATATTTTATCTGGATTAAAATCAATCTCTGCTTTTCCCTCGGAATAACTTACTGAGATGCTGTTTACAAGATCCCTAAGATTGTTCTCAATAAGCTGTGCGCATGAATTGCAATGCATACCTTTTATATTAAATGTCTTTTCCATAAAATAATCAAGAAAATTAATACTTATAATTACTTTGGAGAAACTAATTACACCCTGAAATTTGGGCTAATGCTCCAAGTGACTGAACCCCTGAATAACTTTCCCCGTTTATCTCCCATGTTGGTGTAATTGAAATGCTCTTGCTGTCGCATAATTTTTTATTATCAATACATTTTACATAAGTGAGGTATTCTTTGGATTTGCCAAAAAAGTTTAATTGTTTAACAGTATAACTGCAATAATCATTTCCATAAACAACAGCTTCTTTTTCAGTCAGGCACTTTGCAAAATCATCATATTGCCCAGGCATCTTCATATAATTATTAACTGAAAGCGCTAAAAGAATTAATATCAGGGCAATAGCTGTAAAAATAAAATACTTTTTAAAATTTACTTTCCTGGGTTTTTCATTAGTGTGTTTTGCAAGATTATGCTGTCTAAAACTTTCCTCGCTGTTAAAACTTTTATTGCAATTTTCACATAGATATTCCATTTTAAATTAATGAATTATTCGGGTTTCTTTAATAATCACTACCTTCCACATCCTCCGCCCCCATATTGCTGGCTTGGATATGAATTATAACTCCTTGCATTGCTTTCCCCTGTGCTGTTCCCGCTTAGCTGAGTCCCGACAAATATTCCTAATGCAATTAGGAGAATCACGATTATTACAATTGTTGTTGTATCCATATTTTCTTTTTACCCCCTTTCAATTTTTATTTGTCTCCTGATATTTAACATTCAGTGAATCTAATTTTCTGAACACAAACCTGCCGTCCTCTTCAAAAGTTCCGACCTGTTCAAGCATTTTTTTAATGGTATCATAGTCCTGAATTTCTCTTGACAGGATTATTGTTGGTATTGCTGTTATATTATATTTTTTCATGAGATTTTTTCCTTCATTTGAAGAAATATCAGCATTCTTCTCCTTCTCGAAATAAACTCCTAAACTCATAAATGAGTCTTTTAACTCATTTACATCAAAGCAATCTTCACATGACTTATTTTTAATAAATATTATCTCAACTTTTCCTTTTATTTTTCCATCTGATAAATTTACATACGGGGCAAAAGGAATTTTGAACACATAATTATCTTCTTTCTCAATAAGAGAATCTCTTATTTGGTCAAAAATCCACCAATATTCTTCAATATCCTTGCTTATTAACAAAGATGAAGTAAATTCCAAATCATTTTTTTCAATAAACTCTCTTCCCCTGTCTGAAGATGAGCTAATTATTTCATAATCTTTAACCTTTACACCTAATCCTTCAAATTGCTTTTCTAGTTGAAGCAAAGGAGTGCACTCAATGCAATTATCTGACTGGATTTCCTTTAATTGAACAAGCCCCTTTACCTCATTAGTTTCCAAGTCAACATAAGGAACACTTTTATCAAAGATGGCATAATTATTCTTAATTGAAAATACCTGTTCATCAATTCCTATTTTTTCAATATTTCTGGATAGAACAACTAATGCAGGTATTTTCCTTATACTATATTTATTAATTATTTCTTCAGCTTTTTGGGATTTATAACTTAAAGTTTCCCTGGATTTTATCTTTAAATTATTTTCCTTAATCAAGGCGTCAGCCAAAGCATTAGTATCAAAACAATCTTCACAATCTCCTGTTATCTCTATGATTCCTATAGAATATTGCCTGGCTCCTGTTGATTTAAGTGCATAACCCCCCAACTGAGGAGCATAAACATAAATAAAGAGAGCAATCACAAATACACTTAGGATTGCTATTGCCAAAAACAATCCTTTCTCTTCTGTCCAATTTTTTTTAATTTCCATATTATTCCATGCAGCATTCAAGAAGTTTTTTTACTGAAGCAAAAATGCTCTTGCTCTTTTTGCTTCCTTCTTTTAATTTTATTTTATTTTTAGAATCTATATTGAGTGCCCAAAACAGCCCGTAAAGTTCTGCAGCATCTTTATACATTTCTTTTGCTTCTTTCTCTTTTTTCTCATGAAGCAATCTGTTTGCCACTTCATATAATCTCATGCTTGAAGCAAGAAAATGCTTGCTCATACACCACTTTTCACTGTCATCATCTTTCTTAACAATAAGCGCAAGAAGCTTTTTTCTCAATTCTCTGACACTCTCCAGCATTTTCAGAAACTTATCATCCTGCGTTTTAACATAGCTAAAAAAGCAATGCTCTTCTAAACCTACAAGATTCATCAAAGCTATGCTTAAATCTTCCCATGCAGAAATATCCAGACTATCCTTGTTTTTCACTTCATCAACTTTTTTAATAAAATTCTTTATTTTCATTTTTCTTTTATACCCCCTGAAAAATGAAAGCTCAAAATCTTTGATTTTGAAGTTTTTAATTTTGCTGTTTTCATTTTAGACAGTAAACTGGATTATTGCAGCTGCAATGCCCAATAAAAGAAAAGTCAGCAGGATTCCCTGAAAAGGAATTCCTTTTCCATTTCTCTTTTCTCTGATTTTTTTATTTATTTTTGGAGAGACAAAAGTAATTATTCCCCCAAACAAACTGCTTACTAAAGAATAATCCAGCATATAAGTCCTGTTTAATAAAGAACCGTAGTCTCCGATTAACTGCACTGAAAGTGGCCCGTAAGCTTTTATGATTGGCATTAAAGGAAGGATAGTCAGCAGGAAAATACTTATAATTATTAAAGGACCTTGAAAGGGGATAAATTTTTTTCTTTTTTCAATAATTCTTGCAAACCACATTCCCATTGACATTGCAAATGCACCTATAAACAAAGCAACAACCACTTTACTAACACCAAGCCAGACTGCTCCTGCCGCAGCTGCTCCAGCTCCAACTGTGCATAAAGGACAGTGTGCACTGACAATCCTGGCTAAAAAAACAGGAAAAATCAGCAGCATAACCGATAATAATTTTTTTGACATCATTTTTTATATTCTCATGAATTCCTTATAACTTCCTTCATAGTCTACAGCGTATATAACAAAATCTCCTCTTTTAACTCCGGGCATTCCCGGCGAACCCGAAGGCATTCCAGGCATAGCAATTCCAGCAATATCTGGTTTTTCCTCAAGTAATTTATTCACTGCTTCTAAGGGGATATGTCCTTCAACAAAATAATCCCCAATAATTGTTGTGTGGCAACTTTCCATCCTGCTAGGAACACCATATCTTTCTCTAATCTCATCCATATCTTCTGAATTAATAACCATTACATCAGAATTTCCCTTCTTTTTAAAATACTCTGCATACAACCCACAACAGCCACAACTTAATGAATTATAGATAGTTATTTCATTATTAAAATTATCTAGTGCCGCAAACCCAGTTGCTCTGTTACTCCCTAAAATAAAGTATAAAACTCCAACTATTATTAAAATTCCAATAATCCATATGTATTTCTTTTTAGCCATTGTTCTTTACCTTTCTGGTTTAATTTAATCTAATGAAAATAAATAAAACCCCAATTATTTTAGCAGCCTCCAACCATTCCACTGGATGATGCTGCACTTTTTGCTGCACTTCCGGCAGTTTGAACCACATTTTTTGTTGCCCCTCCTGCTCCTGCTTTAAATGCCAGAAATAAAACTGCAATAAAAAGTATTCCAATTATTATCCATAGCCAGATTCTTCTTTCCATCTTAATTGATTTACCTCCTTTCACTTTTCCAATATTATTAGAGTATTTTATTTTTTCCATTTGTATTAAAATATATTTTATCTCCTAAAATTCCAGAAAAGAGGAAAGATTTTAGATGAAATAAAAAAGTTAAATCAGTTCTCATCTAACATCCTCCAACCATACCGCCCCCACTTGTCTGACCTTTTTCAATTCCTCTGTATGCATTGCTTGCCAGGTTAATGTAGTTAATTTCTATTCCCTGACTTTTTAATGCAGTTGCTTTTTGTTCATGGACTCCCGGGAAAAATAAAACTCTCCATTTACCTAATTCAGAAAGAATCTCATCATCTGTATATTCGCTTCCATGTTCTTTTATCAGATATTTTGCAAGCCCTCTTATCGCATAACTGTGGGCACATCCGCAAGCAGCACTTCCATCACTGCGTATTACTGATTTGGCTCCGCAACAATATTCGCAGCTTATCTGGCTTGTTATATCTATGTACCTTTGTAAGTCTGAGCCTTGCAAGGTTAGTGTTTTATCAAGGTTTTTTAAGATGCCAATATTTGCATCTGCTCCTCCGGGATTATTTGGGCTTACTTCATCAAAATTAACTCCTAACTCTTTTCCATATATTGCCGGGACTCCTGTTGGAGTTATCTCTGATGCAGAAACAATTCCTATTCCTGCCCCCGTTACACCTCCAGATTCATAAATCTTACCAGTATTATAGACAATTAGTATTGCTAAAATGCCAATTATAGCTAACTGAATATAGAGTTCAGTATTGGTTTTCCTGCCTCCTTTCATCTTGTGTGTTTGGTTTTTGTTTTCCATAAAATAATCAAGAAAAATATACTTTATATGCGATTTGGAGAAACTAGTTTCAGGAGGATAGTTTGTTAATTATTGGAATAAAAATGTTTTTTTATTCTCTTGATTGCTTCTTCAGTATCTCTTTTATCATCATAATAAAGTTTAGCAGAATTGCATTCTCTAATAATATCACTTGGCCTTTTACTTGGTTTAGACACTATGCACCCCCTAAGACTGCCAGAGCTTCTTAAGTATTTGTTATCTATTCTTAGAGTAGTTAAATCAAGCTCATCAAAACCATCAAATCGTCCATCTCTTTCAGCAGCTTTCATAGCATCTCTCATTTTATTTTGCAAGCTTCGCATTCAACTAAATTCTTAGAAATAACGTATATTGCAATTAATAATGCGATTACAGAAAGAATCCTTAATTCAAATCCCAAAAAAGGCAGATAGGTCAATGCAACAGGTGTAGCAAACAACCCAAAAAAAGTAGTACCACATGCAAGACAGCCCAAGAACCCCACCAAGACTCCAAAAAAACCAATAATCCAGTGAAAAAAATTCTTCTCTTTGTTAAGCGAGGGTTTTTTCAGATTAATTTTATATACTAATAGACTAAGATAAACTCCTGCTAACAAAGCTATTAAAATGTACATGAAAAAAGTAAAGAAAGAATGAGTAAATCCAAATATCTCAATAAAACTCTTTAAACTATAACTTGCTATTCCAGAAAGAGCCACAATATAAAGAGAAATAAAGAGGATTACTGCTGTAATTAATGTAATTGTAATGTATTTCTTATCTTGATGAATTATTTTTATAATCCTTATTGTATCTTTCAGATTATTCAGCATTTTCTAATTCGCATCCAGATAATTCAGATAATCTTCTTAATGATTGGACTCCAGAGTATTTTTGTCCACCTATTTCCCAGGTTGGATAACCGCTAATTCTTTCAGCACTGCATGTTTCTCTATTTTTATCACAATCAACATAGTCTATATATTGAAACGAATCTCCAAAAAGAGCTTTTTGTTTTTTACAATAGCCACACCATTCTGCTCCGTACATCTTAACATTGTTCGCCTTTAGGCATATCGCAAGATTATCAAAAGTAACTTCTCCCTTATCAGAGGGTTTAAAATAACTATAAAGAAATATTGACGCGATTAATACAAAAATTCCTATTGCAATATATAGAATTTTATTATTTCTTTCATTAACTTTTTTCTTGCTTCCTCTTTTCTTACTCTTTTTCATAGTATATCTATTAATTCATCATTTAAAATACTTTTTGTAGATTATTCTGACCACCCATCCAATTAAAATTAACACTCCAAATGCCAAAAAAGAAATTATCTGATACTGAATTGGAACAGAACCGAGATATGCAAATATAAATGCAAAAGGAGTTATACCGATTATTGTGGCAAATAAATAAGTTCTTATATCCATCTTTGTGAATATCCCCAAGGCATAGCTTAAAATATCTACAGGGGTTATGAGTCTCAAAAGAACAACTGTCCAGAATAAACTCTCTTCAGGAACCTTTTTCTCAATTCTATAGATATCTTTTAACGAAATAAACTTCTTTATTATTTGAACACCATATTTTCTCCCAATAACAAAAGCCACCCAAGCCCCAAAAGACCATGCAAATATACTTATCAATCCTGTCAAGACCCATCCCCATAAGTTGGAAGCTATGGGAATTAAGGGGAGTGTGGTAACTGGAGCTACAACAATTGATATAAATTCAATAAAAATAAACACCAAAATTCCAAGAACATCATTTACTATTAAACTTTCAAAATAACTGATATTTTTCTGAACAAGATAAGAAAATAACAAGAAAAGAGTTACAATAATAAGTACTTCAATCAACCCTTTTATTTTTCTATTCATATAATAAAAACTCTTTATTAGTTTTTATAGTTTTAGAATTACTCTATGTAAAACATAGGTAAGATTATTTCAACTTGTTCTTGTGGAGAAAAAGTTCTTATTATCTTTTTCCCTAAATTTTTATATGTTTTATCTAATTCTTTATCAGTTAGATTTCTATTTCTTGGCAACCCCCTTGGCCATCCAACCCATTTTTGATCTTTTCCTTTCAAAAATCCATCTAAATCTCTAAATTGCCTTATTGAAGGATTATCATGTACAAGTCCTTGATAAGGCCTATCAAAACCATTTCTCCACATTAGTTGTTTCTTAAAAGATTTAAGATTTCTAACTACAGTATAACCTTCTGGATCTCTAGAACTATTATCCCAACTTACAATATAACCAATATCTTTTTGATTAAAGGGTAGATTATTTTTTGGCATTTAGAAATACTAATCTTTGGTTATTTAAACATTTTCATTATTTAGAAGAGTATAATCTTAATCCCTAAGCACTACAATATTATTCATTCCACGTCTTTTTCTTTCAATCAATCCCTTATCTTCAAGCCTGTTAAGAAGCCGGGTTGTTTTAACTTTACCAATATTGAGTTTTTCCATTAAATCTGATTGAAACATTGCTTTGTTTTCTTCAAGTAATAAATCAACTACTTTTTTATCGTCTTTATCTAAACCACTTAAGTCTAATTTCTTCTTTTTTTCTTTAATTGTTTTTACAATAATTCTTTCTTTTGGTTTTGTAAACATAATTACTAACCCAATGACTAAAACAACAGCAACAATGCTCAAGCTTATCCCTGTCTGAACTGAAAAGGCCTGATACATTGTGCAATTAGCATTTGCACAACCCTTTCCAGCAATATTTTTCAAAGCTGAATTAAAAATAAGAACTATAATTGCCATTATAACCGCAATTCCAATAATCAACCATCCAACATTACGATTTTCCATTTTTATATTATTCTCAATTCTTCTGGGTTTTTATATACTTGATTAAGATATTCTTTGATTGGAATTTCTCCCATCTCTTCTAAAAAAGGGTCTAATATTTTATCTCCAACTTGGACAACAAAATGACTTTTATAATCTCCTTTTATATGTTCTACATAAAATCCTGGTTTATCTCCCCAAGAATCATTTTTATTAAAAACTTTTTTGATATCAGCATTTGTAGAAAGATTACTAATGATTGTTTTACATTTTATGTGACAGTTTTCCATGCTAATAATCCCCAATATGGCTTTTTAATACTTATGGGAAACTAGTTTCATCCCCCAATCTTGCTCCAGAGAATAACAACACTAAATATCCCGAAGAAGATAAAGATTCCAGCCATAATAACTTTTCTTAGTACAGATGCCTGAACTTCTTTTGGAAGAATTTTATAATTCATCCAGTTTACAAGCCCAACATGGACAAACATGCCAAATGCATTTATAATAGCACCTAAAATAATCAAAAACAAAGGCTCGTAATTAAATGAGAGCAATATAATTCCAAAAGCAATTTGTGCCCATAAGAATATGAAATAAATCTTAGATAAATTAATAGTTCCCTCTTTATTTGAATTTATTCTTTTAAATGCCCAGTTTTCACCCATTATTCTTGAGGTGGAATCCATCACTCCAAGCTGTGTCTGGAAGAGCATGATTACAACAGCAATTAAAAATAACAACCCAAAAATTGGCGCTAGTGTTTGTCCTATAACTAATCCCTCATTTATAACAAAATTTATTCCCTCGCCCAATCCTTCTGTTTTATAAGTTGTAGTATAAGCAAGCAGCATCAACAAAGACATTGTTACAAAACCCACAAACCAGAAAATCATCAGGTGTTCAAGTGAAATTCTTTTCCACCATATTTTAAAATTCTTTAGATTTTCCTTATTTAATTTAAAATCATGACCTGCAAGCCTTATTCTTTTATGTTTCTTGATTCTAAAAAGACCAGCTATTCTCTGAGAGTATTTTCCCATTCCATAACCTTTTTCTTTAATATAAATTGACTGAGTCAGATTAAGATTGCCTCCTGCACCTGAATAAGCAAATGCAGCTAGGAAAGTTGCAAAAGCAATTCCTACTGGAAGAAAACTAAACCCCTCCCCCATTCCTATTAAACCCTGTCCAAGTGCAATCCAATCAGCACCACGAGATAATAAAATAGCAAGAAGTAAAACAAAAGGGGCCCCAACAAGTATAACATATTTAGTTATTTTTTCCATTCTTGCATAAACTGTTTCACTAAAACTTAAAATTGAACCTATTAACAAAAGAAAAGGGATGGCAATCCACCTAACATCAGAAACCCCAACAATATGCGAGAATACTTTTGCAGATGCTGCAATTATTCCAGGAATTCCAAACCCAACAAACGTAGATAGTATAAACCAATAAGGAGCCCAGTTAAATATTCTTCCTAAACCAACAAATACGCTCTCTCCTTTTACAAGAGCATAACGCTCAATCTCCATATTGATGAAATACTGGAATGTGATTCCCAATAAAGCCCCCCATGCAATTCCTAACCCATATTTTGATACAAGATAAGGCCATAAAATTACTTCACCAGAGCCTAACCCTAACGCCAGAATAATAAAACTAGGTCCAAGTAACTTCATTAAAGAGATTGGTTTTGGAAATGGTTTTGTTTTATTTTTCATTTAATCACCTTTTTAATTAACTATGGAATATTATATATAAATCTTGACAAAAACAACCCAACTGCAAGGATTGCTGTGATAAAATAAATGCCTTTGTTCCACTGATATATCTTGTGTCCGTCAAATGGAGGAAAAGGAATCATATTAAACGCAGCTAGAAGTGCATTTATTGTAAGACCATAACTAAAAAACAACCCTAATATTCCTGTTGCATTAATTGATAACAATAAAACTAAAAACAATAAGGCTAGGACAATATTAGTTAAAGGTCCTGCCAGAGATATTTTCCCATTTCTTTCCCTGTTTAGATTTCCCTTAATCATAACACCCCCCGGAGCAGCAATAATAAAGCCAAATAAAGAGAATAAAATAGCAAGCCAAAGCATTTTGTAAAATGCTCTGAATTCTGCCCATAAATGATATTTTTGAGCCATAAATTTGTGCATCAATTCATGAAATAAAAATCCTATTCCAACTGTTAAACCAGATATTGCAAGAGATATTATAAATACATTCAATGATAAAAATGCTCCAAGTCCTCCAGAAAGCAGAATAGCAAATGCTATTGAAATCATTAACCATGCAATAAATAAATCTTTGATTTCTTTAGATGAGAATTTCATTTTCTCTTTTTATAATTCTCAATTGCTAGTTTAAGAGCATCAGATGCAAGATTTGAACAATGCATCTTAATCGGAGGCAATCCCCTTAAGGATTTTGCTACATCATCTCTTGATATTTTTTTTGCCTGTTCAAGTGTCTTACCTTTAGCAAGCTGAGTTATCATTGAGGTTGTTGCAATAGCAGCCATGCAACCAAATGTCTTGAATTTTATATCTTTGATTATTTCATTCTTTCCTTTTTTACTAACTTTGATATAAACCCACATAATATCTCCACAGTTATGAAGACAAAAGGCTTCTGAAACAAACGAGTGAGATTTTTCAACTTCTAAATTATAAACCTTTCCCTTATAACACCTTTTCTCTATTTTTGTTATGGAAGTATACAAAATATCCTTATCAATCCAAGAACTAATCGATTCATAGGATTTTGGGCTATAGTTCATATTCAAGATTTTACACAATTTGATTAATGATTCTCTCTGCCCAACATGGATTCTATAAGCTTTTTTATGATTTGCCCATTTAGACATTTTTTCTTTTTCTACATAAATAGAAGGAATAATTCCTTGTCTTAGTAAAAGAAATTTTAATTGTTGTGCAAGATAATATGAAATTGTGACATAACTTGCTCTTGCTCCAATTCTCTTTGTATTTATACATCCATCTCCCTTCCATAAGCCCTCAATTAAAGATTCCTGTTTTTTTATTGGCAGGACCATCATAAAATCTGGTAAATATTTATTTTGAGCACCATTCCCGAACAATTTTTTGAACCATCTAGCTAATTGGGAGTTATAAATAAAAACAACAGTTGTGTTTTTTTTAGGATTTTCCTTAGTCTTTACATCTAAATTAAATGATTTTTTAACTATCTTCTCAATATCTTTTGCAATTTCTGTTTCCTTGATGTTTAATGAAAATGAAATGTAGGTTTTAGAAGGTTTATCTTGAATATTCCCTTCTGAAAGAAAATAACCAAATAATCTTAATAATCCAGAAGTAACAGATATTTTGCTCGGGATTTTTTTACTTTTAAAATCCCATTTAGATTTTTTAATATTAATCTTCAGGAATTTAATATCTTTTTTTATTTTTGGAATAGGGTATAGAACAATATCTCCTTTTTTTAGTTGCTCTGAATGATGCCATGCAGGGATTAATGTTTTTTTGCCTATGATTCTCTTAAACCTATCTCCTTTTGGGATAATTGCAGAGTATATGAGATGTTCAGGTGTTAAAGTTATTTCTCCTAACTGATTCCTCAAGGTTATAATCTCTCCTTTATAGTTTCTTGGAAATTTCCCAATAATTTTATTTTTAGAAGCATCGTGTGATAAGACCAAATGATTCTTCTCAGCTTTTCTAATTTCTCTGAATTCTTTATCAATAAAGATTTTCTCATCTGGCAATAAACATGTGGGATTTCCAATTTTGCCAATACCATCTGCATTTTTTATTTCACCCATGTTTTTAGGATGCATGAAATTCTGCATGACTTTCTTTGAATATTTTAATGTCATTTAAATCAGCCCCTCCCCTTTTAATATAGCCTTATGTGAATATGCTAGTTTCATCTTTTTTATCTCAGATGGCTCAAACCATTTTACTTCTGAGGTCTCATCCCTTGGTTTTGGGATTCCTTTAATTTTACAATAATAAGGAATATCTATTGTATGAATGTTACATTCTTTGTTTGGTAGATTTTCATATATATTATTTGATTTTTTTATAATCCCACTATCAACACCAAGTTCTTCCTTTAGTTCTCTTTTAATCGCCTTACCTATATCTTCTCCATATTCTATCATCCCTCCAGGTAATCCCCATAAATTAGGGTATATGCCTATCTTTCCATCTCTTTTTCCAAGAAGAATCCTTTTATCGGAATTAATAATTATTGCTGGTGCACCTGCCATAACATATTTATGTTTGAATACTTTCGCCAATAAGTTTATGAAAGTCATTTTCTATTCAGCTTTTTAATAAGCTCATCAATCTGCTTCTTGCTCATACCATGTGCCTTACAGCCTTGCTCGATATTCTCACTACCAGCCATTGCACAACCAACACAATGCATTCCAGACTCAAACAAAATCTCTGCTGCTTTTGGATTCTTGCTCAATAATTCACTAAGCTTTGTTTCCGGCAAAATCTTGTTTGGTTTTCTGTGCGTAGGCACAGCCTGATTTTGCTGGCGAGAAATTCTCTTGAATTTCTTTGTTGATGTTATTTTTTTTGTCATTTTGAATATTAATATTGAATACATTAATTGTCGTATGGGGGATTTTACTAATTTTCTCAATATCCTCCCAGGATTTTCCAGACATAACAGAGATTAATGCCCTATTAATCATATCGTGTGCCACAATCAAAACATTTCCTGTTGGATATTGGGTGCCAATATTATCAATAAATAATTTAGCTATTTCATACAATACTTTTAAAGGTTCTGCACCATTAAGTTCAGGATTAAATTTTATTTTCTCCCAATCTGGAATATCTTTTTTCTTTAATCCTTGAAATTTGTTCCAATCTCTTTCTCTTATGTTTTTAGTAAAGGTAATTGGAATGTTGAGGTGATATTTCGCAATCTCTTTTGTAGTATCTAAAGCACGCGCTAAATCGCTAGAGAAAATATGATTAATTTGTTCATCTTTAAGTCTTAAAGCAACATCTCTTGCTTGTTGAACACCTAATTCAGATAATTCTCCAGGTAAATGCCCCATAATTATTCCTTCTTTATTCTCAATTGTTTCTCCATATCTTATTAATATTATTTTCATCTTACAAGCGGGCTTATCTCCCTTAATTTATTTACTATTTTTGGAAGTTTCTCTAAAAAATAATCAATTTCATCATCTGTGGTGTATTTGCTTATGCTAATCCTTAAAGAGCTGTTTGCCTGGACAGGTGGAAGCCCAATTGCTTTTAACACATGGCTTGATTCTAATGTGTTAGACAGGCATGCACTTCCTGTTGAGGTATAAATTCTATCATTTTCAAGGTATCCTCCAACCGCCTCACCCTCTATATTCATAAAAGAGACATTTATGTTATTGCAAAGTCTTTTATCTCTTGGGCCATTTAGTCTTGTGTCTTGAATTTTAAGAATCTCATTAATCAACTTATCCTTCATTTCAGTCATATGCTTTATATCTTTTTTATTAATTACCTCTGAAGCTTTTGCAAACCCCATAATCCCAGGAATATTTTCTGTTCCACTTCTTAATTTTCTTTCATGTCCCCCCCCATGGAACAAGGGAGTTATTTTTATCCCATCTTTTATATATAATGCTCCAACTCCTTTTGGCCCATGAATCTTATGAGAATTTAAAGTTACTAAATCAAGATTCATCTTCTTCACATTTATTTCTGTTTTAGTATAACTCTGGCAAGCATCTGTGTGAAATAAAACACCTTTTTCATTGCAGACTTTTCCAATTGCTTGTAAATCTTGAATTGCCCCTATTTCATTATTTCCATGGATAATTGAAACTAAGATAGTTTTAGGCGTTATTGCTTTTTTAATATCTTCTGGATTAACAAACCCTTTTGAATCAACATCTAAATAAGTTACTTTAGCTCCTTGTTTTTCAAGCCATTTGCAGGTGTTTAAAATGCAGTCATGCTCTATCTTTGTTGTAATAATGTGATTTTTATCTGGATAATTACTATAAAATAATCCCTTAAGTCCAAGGTTGTTTGATTCTGTCCCACCAGATGTGAAAACTATTTCATTGGGTTTGGCATTAATTGATTTGGCAATTATTTCTCTTGCTTTTTCCATGGCTTGCTTTGCTTCCTGCCCCTTAAAGTGTTGTGAAGAGGCATTTCCGTATTTTTCACTAAAATAGGGAAGCATCTCTTTTACAACTTCAGGTGCAACAGTTGTGCTTGCTGCGTTGTCAAGGTATATTTGTTTCATTTTAGATGTTCCTTAAACCAATTTGAAGTAAGGGGAATAACTTCCCCCATTTTATCATTAAGTGCATGACTTCCATCTTTTATTATTTCTAATTTAGAACCTTTTGGTAGATTCTCTACAGCATATTTAGACCATTCTAAAGGGATTGTGTCATCAGCATCTCCATGGATTACAAGGATAGGACATTTTATCTTAGATAATAATTTTTCCTTATCTACTGAAGCTCTCTCTTCAAAATATTCTTTTTTAATCCTAAAATCCCTACCCTCTTTTTTATGCACAACAAAATCATTATCTCCCTTACTAACATCCTCATTTGATTCTATTATACCTTCTTCTATTTCCGGTCTTCTTTTATCTGTCACAGGAGCCCATAAAACCACTGATTTTATTTCTTCATCATATGCGTTTAATGTAACTAATCCTCCTAAACTTTCACCTAAAAGTCCTATATCCTTATACCCTTTATCTCTTACAAATTTTATCGCAGATTTTAAATCATCAATTTCTCTACTAACTGAAATAAAATCTTCATCACTTTCTCCACAACCAGAAAAATCAAATCTTAATGTAGAAATACTTTTGTTACTAAGAGCATCAGCCATTTTGATTAATCTTTCCCTATCTTTTCTTGCTGCAAATCCGTGAGAGATAATAACTATAGAACCTGTTTTATTTTCTGGTATGTGTAACTCTCCTACTAAATTTAATCCTCTTGAACTTTTGAAATTTATTTTTTCTAATTTCATCTTCCTGGGCAATATTTACATTTATGTTTATCAATAAGCTTTAGCATAGGAACAATTGTAGTTTTATTAAGAGAATAAATCTTATTCTTTCCACTTTGTCTTGATACAACAATATTACAGTGATTTAAAGCAGATAAAGCATGCGAGACCTTGCTCTGCTCCTCTTTTAGCTCTTTTACTAATTCATTTACATTCATCTCTTTATATTTAAGTAATGAGATAATATTAACCTTTAACGGATTAGCAAGATTCTTAAAAAATATATGATATGTAGGGCATTTCATGTTAAAAAATTTGTTTCATTTTTATTTTTTAATGTGCACAGAAATTGAATATATGAGATTTCTGACATATGAAGGAATATTCATATGAAGTATTTAAAGGTTTGCTTTAGAAAATCCTTGTATTTTTTCATGTTATTATTAATTGGATGTTAATTTTATACATTCATATTTATCCAAGTCCAAAGAATATGATTTGTTTGTTTTTTGGTAAGAAGAGTCTAATTCATCACATTTAACTTTACTACTAAATCGCCAAGGTAAACTTCCCTCTCTTAAATCACACTTCTTACTTTCTTCTTCATTAAAACACTGATAAACAGCTTTTTCATCCATGACTTTATGGGGTAATATTTTCTTATAAAGTCCTGTGGGGATTACAGCTAAAAGAATTAACCCCCCAATTCCGATTACACTAAACTTATTTAGGAAATATTCCCTAAAATGTTCCTTATCCATACTTTTTAATCTCTACTTAGTTTATAAGAATTATTGCACTATTAAAATGGGCCCGGAGAGAATCGAACTCCCGACTTGCGATGTCTCCCGAATCAATTTCTGGAGTCGCAAATTATACCATTTAACCACGGACCCTCAATATCTACAAGAAATAACTGATTTTTAAGCTTTCCTCATCCCAATCTTTTTATCTCTTCAATCTCGTCTCGGGATATAGAACAGCCCTTGAATTTAACAGCCCAGAGCAAAGCATCTAAAACAGGCCCGTTCTTCAGTCTTGCAAGATTTTTCTTATATACAACATAGACTAATTCAGCAGAACGAATTATCTTAAACCCCCTAAAAAATTTAAAATTTTGTCTTCTAGAGGTGATTCTTGTATGCAATTTCTTCCCAAGAAGCTTTTCTAGATTCTGAGGTTTTTCGACAAGCATCCTCATTGTTCTTTCATCAATAGCAAGAATATTACTTATTTTTTTCTCGTCTAATATTCTGCTTAAAGCAAGGCAAGAAACCTCTCCTTTATCAATTATATGTATATCTTTTTTAGTGCTATAAAAAGTTGTATTTGCAATGTCCCTTAATTCAATAGTCTTTTTAGCAACTTCACCCCCCTCCACACCAAGAGATTTTGGCATCTCAAGAACTTTGTCATCCAGTAGTTGATTTATCTTTAGTGCCTCAAGCTCAAATCTTTTTATCTTTATTGGCTTATCAATTATCTCATATTTTACATCTTGTGTTATAATGAATTTTCCTTTGAAAGCCTCTTTTAATTTTCTGAATTCTGGAAACAGCCCGTTCATTGCAAGACTTATTAGAGTACTTGCATCAAAGATTATTGCTTTTGTCATTTTTGGATTTTTTGGAGATGCGAGAAATCATTCATTACATCTAACCTCCAATTTTTAAATTTATTTGCCCAGTATACAATATTAATACCAGTATTTTTTTGTCTAAAGAAAAATAATTTTTTATGATTAATATTTAAAAAATGAGAGATAATGAACCTATTTGTAAATCCATGACACACTAATAAAACAGTCAATGTCTTGTCTGGTTTTTTTGAAATCTTTTTTAAAAAAGATTTAAGTTCATTGAATTGTTTTATCTCAGAACTTTCCCAATCTTTTTTGTTTCTTCTCATTGATTCTATCTTATATTCTCTTAAATCAGAAGTTAATGTTATAGGAAGTTTTAATTCTTTAGAGATTATTTTTGCTGTTTGTTTAGCTCTAGCTAAATCACTTGAATAAACTTTATCTATTTTAAATTCTTTTAATCTTTTTGCAAGAAAATTTGCTTGAATTCTTCCTCTTTTTACTAACCAATTTTTTTTTGCTCCTTCAATTGTCTTCCCATGCCTTACAAATATTATTTTCATTCAAACATCTCCATTGCTAGTTTGATTCTTGACTTAGCATTAAGGGTTTTACTTAATGGAACATCTGAGATTCCTGTCTGTCCTGCATAACCTGCAAGCTCAAACATTGTAATTCCTAAAAGACTCGCTGTTTTTTCCATAGAAATACCGTGCTCATAAATTCTTGATGCTTTGTTTATACTTGCTTTTCTAAAAACATCTTGGATATAACTCTTTAAATTTTTAGAATGCATCTCAAGAGATTTTCTAAATAATTCCAAACTTTTTCTTAATTCAAAGTCATCACTCTTTTTTAATGCATTTATAGAATTATTAATATTTGTAGATATTTCCTTGCCTAGTTTAGCCTGCCCATAATAACCCCTTTCAATTATCTTACCTAATGAATAAACAATAACAGCAATAGCAATATTATCTGGGTCCTGACTTATAGATGCTGTGTGGATTGTTTGGTTACTTAATTCTTTTAATTTAATAATATCTTTATTTTTAATAGAAATCTTTGTTTCCTCAAGAATCCTGATAATATTCTCTTTTTCCTGCATGAAATAATAATAGAAGGTATTATTTATAAATGTTTAATGCTTAACTAAATTATGAAACAAGTGCTTTTGGATACAAGTTTTATAATTACATGTATTAAGCAAAAAATAGATTTCTTTGAAGAGCTTATTGGATATGATGTCCTTATTCCAAAACAAGTTATAAAAGAATTAGAAGGATTAGATTCAAAACTGGCCTTGAGATTATTAGAGAAAAATAAGTTCAAGAAAATTGATTTGAGATTAAGAAATGTTGACGAAGGGATTAAAAATTATGCAAAAAAGAATAAGAATATTATTGTTGCAACACTTGATGGGGAGTTGAAAAAAAATATAAAAAATAAAAAACTTGTGATAAGGTTTAAAAAGAGATTAGAGGTTATTTGAAGATGAACATTTCATTAATGGCCAGAAAAGAGACTTTTATTAGTCTTGTAAGACCTCTTAGTGAGAGAGAAATAGATTGTTTTCTAGGATATCTCTCATCTAAAACAGGCTACAGGATTAGATGTAATATTTTTAAAGAATTTGAAGGGTTTAGCAATAATGAGATTATATTCAATGCTGGAAAGAGAGAGGTTAATGGAAGAAAATATTCTGAAGAAAAATTAATACGTTCTTCCCTTACTGCTCTGGGGAGAGTAACTCATATAATTAAAACTGAAGAAAGGGATTTAACATTAACACTTCCATTTGAATTATTAAGAAGAGATATAAATGGTAATTATCATGAAAAAGACCCTAGAAAATTCCAGATTCTTAAATTTGGCCCAATCTCAGAGAGGAATAAAGAAAACATTCTAGTAGAAAAAAGAGAGGTCGTTAGAAGAATAGGGGAATATTCTACAGGGTTCTTTATAAATGAAAACCATTAAAATTTGCTGCCTATTTGGAGTAGCAACTTTTAAAAACCAATTTTTACTCTAATTTTCATAAGATGTTCTATTTAACTGAAGTTGAAGACTATGTAAGAGTGGCTCCAAAACTGTTTGGTTTGCCTACTGGCGAGGCTATTGACATGCAGCTTAAAGAGACTTATACAGATTATTATGAGAAAGAGCTTGGCAAAGTTATCTCTGTTTTAGAAGTCTTGGAAGTTGGAGATGGAGTAATCATCCCTGGAGACGGTGCAGTATATTATAATTCAAGATTCAAATTACTTGTATGGAAGCCTGAATTACAGGAGATAACATACGGGATAATTTCTGAGATAACCAACTTTGGAGCATTTATAGATCTTGGTGCGATGAGAGGAATGATCCATATTAGCCAGACAATGGAAGATTATGTAAGTTTTGGCAAGACAAATTCCTTGCTTGGAAAAGCAACAAAGAGAAATCTAAAGCAGGGTGATTTATGCATAGCAAGAATAGTTTCTATTAGCCATAAAGGAGATCATCCAAAAATAGGTCTAACAATGAGACAGCCAGGTCTTGGAAAAATAGAGTGGATTAGAGAAGATCAGATTAAAAAGGAAAAAGAAGCTAAAAAGGCTGCAAAATTTGCTGAAAAAGAATTAAAATCAGCAAAAGGAAAAGGGAGAAAGAAGAAATAAAATGGCAAAATCAAAGGCATGTAAAATATGCAACAAAATATATGAGACAGGGGATAAATGCCCTAATTGTGAATCTAAAGAATCAGTAGAGGGGTTCAAAGGAAGGGTAGTTATTATAAATCCTGAAAAATCAGAGATAGCCAAGAAACTAAATATTAAAGACAAAGGAAACTTCGCAATTAAAACCAGGTAATAATTCTAAAATGGAAGACTTAAAGATATTAAACGAAAAAGAAAATAATCTATTCAAAAGAAAAGAGATTCAAATACTTGTTAAGTCAAAAATCACACCAGATTATACAGAGGTTTCTAAACTAATTTCTGAAAAGCTTTCTGCTCCAGAAGAAAACATAAAGATAAAGAAAGTTCATGGAAGATTTGGTTCAGATGATTTTACTATTGAGTTAAATGTTTATGACTCAAAACAAGACAAGGATGCTACAGAAATAAAGACAAAAAAAGAGCTTGAAGAAGAGAAAAAAGCTTCAGAAGGAGAGGCAGCTGCTAAAGAAGCTGAAGCCCAAAAAGAAGAGGCTAAAGCAGAAGACCCTACTAAAAAAGAAGCAAAACCAGAGGAAAAACCTGTAGAGGAGAAAAAGGAATAAAATGGGTAAGGGAAAGATATCTAGTTATGGAACAAAAAGAGACAAGGAAGAAACACCTAAGTTTGAAGCAGGTTTACCAAAACACTTAAACTCAAATGAAAGAGGTCTTAAATTAGTTACTATAGATATGCTATTAGAGACCAGTTCAGCCCCTAATCCACTTTTGCTTCTATCAGGAGCTTATCAATTTATTGTTAATGAATATCTTAAATTTACAGGGAGAATATAAAATGCCAAAAAAGATAATTAAGAAAGGAAAAAAACCACATAAGAATAAGCCAACCAGTAAGAAATATACTAAATATAAGATTGAAGGTGATAAAGTTACAAGAGAGAGGTCATGCCCAAGATGCGGACCAGGCATATTCTTAATGAAATCACAAGGAAGATCTTATTGTGGTAAATGCCATTATTCAGAATTTGAGAGTAAGAAAGAGTAGGTTTTTATTACCTAAAAATTTATAATGTGATTAATTTTTTCTATGTAATGACTAAATACATAGTTGTTGTTGGTGGAGTTTTATCAGGGGTTGGAAAAGGAGTAGCATCTGCTTCTATAGGGAAAATAATGAAAGAAAATGGGTTTAATGTGACTTGCATAAAAATTGATCCTTACATAAATTGTGATGCTGGAACATTAAGACCAACCGAGCATGGAGAGGTCTGGGTCACTAATGATGGTGGGGAGACAGATTTAGATCTAGGGAATTATGAAAGATTTTTAGATATATCCATTCCAAAAAAAAATAATATAACGACTGGCCAGGTTTTTAGAGAAATTATAGAAAAAGAGAGGGAGGGGCATTTTCTAGGTGAAACTGTCCAGCTCATTCCCCATATAACTGATGAGATAAAAAGAAGAATAAAAGACTCTTCAGAGGGTTTTGATGTTTCAATAATTGAAATTGGAGGCACAGTTGGAGATTATGAAAACATACCTTTTCTTTTTGCAATAAAAAGCCTTGAGAAGGACATTGGAAGAGATAATTTAGTTTATGTCTTAGTATCTTATTTACCTATTCCAGGGCATATAGATGAGATGAAAACAAAACCAACACAAACAGCTATAAAACTTCTTGGAGAAAATAGTATTGAGGCGGATTTTATTTTATGCAGGGGAAAATCTCCTTTGGATAATGTCAGAAAGAAGAAGATAGAGACTTACGCCAATATAAAATCAGATTATGTGATATCTGCTCCAGATATAATAGGCAAGGATAAATCAAATACAATCTATTCCATCCCTCTAAATTTTGAAAAAGAAAAACTTGGTGATAAACTTATTGATAAACTTAGATTAGAAAAAAAGAAGTTTGCTGACTGGGAAAAATGGGAGATTCTTGTTAATAAAATAATAAATCCTTCAAAAAAGATTAAAATTGGGCTTATTGGGAAATATCTTGATATTGGGAAATATCAATTAAAAGATTCTTATATTTCAGTTAGTGAAGCAATAATTCATGCTGCAGCCCATAATGATGTTAAAATAGAGATGGTTTTTCTTGATTCTAAGAAATTGGAAAAAGATCCTAATTTACTAAAGGACTTAGATCTTAATGGAATAATCATTCCAGGAGGATTTGGTTCTTCAGGAGTTGAAGGGAAAATAAATGCCATAAAATTTACAAGGGAAAATAATATACCTTTTTTAGGCTTATGTCTTGGTTTACAGCTTTCTGTAGTAGAATTTGCAAGAAATGTATGCAATCTTAAAGGAGCGAATTCTACAGAAGTTAATTCCAATACAAAATATCCCGTCATAGATATTTTGCCAGAACAAAAAAACATACATTCCAAGGGAGGAACCATGAGGCTTGGGCAATATAAGGCAATAGTCAAAGGAAAAGTTAAGGAATTATATGGAAGCGAGGAAGTATATGAAAGACATAGGCACAGATATGAAGTAAACCCTGATTACCATGGTGTTTTGAGTGAGAAAGGTTTATTATTCAGCGGAATGAGTGAAGATAACAGACTAGTAGAATTTATAGAAATCCCTAATCATAAATTTTTTATTGCTACTCAGGCACATCCAGAGTTTAAAAGTAGTTTAATGAATCCTTCTCCTTTATTTAATGGTTTTGTTAAGGCTTGCATAGCAACTAAAACCAATATGAATTATTTATGAATCAAAAAGTCCTTGTGTTTTACCGCACCTTAAAAGGTGCGGTTTGTTTGGACTTTAGGATGTCCAAGGATTCATCCACACACTAAAGTGTGTGGTTTTCTCCAGGAATCCCTAGCATAAAATAAAAGCATAATCGCCGACTTAGTACAAAACCCTGGGAGAGTTTTCAAGTCAGTCAAATAAGATAACCTGAAGCCTCTCCTGGGTAAAAAGAGGTGATATAATATAGACGCCCCACTAGTATATAAATGTTTCGTTTATGTTACCCTTACTGAATGACATAAGGATTTGATTCTAAAGTAGTAATGATTATTTATATACAGAAATAAAACATAGTTTTCTTATATACTACAATCTTTTATTTACTTACTACACTTATGGATTATTATGCACTACATGACTAAAAATTAAGGGTATTTACTTACTACACAGATTTATAAAACTTGAATTATTTAATAAAACAGGAAAACCTAGAAAATTTTCATTAGCCAAGATTTTCTGGTCCAAAAATTTAACATGAAAGAGGGGGAAATTTTTAGGAAAGAGGAAAAAAACAGCTCAAAACAAGAGCAGATTCATGATATTTTATTTAGTAGGGAGATTGGGTGGCAGGATATTATCTATGATTTAATTAATACAGAGCAATTAGACCCATGGGACATAAATATAACAATCTTAACTGAGAAATATCTTGACAAAGTGCAACAGCTTGAAGAAACAGACTTTTTTGTGTCGAGCAAAGTATTGCTCGCAGCAGCACTCTTGCTGAGAATAAAATCAGAAATTCTGTTGAACAAATATATTAAAAGTATAGACGAAATTCTCTTTGGAAAAAAAGAGCAAAAAAAATACAGTATAGAAAGAATTGAATTAGAAGAAGAAATTCCAGAACTAATCCCAAGAAGCCCTATTCCAAGATTCAAGAAAGTTACACTAAAAGAACTAATAGAATCATTAGACAAAGCAATAATAACTGAAAACAGAAGAATCAAAAAAGAAATAATAAACAGAAATGCTCTTAGAGAATCATCTTTTTCAATCCCCAAAAGAAAATTTAGTATAAAAGACAAGATAAGAGAGATTTACAGCAACTTATTTACCCATTTTAAGGAAAACGAGGGCAAGAAAAAAGTATCTTTTACAGAATTTATTGGGGGGGATAAAGAAGAGAAAATAATCTCATTTTCACCATTACTACATCTGGAAGACCAGAAAAAAATATGGCTTGAGCAAGAAAATCATTTTGAAGAGATTCACATCTGGATAAAAGAAACCTACCTAAAATATAATCCCGATCCAATTGAAGAACTAAGAAAAGAGATTGAGCATCAAATTCAGGAATTTGACTTCAAAAAGAGAAAAAGGCTTGATAAAATTGACAAAGAATTTGATAATCCTCTAGGGGAAATGGGAGACTAAGGAAAAAACATACCCGCAAATAAAGTTACTTTCTCAGATTTACCTTCCAAATCAGAAAAATATTCCATAAGTTCTTTCCAAACTTTTGGATATGGTTCTGGGGTATGATGACAATCATAAGCAGAGGACCTCTCATCACGATGTCTTTTTTCAGCCCACAATATTCTAATAATTTTTTTGGGATTTTCAAAAAGAGCATAATGTTGAATAATTGGTTCAGTTAAAAAGACCTTTGCACCAATCCCTAAAAGTTCCTTTATATTATTTTCAATCATCTTTCCTTTTTTCCAAGTAAAAACCTTTGTATTTATGCCCTTTAAATTATTCCTAAATATAGAATTTGGATGATGAAGTAATTTATGAAGCCCAATATCATTTTCAAGAAGATATAATGAGCTACCTTGTTCCTTATAAGCCAACATATCATTAATAATATCAACATACACACTTGGTTTTTTCAAGACTTTTTTGTATCTATCTCCAAAAATCATTTTAAAGTAAATTATATTCAATTATTTATAATGTTTTATATTCTTAATTATATAAGCCCAGTCCCCTCATCAAAACCATACATTATGTTGAAGTTCTGGACTGCCTGGCCTGCTCCACCCTTTATCAAATTATCTAGTGCGGAGATTATTGTAATATTATTCTCATTTATATTGTAAGCTATCTTGCAAAAATTTGAATTTTCCACTTCTTTAATTATATCTTTCAGATAATCAACACTAACATTATCTGGTTTAAAATCAGCTAATTTTAAGAATTTATGATTACCAAGCAGTTTATCAACTGAAAAGCCAGGTTTTAATTGCACACTTATTATCACAACAACTCCTGTCTTAATAGGATAAACCAAGTGTGGTTCAAAAGATTCTATTTGTTTTCCAAGAAACTTTTCAATCTCTGCTACTTGTGGATGTTCTCTGCCTTTAGCATATTTCTCTATCCCTTTTTCTTCAATTATTGGCTGATTAGGTCTTCCAGAAACTCCTGAATAAGCCTTTATTTTTATATTAGTTATAACATCCTTAAGAAGCAACAATGCCTCAATTACTGCTGTAGCATAACAGCCAGGATTTGCAACTCTCTCAGCTCCCTTAATATTTCCATTATTCAACTCAGGTAAGCCGTAAATCCATCCGTTCTTGCATCTATGGTCAATACTTAAATCAATTATTTTTTTGCCTTTTAGCTCTGAAACACATTTTTCACTTTCTCCATAAGGAAGTGCAAGAAAAACCAGCTCAGCTTCTGCCAAATTCCCTTTAATTCCTTCTTTTCTGCTTTCAGTATAAACAATTTTAACATTGGGGTGCTTATTAAGAATCTCAACTAGGGGTTTCCCTAATCTTCCTGTATGGCCTATTATCCCAACATTTACCATCTCAAATCATAATTGACTAACTTTAAAAACCCTGTTTTCCCTGTTTTTTTATGGTAAAGAAGGCAACTCCCACCCTGACTTCTGGATTGAATTTAAAAAACAGTCCAAAATCAAAACGCTCGGCAGTACTCTTTTCAGGAGGAAAAGACTCTTGCATGGCAATTTATCTTGCAAAGCAGAGGGGTTATGAAATAGCCTGTCTTATTTCTGTTTTTTCTAAGAATAAAGATAGTTACATGTTTCACACTCCTTCAATAGAAAGTACAAAACACCAGGCAGAGGTAATGGGGGTTCCACTTATTACTGGGAAAACAAAAGGGGAAAAAGAAGAAGAACTTAAAGACCTTGAGAAAATCATCAAAAAAGCAAAAACAAAATATAAAATAAATACTTTGATTACAGGAGCCCTCAAATCAGAATATCAGGCTTCAAGAATCCAGAAAATCTGCGACAAACTCAAAATAGACTGTTTTAATCCATTATGGCAAAAAGACGAACTCGAATACCTTAACGACTTGATAAAAAATGAATTCAATGTGATAATCACAGGAGTAGCTGCACACCCCTTAGACAAATCCTGGCTTGGAAGAAGAATAGATAGAGAATTTATAGAACAGGTTATTGATTTGAATAATAAATATGAGATTCATCCAGCAGGAGAAGGCGGAGAGTTTGAAACATTTGTCCTCCACTGTCCTTTATTCAAAAGACCACTAACAATAAAGAATCAAAAGATTTCTGGTGAGAAAAACTCATGGAGAATGGATATTGAGGTAGAGTAAGATGTTTTTTAGATTATTTAATCATGGGATTGGAGACGTAGTTAATTGCAATCACAGAGGTAAGATGTACATTCTAACAATTAAAAAAAGGAGATTGACATTGCTTGGTAAACGTTATAATGGAGAGGGGGTTCTTCAGCATAAAATTAGAGTTGGCCCAGGGCATGGCTTGCATAGCGCAGATGAGAGAACAGCTATAAGTTCTGGGAAATTTCCAATTAAATTAATACCAGATAAAGCTTTTAAAAAAAGACTTGATGATTCGGTAAAAATGGAAAATAGATATTTTGAAGAAAAGATTAGATTAAAAGGAATAAAAGAAAATCAAATATACGCTATTAATCTTAATGTTAATTATCTAGAAGATTTCCTTGGAAGAAGTCTTTAATCAAATCTTTTCAAGCTTTTGCCTGCCTGTCTTCATATCCTTAACCTTAAACTTCTTTTTCTTTATCTCTTCCTTACCTACAAAGATAACTTTTGCAATTCCAGTTGAATTAGCATATTCTAATGCTTTAGAAGGTTTTCCATAATACACAATAACTGATTTCCCTGATTTTCTTAATTTTTGCACAAGCTTAATTGCCTCTTTGTCCTGATTAATAGATAAAATCATTATTTTCTCGTCTTTATCATTAATTTCTGCAAGACCTGCAATTCTGTCTAATCCAAAAGCAACTCCTGTGGACTGGATATTATTAAATATAAAACTCCCTCCAGCACATATTGTCTCTTTTATTCCCTTTGTCTTAACCTCGAACACATTTCCATTATAATATGACAATCCTCTTGCAAGACTTGGCTGAAACTTTATATCAATATTATAATACTTGCAATATTTTTTTAGTTCTGCAATTTCAGAATAACTCTTATATTTCTTAAAATAAGACTCTGGCTTTTTGAGAATATTTAATATTTTATCAGCACTATATTTTTTCAGATTATCTTTTATGATTTTCTCAGGTAATTTATCTAATTTATCAAGCTCTTTAATGATTTGCTCCTTATTTTGTCTTCCTAACTCTCCTAAGATTTCATTCAAAAGTTTACGATTATTAACATAAATTGTAAATTTAATATTTAGTTTATCAAAAACCTGTTTAACAACTGATAAAACCTCAGCTTCATCTTTAATTGTGCTTCCCATTATATCAACATCACATTGTGTAATCTGCCTGAATCTATTTGCAGAAGTAGGCTCATCTCTAAATACAGGCCCAATCTGATATCTTTTATAGGGAAGCTTTTTGTTCTTCATTAATCTCTTTAACTGGAATGTAAATTCATATCTAAGAGCTAACTTCCTCTTTCCCCTATCTTGTAGCTTAAATATATCTGATATGACTTCGTCTTGCTGATTATCTCCTTTAACAAACTCTTCATATTCTATAACAGGTGTTTCTGCAGGTTCAAATCCATATTTCTCAAAAGTTTCAACTAAGATTTTCTTAATCTCTGCTCTTTTAACAGCATCCTTGCCTGTATAATCATTAAATCCTTTTACTGTATCTGTCATTTTAACTTTTTCTCCATGAATACAAGTTCCTTGTATTCTTTATATTTTATCTTTTTGTAAAAATTAAATGCTCCTGCATTTCTCTTAATCAATACTCTCATGAGATTGACTCCTTTCTTCTTATATTTCTCTTCTATAAATCTGACAAGAGCTTTTCCAACTCCTTTTTTCTGATAAACTGGCCTTAACCAAAGTTCAGTAATATAGGCCTTTTTTTTATTATCTGGAGTTATATTAGAAGCTATAAAACCAATTATCTCTTTTTCATTTACAGCAACATAGAAATCATTTTTAGAAAGTTTAGTTATTTCCTTGAGAGCTATTTTAAGATTATATTTCTCATTATAGGGGTTCTTAGAAGATTCTTTCATTAGTATTTCAGCAATTTCCTTAAAGTCTTCTTTTTTAGTTTTTCTTATTCTCATTTCATCCTCCTTTGATTTCTGTTTCTTGTTTTGTCCAATCTTTTTTGAAAAGATTGAAGGGCGGAAGGAGTGAATCGAACACTCTTTCTGCGGACCACAACCACATGTAATACCAATATACTACAACCGCCATTATTTAATTCAGTTAAGTATGGTATAAAAATATTCTGATTAGAATAAGCAAAGCTAGAAATTTCTTTCCTAATGATGCCGACAGTTTAACATTTTAGCTGTCATAGAAATATCAAATAAAAAGGGTTTTTAAATTTAATCTTCTTTCAAGAAATAATCAATTGATAATCCAATAAGTTCATTAGATTTATATGCAAAATAACCTTTATCATGCCATAAGATAAGTTCCTTAATCCCTGAGAGGGAAATTAATTTACTACAAGGGGAACAAGATGGTTTTCCAGAGGGCACTAATTCATTACTCTTAACCTTAATATGATACATTGTAGAACCAGGTAATTTCTCTTTTTCTGCTTCTAAAATAGCCATCATCTCTGCATGAACAGCTGGGCATAAATCCATTTGGGTGTTATCTTTAATATTTTCCCTGATACATGGATTGCAGTATTTGTCAGCTAATGAATTCATTGCCCTATTATGTCCTCTGCCTATAATCTCATCATTATTTATAATTATCACCCCTCTTGGAGATTTTTTACAATTTGAATTTAAAGCCTCATCTGCTGCTAAATCCAGATATCTTTGTGCCTCCTCAATCTCCCATTTATCTGTTATCTGCCTCATTTATATTTTTTATTATCTGAATTTAAATAATTTTATATACAGAAAAAAAGGTTTTGCAGTCACTCCTTTTTTTCTGGCTAAAAAACTACAAGAAATATACAGGTAGTTTTTTATACTATTTTTATTATTAGTTTTCATGGCAAAGAAATACGAATTACTTGCGCCTGTGGGAGATTTTCCGATGTTGACTGCAGCAGTTAATGCTGGAGCAGATGCAGTTTATTTTGGCTTGCAGGAATTTACAATGAGAAAAGGAAGCAAGAACTTCAGGATTACTGACCTTCCAAAAATGAGAAAAATTTGCGGGAAAAGAATAAAGATGTATTTAACCCTAAACACAATAATTTATGATAATGAATTAAAAAAGCTTGAAGAAATAATAAAAGAGTCCAAGAAGTATATTGACGCTGTTATATGCTGGGATTTGTCTGTTATTAATCTATGCAAAAAGCATAAGATTTCTTTTCATATATCAACCCAGGCATCTATATCTAATTCTGAAGCAGCAAAATTTTATAAAAAACTGGGGGCAGAAAGAATTGTTTTGGCGCGTGAATTAAACTTAAAACAAGTTAAAGATATATCAAAAATAATTCCTATTGAATGCTTTGCACATGGGGCAATGTGTGTTTCTATTTCTGGGAGATGCTTTACCTCACAATTTTTATTTAATAAATCAGCAAATAGGGGAGAATGCATACAGCCATGCAGAAGAAGTTATATTGTGAGAGACAAACAAGAAGGATATGAATTGAAGATTAATAATGATAAAGTATTGTCTGCAAAAGACTTGTGCACCTTGCCATTTATAGAGCAGATGAAAAAAGCAGGAATCAAGAGCTTTAAGATTGAGGGAAGAAACCGCGACCCAAAATATGTTGATGCTGTAATAAGAGTTTATAGAAAAGCTCTTGATAAAAAACTGCCCCAGCATTCCTCAATTAGGGGTACACCTAGCGGTGCAACAAATAGAGAAATCAAACAGTGTATGAAAGAGCTTGAGAAAGTCTATAATCGGGGGTTTTCTTCTGGATTTTATTTAGGTTCGCCAACTCCTGATGATTTTGCAAGAATAGAACACAGTGCTGCTACAGAAAAAAAACATTTTGTGGGAAAAATAACTCATTATTACCCTAAAATAAAAGTTGCAACAATAAAACTTGTTTCTGAATTAAAAATAGGAGATGATATCATAATAATCGGAAAAACAACCGGTCTGGAAAAGTCAAAAATAAAACATATTGAGATAAAACATAAATCTGTTTCTAAAGCTAGAAAAGGTGATGAAATAGGTATAAAACTACTCCAAGTAAGAAAAAACGATGAGGTTTTTCTAATAAAAAAATAAAAAATTAACCTGAAAAACCATCAAATGATGAGCTAGTTGCTTCTGGACAAAGATTCTCGTTTCCTGATTCATCTGCGAAATAAGGTGTCATCTCAACTTTTGTTGCATTTGATATACCTGTGTTCACTTCACTCTTAGATGTTCCTAATTCAGCGATGTTTCCTGAAACATCTACTGCAGTTAAACTTCTGTCTCCAGCTGCATTCTCAAAAATAAGCTTAACCCCTTCAAGCGCATCTCCTCCAGGCTTTCTATAAATAGAAATATTACAAGTTGTCTCATTAGAGCAGACCACTGAAGAAGCTTCTAAACTAACACTCAAACATTTTGTGTTTGTATTAATTTGCCCTGTACTATCCTCAACAACATTCATTATCACTACCCAAACAATTCCAATAGCTACTAAAACTAAAAGAATTATTATTAATGTTGTTACAATAGTTGACAAACCCTTTTTATGTATCATATCTACCTCCTTTTAAAGCATATAATTATATTAAAGAAATTATGTATTTAAATGTTTTTATTACCGATTACGTTAACTTAAAAGGTCATAGGTAAAAATATTTTTGATTAACTTACATTCTTAATTAACATCGGTACTTTTTTCCATTCTACTTTAACTTCTTCTTTTTCTCCTCGAGGTATTAGATAATTGTAATTAACAGTGAAGAATTCTATCCACAAATTAGCATTATCCAATCTTTTAAACCCCTTACAAACATGCAACCATAGAGCATAAAACCTATTTATGCTTTCTGC
>BDTJ01000038.1 GCA_002897655.1 archaeon BMS3Abin17
CAGAAGTATTGTAATTTGCAGAGCTTCCATTTCCCCATGCTCCCCAATAATAATTCCATGTTCCAGAAATTGTAAAATTAACAGATGTATTATAAACATTTGCTGTCAAATTAGTTGCTGTGTAATTAGTCCCATTTATTTCCAAAAACACACTTCCATTTGTTGATAACATAGTAACATTGAACAGAGCAATCCCGCTTCCAGTTAAGCTCGCATTATTATCATAATACGAAGAGAAAACAGGATATTCATTATCCACTACAACATTTACACTCAAATTATAAACACCTGAACTTCCAACATTATTAGCTGAATCAGTGCAGTTTACACTCCAGTTATAGTCTGCATTTGATAATGTTTGAGCGAATGTCTGGTTAGTGTTTTTAGTAATTGAAGTGTTTGTTGAGTTTACTTGGTTATTAATTATTAAAGAACAATTTGAGACAGAACTTGCATCAGTTACATTGTAAGTAAAGGTTATTGAATTTGAAGAATTTTTTAAAGTGTTGTTAGCAGGGGAGACTAAAGTAATGTTTGGAGCAGTGGAATCAACCGCACTAATTGTTAAAGTATAATTTAAATTCCCCCAGTCTAAGTTACTGTCATTATCATAAGCCAGACAATTCCAGATATATGTTCCTTCTGATAATGTTTTTGTAAATGTTGTTGAATTTAAAGCACCAGTAATATTTGCTGTCTCGTTCAAATTCCATCCTCCTGACCAGTTTCCATAAAGGGTGATGTTTGCAAGATTTCTTCCCCCCACATCATCTGCTGAACAATTAAATGTTATTGTAGTGTTTGAAGTTTCATAATTATTTGTTAAAGAGATTAATGAGACCCCTGGGATTCCAGTAATTAATGGATGAGGGTATGGATATTCAACATAATTTGGATATGGAATGTCAACATAGTATGCGGTTCCTTCAACCAGATGAGCACTTGCACACCCATCGCCATTTAAAAATGTGTTATTAAATGAACTTCCGCTTTTCGTGTTTCCCCAAAAATAAGTATCATGTATTTGGTAATCACAGTAAGGAAATGATGGATTGTCTGTTTCAGTCAGGCAACTGCTTAAATTGCCACACCTTGTCTTGTCATTGCAAACTGTTACTCCAGCACCTATATTCGACCTTTGATTCGTGATCTTCACGAGATTATTCCAAGTAGAAGGGACGGTATTGTTGTGAATCGTATTATATCCTGCCCTTAAATTAAATCCCGTTGCAGATCCCCAGTCGCCAACATTATCATTTATAGTATTTTGATATATCTCTACTCCAACTGTTGATGTAGGTTGACCAGTTTCACAATAACCATGCATATCTGTTGGCATTTCATATCCATTGGCTACATTATTGTTAATAGTGTTATATCGAAAAACATATCTTGCACCTTCATTAGAGTCTACAATCTGTGCATCAGTTCTTGATGTCTGAGTAAAAGTGCAATTTTCAATATAAACCACCCCGTTTGTAAATCTGTCTTTCGCTTCAATACTGGCGTAATCGTCTGAACGGTTAAAAGCTGTTAACCCATCACCTTCATACAAAATAGCTTCATTGGCAATATCAATCATTTGGCAGCTATCTATCAAACCATAAGAATATCCATCAATATCTATTATCCGACTTGAATAGTTATTAATTTTGAAATTATCTATCCTCCATCCTTTAGAGGTGGTTATTTGAAAAACTTTGGCAATTGTAGATTCACCATCCCATGTAATTCCAGTAATTCGCCAATTATCCGTATCGGCAGAAACAGTAAAACCATATTGTTCAATGATTGTTGTGTCTATTCCAGCCCCTTGAATAGTAATTTCTTTTGCTAACGTTATTGCACTGTCCCACTGACACGTCCCAGCAGGAACAATCACAGTGTCCCCGCTACTTGCAATAGTTATAGCAAACGCTACATCGCTCTTGTTACAGCTTGATGCATAAATCGTATCTACATTTATGCTGATATTCCATTTCCCAGAACTGTTTGTATTAGTCCCGTCAAAACAGCTTATCCACCATTTATAATCTCCATCTGTCAAGGAGGTATTTGCAGTAATTGTTGTTGAAGTTGCATTTAAGACACTTGCATTATTTCCGTAAGCAGTTGTATTTCCTGCACTATTGTTAAGCCATAAAGTACAATCCAAAGTTGAAGCTTTTTCTTCAGTCACATTAAAAACAAAATCAGGAGAATTGTCTGTTGTGTTTAAAGTATTATTAGCAGGAAACTCCAATAAAACTATCGGAGGGGAAATATCAGAGGCATCAATTGTAACTGTCCAATTTGCATCATTCCAATCTGATAATGAATTAACATCATAACAAAGGATGTTCCATTCATATGTCCCATCAGATATATTTGAAACATTAAAACTATTGTCGCCAGAAACTATATTTATAGAAGTTTGATTTAATAACCAAGTTCCGTTTATATTTGTGTACAAAGAACAATTTGCTATTCCTACATTGTCTGTTGCATTATAAACAAAAGTTATGTTTCCATCTGTATTGGTTGTTGCATTTGAAGGAGAAATTAAATTTACTATTGGATTAGTTGTATCTGCTAAAATCGTGACAGTCTCGCTTGAAGTTTGTTCTGTATAGCCATTTTTAGTGCAAGTGATATTCCAATCATAGCTTCCTGCTATTGAAAATGTCTTGTTGACTTCCCATTTTCTCAAAGTATTATTCCATGTCATGTTATAAGAAGTTGTGTCATTAAAATTTGCAATGCAGGTTACAGATTGCAAAATATGAGCATAGCCGTTTGCAGATGCCACTGCAATGTCATTTATTCCGTCATTGTTTATGTCAGAGATGTCTGTTGCTGGAGATGAACCATAATAATACCCAATATATCCTAAACCAATAGTATACTCCCATAATAAGCTTCCTGATTTATTCAAAACATAAATTCTACTTCCTGCGCCAGCTATTATCTCATCAAAACCATCATTATTCACATCTCCTATTGAAATTGACAGCACTGAACCAGAAGACAATGTAAAACTCCATAATTGACCAGAATTATTATTAAATCCTCTTAAAATTCCTGAATCACCAACAATAACATCATCCTCCCATCCATCATTATCTAAATCTATGATAGTAGTTTCATAACCAAAACCAGTAGGCACTGTTGATTTCCAAATACAACCAGCAACTCCCCCATCACAAGTAAGACTCATTTGAGAACCCCATGTTCCATTCCAACTAAAAGCGAATAAATCTCCATATTCTCCAACAATAATCTCGTCATTAAAGCCATCATGGTCTAAATCAACTGCCATTAATGCACGTGCATCTCCAAGATTAGAGGTATTAAAAATTAAAGTCCCATTGTCCCCGACAAAAGCCATAAGATTTCCAGCCGAACCCCTCGTAACTCCGGCAACATCATCATCCCCATCCCGATCAAAATCCCCAACTGCAACTTCAAAAATCCTATAACCAAAATTAGTTGAACCATTCCAAAAATTAGTCCAGGTTATTCCATCTGAAGTATTAAATGCAATGATTTTAGAACCACTCCCCACTACAAAATCATCTTTTATTCCATCATTATCCAAATCAGCAAGAACAACAGAATAAACATTCCCTAAATCACTGCTAGCCCATACTTGATCTCCAGTTTCATTAAACACCCTAACATAACCAGCATCATCAGCAACAACAACCTCATTTTCATAACCATCATTGTCCAAATCTCCAACTTCAATTTCATATATATCGCTAGCAACACCAGTATCTTGGGCAAATGAGGTTCCATTTGAATAATAAAAATATATCATGCCATAACCATTATCAGTTCCGACAGCAACACAATCTTTCTTCCCTTTGTTTTCACAATCAAAATATGCAATTGACCAAGTTGAATCCTTATTATCCAAATCCCCTGTATTCCAAACAACCTGTCCAATTTCATAATTATTCAATCCAATGCCGGAAACAGGCATCAAACTGCTTGTGTAATTAGCATAAAAATAAGTCTGCTCATTTACAACTTTCCCAGTATCATTTTCAATTGCTAAAGCCGTTGAATAAGAACTAACATTAATTAAATCTGTAGTGCTCACATTTGCATAACTTAAATCATTAAAACAAGAAACATTCAAAGCATAAATTCCAATCGGCATTGTTGTTGTGTGGTTTGTGAGGTATTTTCCATCAGCAATTATTTCATACTGCAATGTCGAGGGATTAAAACTCATGTTAACAGCAGAAGTCCATAAACCTGTTTTATTGTGCCTGAACTCGCACCACACATTTGAACCATTAATGGAATTTCCAGAAGTTGCGTTTGTATAATTTGCGTAGATGACAGAATAATTCGCATAAACTATTTGTGAATCAGAATCATCCCAGACAGTTAAATTTGTCTCACCACTCTGCACACTCCCCAGACCAGTTACAAGAACTGTGTAAGCCAGACCAAAAAACAGCACACCAAGAATTAAAGTAAGACGCCAGAGGCCTTCGCCCCCCCCAGCTTTTTCGCCTGGCAAGTTCATTTTAGAATGATTATACTGAATCAACAACAATTTATCCGTCCTCTTTTTATATAATAGAAATATGGGAAAAAGGATTTATATGTGTTTTGGATTTTGTAAGGAGACAAAATATTCTTCCGGTGAATTTTCTGCAAATAAAATAAATATTTTCAAAGATATCATCTAAGATTATAACGTTACTTAAATTATGTATAAAACAAACCATTCACCCTCTTACAATAATTATTTAAATGAGAGGTTTGTGATTAATTTATGGAATCTATAAGTTTAGAAACAATACACAATGATTTGGAGTTGTTAAAAAAAGCTGTCGCAGAAATAAGAATTGCAGTAAACATTGAACCGAAATTAAGAGAAGAAATTAAACAGCAGGTCAATGAAGCAAGAGAAAGAATCAAAAAAGGAGAGTTTGTCTCGAACGAAGAGATATTAAAAGAGTTCAATACAGCATGACCTATGAAATTATCTGGGATGAACAAGCGAGAAACTTTTTAAGAAAACTGGAAAAGAAAGAATCCCTAAGAATAATAAAAAAGATTAATAGTATTGTTGAAAATCCAATGCATTTTTTAGAAACTCTTGTTGATATTAATAGTTATAAACTCAGAGTTGGTAATTATAGGGCACTAATTGATATTGATAAAAAGAATAAATCTTTTAGCATTCTTTTTATAGGGCACAGGAAAAATATTTATAAGCATTTAAGAAACTTTAAAGACAAGTGAATCAATCCCTCTCGGCTTTTCCCCCGGGGAAATTCATTCTAAAATTATTATTCTGATTCAAAATCAATTTATCAACACACCTTTTATCATATTTTTATCCCTTTATTAATTCCCAGATATATTTTCCAGATTTTTTCCCTTTTAATCCGATTATTTCTCCCCTGCAATTATACTCTTTTGTAAAGGATTTTAAATTTCTTATATCAGAATTATCAAAGTTATATTTAACTTCAATCCCGCAAATTTTATTTTTCCTCCCGATTAAAACAAAATCAACTTCTTGCTTATTCGTTGTCCTCCAAAATTTTATTTTTTCCCCTGATTTCATTAGCTCCAAAAAAACAAAAGTTTCAAATACATTTCCTAAGATTACTTTTGGGAATTCTTTAAACCAAAGTAAATTCATCATGCCTGTATCTAAAAAATATATCTTTGGATTTTTAGATAACTCGCTTCTTAAATTTTTATGAAAAGGGCTTATTCTTTTTATTATAAATGTATTCTCCAAAAGATCAAGATATTCTGAAATAGTTTCCCTGTTTATATTAAGGGTGTTTGATAATTCCAGTATATTAAGAAGTTGCCCCGATTGCGATGCCAAAATCTCAATTAATTTATTAAAAGAAGATATATTGCGGATATTTCCTATATCCCTTATATCTTTCCTTATATAGGTGTTAATTATCTGGGATAGATATGTTAGTTTTTTCTCTTCTAATCTCTCAAGAACTATTTTAGGATAACCGCCAAATTTTATATATTCTTCTGCCAGGATAATTAATTCATCATTTATTGCCTTAGTATTCTCAGTTTTTAATTGGTAATTTTTATTCTTAAAGATTAAAAACTCCTCAAAACTTAAAGGATAAAGCTCGAAATTAACTGTTCTTCCAACAAGACTTTCTTTAAATTTCTTTTTAATCTCAAATGTTGATGGTCCGGAAACAATTAATTTAACATTTTCATAATGATCATGCATTATCTTTAAAAAATTAGAGGGATTTTCCAGATATTGTATTTCATCGATAATAAGGTAAATCTTTTTTTTATCATTAGCCCCTTTTTGGATAAGGTATTTATAAACACTTTCAGGACCCTCATTGCATAAATCTAATAAGTCTTTTAATTCCAAATCAAAATAAAAAGCATTTTCTTTTAAATGATTCTCAATTATATATTTTACAAGGGTTGTTTTACCGACCTGCCTAGAACCATAAATGACTATCACTTCCCTTGATTTTAGATACTTTAGTATTTCATCTGTTATCTTTCTTTTGTATTTTCTATCTTTCATTTTAATATTAAATAATGCCCATAGATAGGGTAAATATTATTAGGTTATTTGTATACTATACTATGCACATTACTTTTTAAACCTTTCTTTTTCCTAGCTTTTCATTTCCTATATTGTAAGATTTGTCTCACCACTCTGCACACTCCCCAGACCTGTTACAAGAACTGTGTAAGCCAGACCAAAAAACAGCACACCAAGAATTAAACTAAGACGCCAGAGGCCTTCGCCCCCCCCCATTTTTGGATGGGCAAGTTCATTTTATGAGTATTATACTGAATCAACAACAATTTTTCCACACCTCTTTTTATATGATATATTAAAGGAAAATTGTATTTATACTTCACTGTTTCGCTGATTTAAATGTTTTCCTTTTTTTATTCCTTTTTCTCAATAAAAGAATCACAATAGCAACTATAAATGCCGGCACAAATACCTGGATAATAATCTTAAGTTTCTTTATTTCAAGATTCAAAAATTTTATTCTTTCCTTAATATTCTCGTCCTGGTTCTCACTTTCTTCATTTATTTCATTTTCAACAGCATTTCCTGTTATCTCTTGTTGTTTTGGTCTTGGAATTTCTTCATGAATTGTCTGAATTGTGATTTTTGCTTTTTTGTTTATAATGTTCTCTAATTTAACATATAGATTATAATAGCTCGGGGAAGTCAGATTCAATTTTGCACTCTGGCCTATTCCTAAAACTAATTTTATAATTGTGCTTTGAATAGTGATGTTAACAAAGTCTTTTCCAAGATAATTTAATGTTAGTGTGTGCGGTCTTGTTTTTTCATCGAAAAAAGTAAATGCAATTTTATCGTTTTTCTTCAGCTCTTTTGTGTATCCTGAAGAGATTTGTTCATTATTGAGTGTATATGTCTTAGATGCTGAAGTTCCCCCTCCGCCGCCAGTACTCTGTGCAACAACAGGGGGAGCACTCACAGTAAAAATTCTTTGACTTGAATTTTTCCTGTTGTTCGCTGAATCTGTGCAGTTCACAGACCAGTTATAATTTCCAGGGATAAATGTCTGGGTAAAATTTTGTGTTAAGGATAAATTTGTTACAGAAGAATTAGTCAGACTGATATTTTTATTTATAATCAAGCTACAGTTGGCAATATTGAAATTATCTGTTATATTGTAGGTAAAAGTAATTTGCTGAGAATTAGAAGTGTAAGTAGCAGAATTACTTGGATTGATTAGCGTTATATTTGGTCTTGTTGCATCATAAGTTATGGTATAATTTGATTCAGCAAAACTATATTGGGATGCATTGTTATATGCCCTGCAATTCCAGAAATAAGATGTTTCGTCTGAGAGATTATATTGAACAATTGTTGAATTAGAAGTTCCGGAAATGTTTTTTGTCAAATTATAAACCAGATTTTGTGAAGAATTCCAGACAAAAAATGTCAGATTAATTAATTTAAAATTTGAAGATACCTCGGTTGAGCAGATGAGATTTGTTTGGTTTTGATTTGTGTGTGTGTTGTTTACAGGAGATTCCAAAGAAACACTTATATTTGCAATATTAAAACTAAAATTCGCTTCAGCATATGCAGAGTTTCCATTACTATCAAAAGCAAAACAATTCCAGGTATAGCTATCTATAGAAAGCCCAATCACATTGAATGATGTTTCGCTGAATGAACTGGAAATTCCGGTGGTTGTTTGATTAATTAAATCAGAACTGGAATTCCATAAATAAAAAGTTATATTTGATAATTCAAGTGCATCAGTTGCATTGCAAATAAATGTCTGGTTTGTATTAAATGTTATAAAATTATCTGCAGGAGAAATTAAGTTTACATTGGGGGGGATTTCATCAAAAGAAAGAACAGCAGAATAAATATCAATTCTTGAGAAATTTAATCCACTTCCTGAACTATCATCAATTAAAGCTCCGGTGTTATTCAGGGCATTCTGAATTTCAGAAGGGGTTAAAACTCTACTGCTCTGTAATCTGTAAAATTGCCTGACTAATGCAAATGCTCCGGCAACATGGGGTGCTGCCATTGAGGTGCCTGATGCAACTGCATAAAGCCCTGAACATGCAATCTCAGAACAAATTGGAGCATTAAGATATTCTGTTGAATTTATATTTGAACCTGGAGCAAACAAATCTGTTATATTATTTCTATTTGAATAACTGGCTATATTATCACTTTTATCTGTTGCCCCGACAGCAGTTGCATTTTCAACACAAGCAGGAGAGGCAATTTGAGTAGAAATTCCATTATTGCCTGTTGCAACTATAACTGAAATATTTTTTGCGACAGCAGAGTTAATAGACGGTGCCAGCGAATCATTATTGCAATAATCATTGTATTGCCCTCCGCCCAAACTCATGCTTATTACAGAAATATTATAAATTGAAGAATTATCAACACACCAGTCTATAGCAGCCTGTATATCTGAGCTGAAACCACTGCCGCTTGAGTTTAATACTTTTATTGCTACTATGCCTGAACTTATTGCAACTCCTTTAATTCCTCCGCTTGCAGCAGCAATTCCTGCAACATGTGTTCCATGCCCATTATTATCTGCTGCATTGAAATTCTCTGATTGGTTATTAAGGCAGCAATATGTATCTTCTCCTTCTGTTGCAGAGCAATAGCAGTATTCTGCAACAACTCTTCCTTGCAGATCTGGATGAGTATTATTTATTCCAGTATCAATTACGCAGATTGCTTCATCAATCCCTGTTATGTTTATCCCAGAGATTTGTTTTGGCCAGAGTGTGCTGGCATTTATCAAAGGAACAGAATCCTGAAGAAAAGCTTTCATAACCCTATCTATTTTTATTGATTTAACATTAGGATTGCCCCCTAACGCATTTAACTCCTTTTCAGAAACCTCAATAGCAATGCTTTCCTTAAAAATATGTTTTAAATTTTCTTCTTTAACCTGACTAATTATCTTATTTCTAATTTCCTCTTTTTCAGAATTTATTTCTGAGGGTGTTTTTTGAGTTTTAAAGAAAAAACCTTTTTCAGGAGCTGGCTCTTTTAATCCTACAATAACCCTCACTTTCCCGTCCCCCAGATTTTTATAAACTTCTTCGCTGATTTTATTTGCCCTTGATGATGAACTGACAAATAAGATTAATGTTATTAAAATTAGAAACCCAATTAAATATTTAATTTTCATTTGAAATAATCCCGCATTTTCCTCTAACACACCCGCAATAACCTGCACCACAATCTAACGGTCCTGCACAAACAGATGTACACATTATCTCCTTACAATAAGGAGCCTGTTTTTTTGGAACACAACTTTCAGGATGACAGCAAATTGCAGGAGCACATTCACTATTAGTTAGGCATCTCATAAGAGTATCTTGTTTATTTTGAGAGAGAAAATAAATCCCTCCAAAAATAACCAGTAATATAATAACTATCCAGAGGATTTTTTTGTGATTAATTTTCAAACCTCCTTTTATCTAATATATTAGAGGAAAAATGTTTTTTATATGTTATGATTTTATTAAGCTAAATTCATAAAGAAATATTGCACTCATTTGTAAATTCACTTGCCTGCCAATAAAAATCTATTAATTAGAGTATTCCAACAATTTTCATTTTCTGCTCACATGTTTATTTTCTCTGACATAAAACCTCAGTTTTTCAGGCAAATCTTTTGTCACACCCACTCTGAATGCTTCTTCAATCTCAAATTTCTCATTGTTTTCCACAATCCATATTTCCGGATTACCAATTATCTCTTTATTATGAAAACTTTTATCTATGTTCAGGGCTTTTGTAAGCAAACCAGGACCATTGCATCTTGCATTAAAGTTCAGTGGCTCAAGGGCTCTCAGAAGCACAGCCTCGGCTTTTCCCCTGCTTCCGGTAATAAAATTAATCAGCCAGTTATTATGAACTCCGTAAACAAGTATTGTTCCTGGCTCATCCTCCATTACTTCCTTAAGATTGCCGTTTTTGCACGCCCTTGATGCAGGGTCTTCTCCTCCAAAATAAGCTTCTGTCTCAACAATCCTCGCCTTTAATATTTCCTTTCCCACTCTCCTGACCAAGACTTTCCCAAGCAGCTCCTGTGCAACTGTCTTCGCATCTCTTGAAAAAAATTTACCATTCAGTTTTTTGCTTGTGACCTTGAGGTTATTCATTTTACAATTTTAAAATTTTTTATTCTAATAAACTCTTCAAAAGGTGCTTTAATAACATTTCCTTGGAAAAAAATATAAGTATCAGAATAAAAATCATGAGTTACTTGTTTAGAAATGTCGTAAATAAATGACTCTGTCGTTTTTCTAACCCTTATAAGCCTCCTTAACATAATTTCATCAGCATATTCCGGATAATTAGAAATTTCCTCAAAAACAACCAAAGCTGGCCAGCTCATAACTATAATCTCAAAGATATCTTTTTTTGTTTTAACTTCCCTGCCTTTCTCTATTAATTCGAAAAAATAATCACATAATTCATTAAAAAAGTCTTCTGTTAGTTTCTCGTCCAAAACTCTATAAAATTCATTGCACTCTTCTTCATCATAATACACAACTAGATTATTCCCTTCAACAACAAAAATAGAGTTAAAAAACAAAATCCAGCCATTTTCTTAATTCATTAGATTCCCCTTCATACCAAGCCATTACATCAAAGAGATAATGGTCTAACCTAGTAACCCCTTTAATATACCTCTTCTCCATTATATTTTTAAAAGTGAATGAGTTAAAAAAGCTATGGCATCAACAAACCAGTCACCATTTTATCAAAAAGCAGAAGTAAAGTTTCTATCATCCCAAACAGATGAAGAAAGAGTCAAGGCTTTAGAAGAAATGATAAGAGAGTGTCCTAAGCACAAATCTGCTGAGAAAATGCTTGCAAAATTAAAAACCCGTTATAAAAAATTAAAAGAAAGAATGGAAAGGGTGAAAAAAGTCCAAAAATCAAGAGGGGGAAAGGCGGGAATAAAAAAAGAAGACATGCAGGCAGTTATTATTGGCATGACTAATTCTGGAAAATCTTCATTAATCAATCTTTTGACAAATGCAAAACCAGAGATAAATCCAAATAGATTCACAACAAATTATCCGATAGTGGGTATGATGAGTTATGCAGGAACAAGTATCCAGCTAGTAGAAGTTCCTGCAATTGAATCAGAATACTATGACAAAGGCATAGCACACACTGCAGACACAATAATTGTCTTAATTACAGGAATTGAGCAAATAAAACCAATACAAGAGTTTTTGACAAAAGCTTATGGTAAAAAGATAATAGTTCTGAATAAATCAGACACTCTTTCTGAAAATGAAAAGAGAAAGATAGCGGCAACTCTTCAGAGCAAAAAACATAACTTTGTCATCATATCCACAAAAGCAAAAGAGAATATTGAAGAATTAAAAAATAAAATATTCCAGAGCTTTGATAAAATAAGAATTTATACAAAAGAGCCTTGGAAAAAAGAAAAAACAGAAAAACCAATAATCCTTGAACCAAACTCAACAGTAAAAGATGTTGCAGAAAAAATACTAAAAGGATTTTCAGAAAAAGTCAAAGAAACAAAAATATGGGGTCCAAGCAGCAAATTTGCCGGGCAAAAAATAGGACTCCAGCATAAACTCAAAGATATGGATGTCGTAGAGTTTAAGACAAAGTAATTAATTAAAGTAAGTCTTTTTTAGCATTCTCAGTTGCTATTTTTAAATCTTTTTCATATTTTAAAAAAATATCATTTGTCTCTTTCTTTTTTTCTTTGTTTATTGATTCTTTCACTTTTAATGTTAAATCTTTAGCATCTTTTAATATTTTTGGCTCTTCAACGGGAAAACCATTATTATAAACAGCAACTCTTCCACCAAAATAATTTATTTTAGTGTCTCTCACCTTATAACTAAACCAAGAATCATCATTAAAATCACTAGGTAAACTAACACATATTTCTTTTCCTTCAACAATTAAGTGAAGGTCATTATAAAAAGAATCACATTTATGATTTTTACATCCAGATAATAAGAGACTAAATAATAAACCAGCAGTTAAAACTCCTGTAACAAGTTTGGTTTTAAGGTTCATGTTTGTAACGATATCTCTTTGTTTTTAAACATTATTATACTTTAAAACATAATCAAGAATATTCCTCCTTTCCTACTCAAATTTTGCAATTAAGCATCTTCCTTTTCTCTTGCAATTTTTTCCTTCTAAAATTAAATAACATTCAGCGTTATAGGTTCTTGGTTTTGAATACACTCCAATCATACCATTCTTATAAGCAACATCACTCATAGCATGAAGATTAGAACAAATATCCCAGTATAAAACTTCCATTATTTTTTTATCTTTTTTTACCATAGTTTTCTCAAAAAATCACTTATTTTCAAAGATAATTCTCCCTTTATCCACAATTCTCTCAAGATTATAACTTATTGTGCAGACATTTTTCCATTCATCTTTGTCTCCTGGAAAATCAGGTAGGTCACTTATTGTAAAAATTCCATTATACCTTTTTCCATGCTCAAATAAAAGAATATTTTTCCCTTCTGTCTCAATAGAATACTTCCCACAAGGAGATGAAAAAACAACTTTCAAAGTCTTCTCTTTTCCTTTTTCCGGTCTTTCAACCTTAATATCCCACATTTCTGTTCTTTTAGGCATTTTGATTAAAAGAATATTAAATTTAAAAAGAAATCTGTGTTAAAGTGCATACATTAACCATAAGCTTTTTTAGAAAGCTCTTCCAAGTCTTTCTTGTATAACTTAAAAATGAATAAGAAAGTTTAAATATGATAAGTATCTCATATGGGTATGTTTTACACATTCAGTCCCAAAACCCCAAATATAAATAAAAGAGTTGTTAGGATACAAATACCTACAAAAATATATAAAAAAATTAAGAATAATTTTGTTAAAATAAATGTAAATGGTACAGAGTTAATAGATAAAATAACTTCAGAAAAAAGATTTGTTATACCAAAAGAACAAAAAATTATATTTTCTAATCAAAATATTGTTAAAATTGAGATTATTAAAAATAAAAAGAGAAAGAAAAAATCTTTCATTGTAAATAAAAAAATAGATATTCTAAATTGGCTCCCAGAAAAAAATCGTGAAGAAGTTAAAATAAATATTATTGGCAACAAGGACAATCTAACTTGTTTTATTAAAAATTTTAAAGGGAGAGTAAGGCAAGTAATTATTAAGAAATATGTCCCACTAGAATTTTGTAGATTGCTTGGATACTATCAAGCAGAAGGGGGAAAAGAAAAAATAATAAAGAAACGTCGAGGAAGAGAAGTTGTGATTACCAATACCAATCTTGACCTAGTCAAAGATTTTATTTTCTTGAGTAAATATCTAATAGATGCTTCCAATTGGAATGCTGAAATAAAGTTAACAAAAAGAAACGAGTTAAAAGAAAAGTTTATTATAAAAGAGCTAATAAAATTAGGAGTTAAAAAAAATAAGATAAAAATAAGAAAAGAAAAAAAATTAAAAGATTTTAGTATAAGGTTATCTATATGCTCAACGCTTTTGTCGGATATAATATTGAATTTCATGAATTGCATCAGAAAAAAACTAATAGAGAGAAGACCACTGGGAAAAAATTACAAGATAATGTATATTAATTTTATGCAGGGTCTATTTTCAGGGGATGGAAACTATAATACATTTAAAAATAAAGATGGGGGAACACATCACAGATTAATCTTTTATGAGGGAAATAAGAACTATGCAATAGATTATCAAAAGTTATTAAGGAACGAAGGAATTAAAAGCAATATTATAAAAATCAAAGATAAAAATCTGTATATCATAAGAACTACTTTGAATTGGGAACTTTTGTTACTCCTCAAGGAATTAAATTTATTTGATTATCATAAAAAACATAAAGAAGCTTTAGTAAGTTCAATTAAAAGTCATAAAAGATATAAAAGTAATAAATATTTAATAAAATTAGGAGATAATTTTAACATTAAACAAATTTGTGAGGTAAGTAATAAAAGTAAAGTAATATGTTATAATTGGATTAAAAAAATGGTTAATAATAATTTAATTGTTAAAAATAAAATAAATGACTGGTCATCCTCATTAGGGGGGAAGAGAATTAAAGGTATTTTAAAAAATCTTGAAAATAAAGGAACTAATCCATCTCACTAATTAATTTTTTTAATTCAACAATTCTTTTTTGAGACATATACTTTCTAACTGGCTCAAGAACCTTGATTAAAGATTCTGCAACAGCATTTTTTAAATCAAAGGGATGCAACTTTCCGCTTTCATATTTTTTTTCTAAACCCCCGTAATCATTAAACTCCAAATCCTCCCCATACTTTCTATCTCTCTTTACTTTTAATTTTCCTTTTCTTGGGAAGATAATAAACTGGCAAATCTGTAAAATTGGGTTATTCTTAATCTCCTTTTCAGGACAGAATGATTTATTTATTTTTTTTCTTATTGATTCTGGCTCTTCATCAATCATAATTCTTGAATTTGGGATGCTGGAAGACATCTTTCCGCCATTTAAACCAACCATATCTCCATGATGTATTATTATTGGTGCCTTATAATCTAAATCAGGTAAATTCTCCCTCATTAACATATGAATCTTTCTTTGAGGCATATCTCCAAAAGCAATATCTACTTTCAAATGTTTGGCATCTATGGTTTGCATTAAAGGGTATAACATTTGAGCAACATGCGGGTCTTTCTCTTCCCTAGCAATAACAGCCATTGCTCTTTTAGCTCTCAAACCCCTAACTTTTAAAGATAATTTTAATACATCTAAAAAATATTCATGCCCCAACTGAAACTCGCTTCCTAAAATATAATCTGCTTTCTTCATATCAACCCCTAAAGCAGCAAATCCTTCTTTATACAATTCAGCTATATGTTCCACTTTTGCAAGACTTCCTTTTTCATTCAAAAAAGAGTGTAAATCTGCACAAAGTAATTTTAATTTCAAACCAGCTTTTTGAAAATCAATATGTTTGTTTACTCCAATCATAGTCCCAATATGCAACCCTTCCCCAGAAGGCTCAAACCCATGATATACCACAACATTTTTCTTCTCTTTAAGAATTTCTTTTAACTCTTCTTCCCCAATTATCTCCTGTGTATTCCTCTTGATTAATTTAATCTTCTCATCCACATTTAAGTTCTTCTTTCTCCAAAACATGAAAAAGAGAGATTTTTTTAAGTTTTAAATGTTTTTGTTCTCATGTTAATAGAGATATTGCTCTTCCTTGTTAACAAATTATCAACAGCTCCCATTAAAATAATCCCAGAAGTTTTATCCTTGTACTGTATGCCCTTCCTGTTATTTCTCCATATCTCTAATTTAGCTTTATCATTAAAAAGCTTGTATCCATTTCCAATCCCATATTCTCTTATTTCGGGAGGTAGTTCTCCTCTCTCCATAAACTTATCAAAGTGAATTTTTAGAATCTTATCCATTCCCCCTCTTAATTCATCGCAACTTTTCCAAAGAGAGCTGTATAATTCACTTTTCTTAATTGCCATATTTATACACTCCTTTCCGCCTTTTTATCCTTTTCTTTAATTCTCATTTATCTCCAACTCTCCTACAATCCTTCCTATTTTTCCTGAAAGGCCCTAACAATCACCCCAATCATCTCCTTAACATTAACACTCTCATCTGACTTCAACATTGAAGATATCTCTTTTTCATTCAAATCTGAAAGTTTAGAATCTAAGTTTTTAATAAAATCAAAGAGCTCTTTTCTTGTAAATTTCTCCTTAGAACTTTCATTTATTTTAGCAAGGATTAAATCAATTAGGACCTTGTCAATCTTAGCAATCTTATTCTTTAAAATAAAGTAAATGTCATATATATCCCTTATAGCAATGTTCTTTCTTACTAAAAGAGCTCTGAACTTTTCTGCAAGATTTTCGGTTAAATCAATTACTTCAATCTCAATATCTTTTTCTAAAATTGGCTGGCCCAGGGCATCAATAAATTCATGTTTGATTGTTTTCCTTTTTGTAGGTTTTCTCAACTTCTTTCTAAAAGAAATTTCTAATTTAATTGTCTGAACAGAATTGTCAATTATAGAATTATATTTTGTTATAATCTCAAGTCCAACTATTCTGGGTTTAAATTTAGAAGTTAACATTTTCCAGCCTTTTCCTAACTCTTTGCTTGTTTCAAGTCCTAACTTATCTAAAATCTCAATTAACTCTCTTCTCAGTTTATCTAATATCATTTTTATTTGTCTTTTAGACATCTCTTTTGTATCTTTATTATAAACAAAATCTAAATCCTCACTTAGTCTGTAAAATCCAAGATAACATTTATTCAAACATGTGCCTCCTTTAAAAACCAAATCTTTAATTCTCTTCTTTGATATTTTATGAAGAATTTTAGTTAAATGATAATCTTTCTCTAATAATCTGTCTGAAAATTTAAGTTTCTCAGCAAGATCCACAATTAGTTTTTTTAAATCAATCTTATTTTCCATTTTTTATCCAATAGTTTAGTTCTTGTTTTTTTGATTGTGGTATAATAAGACAATGCCTTTTTCTTTTTTAATAAACTTAACAATTTATTGCTGTTAGTCAATAAACCAACAAGTTTTATTATTTTAATACTATCATACTTAATTGCATAATCAATTAACTTTGTTTTATCATATTTTACTTCCTTAATTCTATCCAAAACTTCACTCAAACCTCCAAGATATTCAGGATATTCAAGAACATCTATTATTGTTCTCTCTCTATCAGAATAAGGATATTTATATTTCCTTAAAATTCCAAATAATTTATTCTTTTTAACTTTGAAAAATTTGTATTGATAGTGCAGGATTTTTTTATCAGCAGAATATTTAGTATTAAAGACAAACAGTTTATTAGGAATCTGTTCTGTAAATCCATGCAAATTAAACGCATTATACAAACCAACATAATACTCATCGGATTCTAAAAAATACTCATTCAACTCAAACTCATCTATTCCAACAGTTTTATCAACAGAACTAACAGGAACTACAATATAATATCCTCTCTTAAAAAAAACAAGCCTCTTTTTCTGCAGCATTGACTTAATAAGATATTTAGGATTTTTTGATATTTTATATTTAGAGATCAAACTAATTAAATCATTTCTTTTAATTATCTTATATTTCTTATATTCTAAGATACCTTGTAACCTTCCTTGATTAGGGGTTAAGCTCAAATCCTTTGTTTTCATCTTTCTTCACCCCTTTTTGGAAAGATGAAGGCTTGAAAATCTTTGATTTTCATTGTTTTTTCCATTTTTGATAAGTTCTTATTTACTACCTTATTGAAAATAAGGAAAACAGGTATTTAAATCTTACCATCAAAGATTTATTTTTTCTGTTTATGATAACCCTGCAATTAATAATGTAATCTAAAATAACTAAAAAGTTACTGCATAAAACAAAATCTTTCTATTATTCACTATTCCTGGGGGATTTCTCTATAAATTGCATCAAATAGCATAAAACATAGGGAAAATATTGTTCTATTTTCCATACAATTTAGTATAGTTTATGGAAGATTATTCTATTTTTAGCCCTATTTGCACAAAAATTTACAATATCTCTAACAAATAATGCTATATAGCGCAAACTTTATTTTATCATTCATTGACGGCACACCTATTTTTAGTAAATATAATCTTAAATATTCCTGAAACCCCTAAATCTCATGTTAATCCAAATATCACTCTTCCTTTTAACAGGAATCCTAGCAGGCACTATCACAGGCCTGATACCTGGAATACACATAAATCTTGTAGGAATAATTATTGTATCTTTATCTGTCTCCTATCTTAGCCCAATCTCCCCCATTTATCTCATTGTGTTCATTGTATCAATGGCAATCACCCATACATTTATTGATTTTATCCCCTCCATACTCCTGGGATGCCCTGATACAGATACAGAACTCTCTGTTTTGCCAGGCCATAAGCTCCTGAAAAAAGGGCTTGGTTACGAAGCCATAATACTAACCTGCTATGGAAGTTTAGCAGCAATTTTTATCTTAATCCTGATATCTTTCCCTTCTGTTTTAATTGTATCAAAAACATACGACAGCATAAGAAATTTGATTCCTTACTTTTTAATCCTGGTGTCTTTAACATTAATCTTAATGGAAAAAAAGAGATTATCGGCATTATTTGTTTTTTTGCTTACAGGTTTTCTTGGGTGGAGTGTTTTAAATCTTCACAGCATAAACCAGCCTCTTCTTCCATTATTGACAGGCCTTTTTGGGGGTTCTATGTTAATTCTTAGTATAAAAAACAAGATTAAAATTCCAAAACAAAAAATAACAAAGCCCAAGGCAAAATTAAAAATTCCATTATTAGGAGCAATTATAGCTGCTCCAATCTGCAGTTTTCTTCCAGGCTTAGGAAGCGGACAGGCAGCAGTAATAGGAAATACTATTGCAAGAACAGACAAAAAAGGTTTTCTTGTTTTGCTTGGAGCAACAAACACCCTGGTCATGGGTTTTTCATTTATTTCACTATATACCATATCTAAAACAAGAACAGGTGCAGCAGTTGCAATACATCAAATAATTGGAAATTTAGAGGTAAACATTCTTATCTTAATTCTTTTTGTGACATTGATTTCAGGCATAATATCCTTTTTTCTGACAATTCAGCTCGCAAAATTCTTTTCACAAAAAATAGACAGAATAAACTACACAAAACTCTCAATAATTACTTTGATAATCTTGGGGTTAATTGTTTATCTTGTATCTGATTTTATTGGCTTGGCAATCCTAACAGCTTCAACCTTCACAGGAATATATTCCATAGGCTTGGGTGTCCGCAGAATAAGCATGATGGGCTGTTTATTGATTCCGACAATATTATTATATTTGTTATAGAAAAAACCAAAGATTTATATAGTCAAAAAGACTATAAATTGCAAGGGAAATAAGAATGTATTTTAGGAGTATAAAGAAAACAAAACATTACAAAGAGCACCCTGAACAAAATTTCCCTTGGAGCAAAGTTATTGGGATTATACTAACAGCAAAAAATAAACGAAAGAAAGAAGATAAAATTGAAATCAAAACAAAAAATCATTATATATTATGCCAATTAAAAAATAACATTTTAGGGGTAATAAACGCTAAACAAACAAAATGAAAATTCAAAACTGTCCAGACTGCAAATCAAAATTAAAGAAAGTTCAGATTAAAATTGAAGATGCAGAAACCAAAGCAATTAGCTATCAGTGCCCTAACTGTGATTATTTCATTTTTGAACCAGAAACCACTTTAAAGATTATTGAAGAAATAAAAACAAAAGAGTCTCCTTTAAAAATAAAACAAAAAATAATAAAGTTGTCAAAAGACCGGCTTGGAATGTATTTTAATAAAGATATAATTGAAAGTTTAAATCTAAAATCTGGAGAGGAAATCCTGGTTTCTGTTCCTAACAAAAAGAAAGTAGTGTTAGATATTTGTTAGATATTTATTATAAAGAATGAATAATATTATTGAAGGTTTGTAATAAGTTACAAAAGATATTCAGGAGAATATTCTCCAAAAGATGGCTTTTTTTTAATTTCATTGAGCCAAGGATTATATTTATACAAAGTATTCATTGTTCTAATTGATGTGTCTATTCTTCTAAAGAGTATATTAGCACCAGATTCATCTTTTGATTTTTCTAAACTTTTTAAAATAGAAATATTGCAAAATATATCTTCTTTCACATCTGATAAAAAACTTAAAAGTTCTTTCTTCTCTTTTTTATTTACCATGAATAACCTCCAGATTAGAAATATTTAAACATTATTATACTCTAAAATGCCCAAAAACAATCTTTTAAAAAAATTATTTAATATAATTCTTCTAAATTTATTTTGCCTAAATCATGTCGTAACATATTTCTTCCGCAAATCTCTCTAACAACCTTAGTCTCTCCTTTGATATATTTAACAAAATCTCCAGCCACTACATACACTCATACATTCTTTAATCTCATCCCCGCAAATACAACAAAACCTGTCCATCAACATAAGACCCCAGGAACATTTTTAAATATTAACTCCTTCTTATTTTTAATAAAAATGGTGATAAATATTGAAGCAGTAATCTGGTACTTATTTCTCATAGATAGTATTGGTGCAAACATAATGGCATGGTGCTGTGCTAAATGGTATAAAAAGAAATACAAAGGATGGATGTACAAACATTTTCCTGCGGCAAAAGGCTGGATACTTTCCTATTTAATTCTCGTCCTATGGGTTGGATATGCCCTATATAGATTAGGAGTATTGCCTTATTGAGAGATATATTTAATTTAGAATACATATTTTTAAACATAAGAAAATTAATCTCAGACTATGAATAAACTTTTACACGCCTTAGACAATCTAATAATGCCAGACAGGTCAGTGAGAGAAATTAATAGAAAAATTGAAAAACATTTAGTTAATTTCCCTTTAGAAAGCTTAAATACCCATTACATTTCAGACATATATAGTAAAGCAAATATTTGCTGATTTCTCTAAAAAGATTATTTATGCTGTACCTATAAGATGGATTGTATCGCAAAAAAACCTCTTTACAATAGAAATTATAAAAAATTATTTCTAGATTTACCAATATAGTGGTTCCAGAACGAAATTGCAATAACTTCTCCCGTTATACCGCCTCCATCTCCACTACTTGATTCTCCTCCGCCAGAGTTGCTTGTTCCTGAATCAGATGGTGCAGCTACACCTCCACCACTTGAAGAAGTTGTAGTGTCCTCTCCACCTTGAGTATAAACATCTGTAGGACCTTCATAACCTCCATCTCCTTCTGAAGGTGGTGTTTGCTGGGAACCTTCAGGAGGTTCACCATAATAATCTGAAGGCTCTCCAGGACCAGGACCTTCTCCAGAACCATATTGCTGTCCCTCATCTTCATAATAACATTTACACTGATCATTTATACAATCTGTTCTTGAAGCACCAGGACACTGGCTTGCGCAATCATCACATCCCGGACCAGGACCCCCTCTAAAATCATCTCCTTCTGGTGATCCTCTTTCCCATGGCTTATCTCCTTTATACTCCTTTTTCCATTTCTCTTCATCCTGATTCCATCTCTCTTCATTTTTTCTTCTCTCTTCATCATTTCTCCTCTCTTGTTCAGGCCATTCTTCTCTCATGAATTTTTCACAATCAGGAGGCCAGTGTATTCTGTTTTCCTTGCACTGCCAGGTTATCTCTCCTTCTGGTGCTTTAAACCCAGGACCAACACCATATTGCTCCCCCATATCCTTGCCCATATTATCATAACATTCCAGTCTCTTCATAGAATCTTGTATTCCTCCGCAATCTTGTCCAAAACCAGGTCCAGGACCCATTCCCGGCTTCATTGAAGAATCCATAAATTTTTTACACTCTCTTGGACTCAAGTCTTTTTCAACACATTCAGGAGGCATCATATTTCTTGCACACTCGTCAGGACTCATTCCTTCACATTCAGGAGGCATCATAATCCTGTCACATATATCTCTGGCACCTCTCTCATCTTTTATCTCGCCTGATTCAATTGCTTTTTTAATAGCATCCTTACATTCAAAAGGTGCATGTACTCTGACCATAATCAACATACATTCTTTTGGAGTGCTGGCTCCCTCTTTTATACATTCTGGGGGCATATGCATGTCATATCTTGCTTCCCCGTATTTCATTTCAATATCATCAAAAATTTCCTGCAAATGAGGAGGCAATTCAGGCATCTCAATTTCATCCATCATATCACAAGCATCCTCAGACCCCGCATCACATTTAACAGCAAGAGGGGCTACTTTACTGCATGCAACTGAAAAATCATAAAAAGAAATATCCTCGCACCTGCAGTCATTTCCAGAAGTCTTAAAACACTCAGACATAATATCTCCAAACTCTCTTGCTTCTTTTTCCTGCTCTGCTGTCAGTGTCTTATGTAACTTTTTCTTCCATTCAGGAGCATCATCTCCTGTCTTGCAAATTCTCGAGTATTCCATAGGATCTAATTCAGCCAATTGCACACATAAATCTTTAATTTTAGAGGAAATTTCAACAGCAGTTACAATAGAACTCTCTTTTTCAATTATGTCGTCATAAAATTCTTTTCTCTCTTCTTTAGGAATTTCGTCTTTTACCTCATTCAAGGCTCTGCGAATTACAGCTGCACTTCTTCTTGCTTCATCCCTCTTATCAGGATCCACATTTTTTTCAAGTTCTTTAGCATTTTCATTATACCTATCCAGTGCTTTTTTAGCAGCCTGATAGTCACCTTTTTCAATCATTGCTTTAACCTCTGCTATTCTTTCTTCCCTGTTATCTATTTCATTGCCAAATCTGTCAAAAAATTCATCAACAAAATAAAAAGCACTGTCAGGAGTCAGTCCAGGATTAGTAATCTTTTCCCCTGCATATTCCTCCTCCAGCCCTCCAAGAACTTTTTCACTTTCTGTTCCAGTAGCCACATCCCCCTGACCTTCATCAACTGTTGCATTTGTACCATCAATACCAATATCTGTAACTGCATCAGTTGCAGTGTCAGTTGTGTCTATCAAAGTATCATTTTCACCCTGAGCAAGAACAATTCCAGAAACTAATATTCCAAATACAGCTATGAATATAAATAAATATACCCCCCCTTTTCTCATAAACCCTTAAAGAAAAAAGGGTTTATAAAATTAATTGAAAAAAAAATATCATTTTATTTTGATTAAAAATTTTGTTGATTATATTTATTATCAGGCATTTCTTGGGCTTTCAAAGATTGGACCAAGGTCAATTTATCCAAATCATTAACTCCTAATCTCCCTCAACCTTTTCCTTTTTTCTTCTTTCATTCATGAGAAATCATTTTCCTAAACCCACTTATCCAAGCCCTCTTGCTTTTCTGATTCCCTTCCAAAAATGCTATCAATATATCTTTTTGTTAATTCTAAATTCTGTCTCATGTATTTAGAGAGATTATACTTCTTAGCAAGGTCTAATGCAGGCTCTAGATATTTTCTTATTCCTCCCTCGTGGATTGTAAAAATTATTTTTCCCTTGCATTTAGGGCAAACCCCTGTTAAGGGAGGCCTTCTTAATATTTCATTGCATCCAACACATCTAAACTCCTGCATGGAAAATTTCCTCAAATTACCTTTCATATCTTTTATAAAATGTCTTTCAATAATCAATCTTACAGTATCTGAAGTATCTGCTGCACGGACTCTTTCAACAAAACCCATCTGGTGCTGGACTTTTTCCTGCATTGTTGCAAGCAATTTGTAAGAAGAGCAAACAACCCCCTCATTAAAATCAGATGTATCATGAGTAAACCCAAAACCAGTAAAAGGATTTTTTTCTTGTTTCAAGATTTGCCTAACATTATTTATTTTTACTTCAGAAGAATGTTTTCTTTGCTCAGCAAGCCTGTAAAGCTCAAGAGGATATTCATTTACAAACTCAAAATCAAGTATCTGGTCATCAACCTCTCCTGCATCAATCTTTGCATTTAGAACAAGAGGAGCATCCTGTGTTCCTCCCCTATGACTTGGCAAAAATTTTCTGGAAAAATTTAACAGAACATCTCCCAAAAGCATGAGTGCAGCCTCGTCTCCATCACAATTATGAACAAGAATCTCATTGGCAAAAAAATTATGCTCTTCATCCACATTAAAGCAATAGCTTTCCCTTTCCCCTAATTCTTCAATTTTCATAATTCTCGGATAAGCATAATTTTCATCGAAATCAATTCTCATTCCTCTTGGACTTTTCTGAATAAGCTCTGCTAAAATGCTCTTTTTCCTCTCTGAAATAAATCCTATCTGTTCAAACTTTTTGACAAAATTAGAAGGGATTGTTATCTTAGTTATTTTAAATTTAGGAATTTCTCTGTTTTTCTTTATATAAAATTCACTAACTCTGTATCCTGGTTCTTTCTCATATTCATAAAATTTTGTAAAAATTCCAAATCTTGATAAAACAAAACTTAAATCATGTTTTAATCCCTCGCTTACTGTATCACAGACCACCCTTGTATCACTTAAACTCACGCTTCCATCACCCTCAAAATAACCTCTTAGCAATGCAGATAATTTCTCTTTATCTAAATCTAAAAATAAACTAGGAATTCTCTTATTTTTTGCGCCACTACTTAATCCAAGATAATCCTTAAATATTTCGTAAACAATCCTTGATGAAAAAGTTAAATGATCCTCATGGTTTTCGCTAGGTATTAAATTAAAATGAGATTTGAAAACATCCTTAATCAATTCCTGAACTTCATTATTTGTGGCAGCAATAGAAACCTGATAAAAGCCTTTTTGAGAATTATTTTCTCTGATAAACCCTTCAGCAACGTATAATCCTAAAACTTCCAACAATTTTTTATCAAAAGAAATTCTAATTGGAAGAGGAACATTATCTCTTTTAATAACTATTTTAACACTATTAGGTAAATCTTTCAATGTTTTTCCATATTTATTTAAAAATTCTTCGACAAAAATGATAGGAAAACTATCTCTCTGCCAAAAATTGTCATTTTTATTCAATCTCTCAAAAGAACCTAAATAATCCTTGATATTTCTAAGCATTATATCTTTTCGTCCTCTAAAAATGTCTGGTAAAAAAATGTCTTTAATATCCTTTTCCTGAATATTTTTCTTGTAACCAACCATTAATTTGTCTCCTTCCTGCAGTTGAAAGGCTCTTTTTTCTTTTTTCCCTTTAAGATATACTTTATGATTTTCAGTTAAATCTATCTGCCTCCCATCTTCTGAATAAATTTTAAGTAATTTTGTGGGAGTGTGTTTGGTTATCTCTTTTATTTTTTTCTCTCCAGGATTGCTCCATGTAGAAATACCAGATATATTCTTCTTTAAAGTCCCAAAATTATCTGCCTTCTCCTCGGGATTTGCCTCGTCAATAAATTTTCCTATTTTTTCAATGCTCCATCTTCCATCTTTATTAATAGAAACATAATTACCATATCCTAAACAATCCCTCCTAATTGCTGCATGCATAAAAGGGCTTGCAAATAATCCAAGAGTGTTTGAGAATCCAATAAATCTGCAGATAACTCCTGCACAATTATGAGGGGCCATACAAACACCTAACTGTCCAACTAAATCTTCTCTTTTTCTAATATTGTAGTATGGTTTTAATCCATAAAACTTTACAAGCAGATCGTCCACAAAAGTAGCAACTCTCATAAACACATCATCTGCTTTTTCGTCAGGAGATTTATTAGAACAGGGCAATATAACATCATGAGGCATTAATTCCATTATTTGCTCGTCATTGACAAGAGGTTTTCCGTGTATGTCTTCTTCATATCCTAACTCTTTAAGCTTCTCAATACTGACAGAAATCTCTTTTGGCTTAAAAGACGTTAAAGGTAATTCAGTTGCATCAAATCTTATTGTCCCGTCTTTATTAACCTGCAGCCCATACATGGCTCTTAAAACTCCTTTTGCAAGAGATTCCACTTTATGCTCTGCTGACGAAGTTCCCCGGATTCCCTTAATCAAAAGAGGGATTTCTGTTTTATCAAGCCCAAGTTTTTCAATAGCTTTTTCAAGATAATGACCAATCCCTAAATCCTGTGCGCAATAAGTTTGCACTCTTTTGTGCTCCTCGCAGGGTTTTGAGGATTTTTCCCTGCACTCAAAACAATAATACCCTCCTTCAGATTTATTCCCACAATTCTCACAGATCGGATAAATAGTATCTTTTTTGCACTTGCTGCAATAATAAATAGGAAAAGAGCTTTTTACACTCCCAACTTCACAGGCAGTCTGAACACTTCTTAATCTTCCTCCCTCATTACCTACTGGAAACAAAACATTCGGGCTTCCTGCTAATTTTCTTACTTTTGCCTTTTCAGGCCTTCCCATCCTTGCTCCGATAAAATCCCCTGCCTTGTCCTTTATCTTAAATTCAGAAACAGAGTTGATTATTTCTAAAATCGGTTTATCTGATTTGAATCTTTCTTCATCAATATGCTCTTTTAATATATTATTTTTATCAACTAAATTAAAATCAACCCCAAGATTTGCAAGCAAGGCCTTGCTGTTTTCCCTGCTTATCACAACATTCTCAATTGTTACTTCATGTTCTACCCCTAATAATTCAAGTGCTCTTTTTCCCCTCTTAAATTTCTCTTGCTCAGTCTGATTAAAAGGGAAGATAATTTTATTATCTGTTTTTGAATGTTTTAGCCAGTCTAATAATCCTAAAACCTGTTCTTTTGAAATCTCTGTCCAATAAAATATAAATTTTGGGTGAAGAGGAATCTTATATTTCCTGCTTATTTCAACAGCTTTCTCAAAAGAAACCTCATAAAAATTAATTTCTTTTTCTAGTTCAGGATTTTTCTCCCGAAGTTCCAGACCCCACCACTCCTCTACATAACCTGGTTTTATCAAATCAGAATTCCTGTTGCTCAGGTCGCTAAAAGGAAATAAAATATCTCCAAGGTAAATTATCTCTTCAACATCTGGATAAAGTTTTTTTGCTTCTTCCATGCTTTCAAGTTTCTTAACACTTCCATTAAACAACTTTATTATAGGGCCATCAATAAGGTCGCAGGTAGTTACAGCACAGCCTTTTGTGGGTTTTTCTAACTTTAATTGTGTCCCAATTGCAATAAAACCATCTGTCATTGCCATGGTGGCAGGATGTATTGACGCCGCACTAAATCCACTTACCCTTCCTCTCCCATATCTAAACCTAAATCCCCCTGATCTTGAAGGATGCCCAAAAATAGGTCTTCCGGCAACTAAATCCTTTATATAAGTTGGAGAATCATCTGTATCTCCTAAATCTCTTTTTTCATGCAATTTAATATATTCTTCTAAAAAATCAAAACCTGTTGAATTTATTCCTTTTTTCTTTGCCCGGGCCAATAACCTAAACCCTTTTGCTGCTTTTTGCGCAAGCCCTTCTGAAAAAATAAGGCACATCCCCCCTCTTATATTATTTGTTTCAACTCTGCCTAAATTTTTATAATTAGAAACTTCTAATTTTTCAGTTTGCTCTCCAGAAATTTGGATAGGGAGATTTTTAGCTAAAAAATACATTTCCTCTTCAGTGGGAAAATACTGAAGATTAGTTATCCTCTCATGATAATCTGTATTTTCAGCAATATATCTTTTAATTTCTTCTTCACTAGGGTCATATTTTGCAAACCCAAAGGATTCTCTAAGGTAATCAATCAGCATCAATACAACACAACTTGCAGTAGTTCCTGCAGAACGAATTGGTCCTGAAAAATAAGCTATAAAATACTCCTTTCCTTCCCTTGTTTTTCCAAGTTTTAGTTCAGTAAACCCCTCTATAGGAGAAGAGACAACCCCCAGAGTAGTATATGCAAAACCAACTCTTATTCCTGCTTCAATTGATTCCAACAAACTGGCAAACTTACAGAATTTTTGTTTTGATACTTCTTCTGCAATCTTAAAGGAAACCATAATATCCAACTTCCCATACTCTTTTTCAAGCTCAAGAATTCTTTCTGCAATTTTAGAGCCCTGCATTTGAGGATATAGTGTTGAAATTAACCCCACAACTTTTTCAGCCATTGTCATTGCAAGTGGAATCTCTACTTTATCCACAGGGTCTAATCCTTGTTTCCTCGCTTCCTCACAAACAGCATAGACACTCTTAACCTGTTTCTCAAGATCTTTGAAATATTTTTTGGGGTTCATTTTTTTATTTTAACAATAGCATTGCTGCATTGTATTTTGGTTTGATTAAATTTTGGGCTTCTGAAGAGATTTTATTATATGAGCGGATTAACTTCTCTCTTACCTCATCTTGAGCTTCTCCTTGGTTTTTATTCTCATATAGAAAGGCTGCCATAAAAATACCAGATATATTATCAAAATGAGTCATGGCGTCTGCATCTGCAACTATCTGAGCCTCACGAGATTTTCTCTTATTCAACTGAGAACCCCTATGATTCAAAATGCAGTGTTTAACTCTTTCTATTTTTTCCTTAGAATAATTTAATTCTTTTAGTTTTTTTTCTGCAATTTTGGCAGAAGTTAGATGATGGTCATCTCTTCCAAAAATTATTGACCCCACATCATGCAACCATGCTGCTAATTCAACTATTTCGACATCTGCCTTAAATTTTTCTGCTAAAAGTTTTGAGTATTTATGTACAAGAACAAAATGAAAAGGATAGATCTCATAGCCATACTTGCTACTAGGTTTTTTGCACTCTTCTTCTACAAATTTTCTGATTTGCTCTACAATATTTTCATCCATTTTTATTCAAAATCCAGCATTTTAACAGCTCTTGTTTTTAAATTGAACATTGGCACCTTGCAATGATCTGGTTCATTTCCAAATTTCTCCTGATAAGGTGTTTTTTCTTCCCAAGAAGAACTTGAGATAAGTAAAATATTATTATAATAAGATACAGCGCTTTTGTGTGTGTGCCCTGCAAAAAAGATATCCGGAACTTGTCTTATAAGATGGGAGTCAAGCTTGCTTGGAAAATACTGGGCAGAGGTATGTGCAGGAGCCAGATGCCTGTTCTTTAAAAGATAGCTCATGATTTTTTCAGGAGCATTCATCACTTTTTCAGCCATTAGTTTTGGGATTGTGTTTGCATAATAGGGAAAAGAAAATCCATGATAAGTCAGAACATTAAACCCTGGAAAATCCTTTACAGCCCCTATATTTACTGTTGCAGGATTTTCTGTAAGAATTACATTTTTTAGATTATATAATGGCCAGGCATATTTTTCATCTAGCAAAGGCTGTGGCTCCATTAATCTTACACAATCATGATTTCCAGGGGAAATGATTATCTTAACATCTCTTCTTATCTTACTTAACAATTCTGAAACCATTATAAACTGCTCTTCTAAATCCTTTATTTTCAGGTCTTTTTCTTGGCCAGGGTAATTCCCAACACCTGTAACAAGGTCACCCACAATAAACAAATACTTTATTTTTTCAGATTCAGGTGTATTTGGAACTTTGTTGTTGAGATAATCAATTAATTTGAGAAAATTCCCTTCTAAGAATTTTTTGCTTCCAAAATGCAAGTCCCCTATAAACAAAACATGCTCTTCAACAGGGGATTTTTTTCTTTCAAATATTACAGAGTCTGGGAATACAATCTCCTTGGCAAAAAGAATCTCTCTTTTACCAGAGCCATTAACCCCAATTACAGAATCAAGTGCAACATCCTCTGCTTTTTTGTAAAGTTCCTGATTGTTGCTGTTAATAAAAATCTTTGTTTTTCCAGTTAAATCTTCAACCTCAAGGAGAATATTCTTGTTCTTACTTACTCTTTTATCAGAAACCATTCCAATAATAGAGATTCCTCTTCTGTCTCCTGAAATCTTGTTTATAGAGACAAGATTATCCAGTGCATAATGATTCTGAAGGATGTTTTTCATCTCAATAAATCTGTTTTTGAAGGAATCTAAAAAATCACTAACTCCTAATTTTTTTGGCTTTGAAAAATAAGTTGTTAGAACCTTTACCTTCTCTATATAAGCGCCCAATTCATTTGTAATCTCTGTTTTTTCAGGTTCATTGATTTTTGTAATCTCTGTTGAAACTTCTTTTGAAATTTTTATGCTTAATCCCAGCTGAATTTTTAATTTCTCTAATTTTTTCTGGTTTTCCTCAGGCAAGTCAGAAAAAAACTGATTCACAGTTTCCTTATTCTCATTAAAAAGTTTTTTTGTGATTAGTCTTTTTTGGGTGTGGTTTTTTATCTTTTCTATAATAACTTTAACACTTTCAACATCCCCTGTTTCACTAAATAAACTCAAAACCTCTTCATCAACTAACAAGCCTTTTTCTATACAAAATTTTAACAGTTCCGGGGTATTCATTTTTTTGTTTTTTTGTTTTATTTTAAAAAATTAATGCTCAAAACCGCGAAAATCATTGATTTTCGTAGCACCAAAAACTGAAAGTTTTTTAGTGTTTTTAATTTTGTTGTATTCATTTTTTACAATTTCACAGTGTTTATCTTAAGTTAATATAAAATCTTTTACTTCATTTAATTCTTCTTTATTTAAATCTGTGAAAATTTCTTTTTCATAAATCTGTGATTTTTTATAAAGTTCGTCTTCAAACCCTCTGGGGATTAAATGAAAATGCAGGTGATTTACCTTTAATTTGCTTTGAGGGAGAAATGGGCGATAATTCTGGCATATATCCACTCCCCTAAATTTTTTTAATAATAGTAATTGCGTTTTGATTAACTGATTGAATATTTCTTTTTTTTCGTCATCTGTTAATTCTGAAATGTTTTCTACATGTCTCTTAGGCACTATTAAGCAATGTGCTTTGGCCAATGCAGGATTGCTCAGGATAGTTAAGGTGTTTGGAGTTTCATCTATAATAATCTCCCTGTCTCTATCTTCAACATATTTACAAAAAGGACAATGACTCATTTTATTTTTATTTATAATTCAAAGAATTTTCAATGATTTCTTTTGCCTTCTTAAGGATGTTATCTGTTATTGCCAGCTTTATCTCTCTCATTCTTCCCCCTCTTCCTTTTGAAATAACAGTCACATTAATAACGCCCAGCATATCAAATTCCTGAATAATATCCCCTACTCTTCTCTGAGTAAGTACTTCTAATTTGTTTTTTGAACACAATTCCTGATAATAGTTATAAACATCTCCTGTAAAAATAGGTTGTTTTTTATTTTTTTGAGACAGCTGAATAATAGAATATAGCACTAATTGAAATTGCTTTGGCTCTGAGCTAATAACATCTAAAATCTTGTCTCTTTCTATCTTGTTGTTTGCTTCATCCAAATACTTCATGAGAATTTTCTTGCTATTATCTCTCTCTGCTAGTTCTCCCGCAATTCTCAATAGATCCAGTGCTCTTCTTGCATCCCCATGCTCTCTTGCAGCATAAGCAGCGCATTTAGCAATAACCCCTTCCTGAACAACCCCCTCTTTAAAAGCATCTTTTGCCCTTTTTGTCAAAATCTTCTGTAATTGCAAGGCGTTATATGGGTGAAATACTATCTCTTCCTCTGAAAGTGAACTTCTGACCCGGGGGTCTAGACCATCTAAAAAAGTCAAATCATTACTAATTCCCACAATACACATTTGTGTTTTTGAAAGCTCTGTATTAAGCCTTGTGAGATTATACAAAAAATCACTTGAAATTTTCTTCATGGTCTGGTCAATCTCATCTAAAATCAAGACAATCATTTGTTTTTCTGCATCAATAATCTCAATAAATTTGTTATACACAGATTCTGTTGGCAAACCTGTTGCAGGAACCTTCCCCCCCATCTTCTTAATTAATTCTGCGAGAATCCGATATTCTGTATCTGAAACTTTCTTTAATTTACAGTTCAGGTATTCTATTCTTAATTTAAACCCTGCGCCTTCTTTTGTTCTTTTAAAAAGCTCATCCCTAACAAACTGGATTGAAAGGGTTTTCCCTGTTCCTGTCTTTCCGTAAAGAAACAAATTGCTGGTTCTCTCGCCTTTTAAGACAGGAGCAAGTATAGAAGCTATCTGTTTAATCTGTTCCTCTCTATGAGGGATGCTCTCTGGCTGATAGTTTGCCTGCAAAATTGATTTGTTTTTAAAAAGTCCTTCCCTATTTACAGAGTCAAAGATCTCATTAAGCTCTTTTTCCATTTCTCACACACCTTTATTTCCTATGAAACTACATAGATATTTAAATTTTTCAACGGTAAAAAATTAATTTATTATATAAAGAATTAGGACTACTCAAAAAGAAAGACACCACAATTTCTAATGGAAAAATGAAATTAATGGCCTAAAAAACATCTTGCTTATAATTTTATTTTCCTTGTATTATAATTATATAAAAAATATTTGTAATATCAAAAAGTCCTTGTGTTTTACCGCACCTTAAAAGGTGCGGTTTGTTTGGACTTTAGGATGTCCAAGGATTCATCCACACACTAAAGTGTGTGGTTTTCTCCAGGAATCCCTGACATAAAACTTTGAAGTTTTCTTATTATATTAAATAAAAAGATATTGCTATTATAATTAAAAGATTTATTTATTATTATATATATTATATTATATATATTATATATATTATATTATATATATTATATTATATAAATTTTTTTAAATAAAATAAAAAAATAAAAAACCAAAAATTTCTTTTTAAAGGTTTCCATATGAAACCAAGGGGTCTGTGTCTGAGCTTAAATCCACCTTGATCTAAAACCTCTTCGTAATATATACTCTCAAAACCTATATAATTTTACAGAAAAGTTTATAAAGATTTTTCTTCTGAGTTGGTTATGCAGAACAATAAGAACCCTTTTAGTGTTATTTCCGGAAAAATGATAGTAACCAAAGAGGGGAAAAGGCTTGGGTTTGTTAAAGATATTACATTTGAAACTAAATCTGGAGAACTTATTAACCTGGTAGTAAAAGATTCTACCCCCTATACTAAAAACCTTAATTTAGAGAGGACCAGCTCAAACGAACTTCTTATACCTTACAGTGCAATAATCGCTATAGGCGATTTTGTAATAGTCTCTGAAGAAGATTTGATTTGAATAAATAATCTTCTAAAACCCCTTTAACTCTCCATTAATAATATACAAATATTTAAAAACATAATTTTGATTAAAATTAAATGAAACTCTTAGGATTTAATTTCACTAAAATAAGTGTTGAAAGATTTTTAGATACTAGCGAAAACCTGAAAATTAATACAAATGTGGATATAGGAGAGATAAAAAAAATAAAAGAAGACATTTTCAAAGGCAAAGAAGACTTCATGGGAGTAAAATTCACATTTACAGTTGATTATGATCCAAATATAGCAAAAATAGAATTAAAAGGGACGATTCTTCTTTCTGTAGATCCAAAAACTGCAAAAGATGTTCTAAAACAATGGGAAGAAAAGAAAATCCCTGAAAAATTCAAACTAGTAGTTTTTAATACAATCCTGAGAAAAGCAAATATAAAAGCCCTTCAATTAGAAGAAGATATGGGCCTCCCTTTGCATATAACACTTCCTCATGTAAAGGCAGAGGATAAGAAATAATTCTATTGAATAATTATTTAAACAGTAACCGAATAACTAACCAGGAAGAAACAATCCAATGTATGGGAGAACAGGGGAGAAAAACCCCCATTTTTGAAAACTAGCAGAGCATGGAAAATATTCCTTTAGAGAAGATTTAAACCATCATTGTCGCTCAAAATGGGAAGCTAATTATTGCCGCTTTCTATTATGGATCAAAAAGAAATATCAATACGAGTTAAAAACATTTGTTATGCCAAGGATTCTGGAGAAAACCACACACTTTAGTGTGTGGATGAATCCTTGGACATCCTAAAGTCCAAACAAACCGCACCTTAAAAGGTGCGGTAAAACACAAGGACTTTTTGATTAAATTACCTAATGGAATAAAAGCTACATACACTCCTGATTTCTTAGTCGATAATAAAGAATGGCATGAAGTTAAGGGATGGAAGGGTCGCTCTAAGATAAGAAAGTGGGAATTATTCCAAAAACAATATCCAACCCAAAAATTAGTTCTTATTGATAAGAATAATTATAAAAAGATAGAAAGGTTATATAAATTTATAATCCCAAATTGGGAATTTTAGAGTTTTAAAATGAGTAGAATATCAAAAGAGAAACGAGAGAAAATTATGGCTGATATCTTGGCCACAATATACCAACACACTCCTAAACCCCTTTTTACAGTTAATATAGCTAGGTTCCTTGCAAGAGACGAGGAGTTTGTCAAAGGGCTCTTATTAGAGTTAAAAAACAAGAAATTAGTTGTAGAAGTAAAGAAAAACCCAAAAGGAGTAGAGTACCTTAGAAGATCTAGATGGAGACTCAGTGATTCAGCATATCAATCCTATAAGCAACACCAACCAACTCAAATATAATATATTCCACCCACTTAAAGTTTTTATACTTCTTAGTTTTGATTTTTTGATGGATGTAGTAAAAGAGGCATTTCAAAAAGTAAAACAAGATATGGGGTTGATGAAACAAGAGATAGATTTCTTAAAAAAAACTCTTGAGGAAACAAGAAACCAGATGATTGAAATCTGTGAAATTTTAAAGAAAATAAACGAAAAAGACCCTGAAAAGACCTCTAAACCGGCTTCGACACACCCTTTTCCAACCCCGACACTTTCGACACATCCTTCGACACATAACATGTCTTTTAAGCCCTTAAAACACCAAAATATAGGGATTTCCACAGGAAACCAAGGGGTTCCAACAGACAGACAGACAAACCAACAGACAGACAGACAGACACAAAATCAGCTAAAAATTAGTGAAAAAATCACTGAAGATTTCTCTCAAGATTCTATTGAAAACGCAGCAGAAATTCTCGAATCTCTTGACACCCTCAAGAAAGAAATCAGGTTGAAATTTAAAAGACTTACAGAGCAGGAGATGTTGATTTTTTCAACATTATATCAGCTAGACGAGGAGCATGGACACACAGATTATAAGACCCTTTCAAATAAGCTTAATCTTACTGAAAGCTCTATACGCGATTATATAGGGAGATTAATAAAAAAAGGAATTCCCGTCGACAAAGTTAAAATAAACAATAAAAACATTGAATTAAGAATATCCAGGAATCTTAAGAAAATAGCCTCACTTCACACAATCCTTCAATTAAGGGGGCTTTAGATAGTTATACCCTTCACCGAATAAACCTTATTTTAACTCTAACTTTCTGGGTTTAAAGGTCTTTTTTAGGTTTAAAGCCCCTAATCCCTTTAAATTTGCCTATTTCAACATCTTTTTGGCTTTTAACAACTCTCACTTTTTGGGTTTTGAGCCTTGTTTTTAGGCAGATTTACACTCACTTTTGACCTTTTTTACCTATTTTTGACCTTTTTGGCCTTATTTACACTCACTTTTGCCTTCTTTAAGAGCCTGTCTTTAATATGGTCTGGTATATAGACCCTCTTTTTGCCATTCCTCTCAATCGACTCTTCTATCAATCCCTCACTTTTTTGTTTTATTGAATTTACCTGTCCCCTGATTGTTGATCTTTCTTTTCCAAGCATTGCCGCAAGATCATCATAGCTTAGCTTCATATCTGTATTCAAAAGTATCCAAAGGATTGCTCTTTCAGTGATTGAAAATTGGTCAAAATTTGGTGTTTGGACAGCTGTTTGGACAGCTGTTTGGACAGCATAAACACCTGTTTGTTTCTTAAACACCTGTTTGGGTGTTTTAAACACCCTGTTTGTTTTCATCTCCCCAAGCATAGAGATGACATTTTTCAATCCTTCAACTTCATTATTTATCGACGATAAAATGCTTTTTACCTCTTCTATGTCCTTTTGTTGAAGGTTTCGCTCAGAATCTAAGTGTTTGATCCAACCACTAACAGAAAGTATGTCTTTTTTGACAGATTCAAAACCACTTTTTGTGTCCTCTTTTAACTGTTCAACCTCTTTTTTTCTCTTAAAAATCCAAAACATATAATTATTTCGTAAAGGATATTTAAAAATGTTTTGTTTTCCCTCGCCAAATAATCTAATTTATTAAATTAATAATCTCAAAAAAATCCTAAAAAATGTGTCGAAGAACCTCCTTTCCTGTGGAAAAAGAGGGTGTTTGTCTTAAAAAAATAGGAAAACAGGCTGTTTAAACACCTTTAAACACCTAAACCTCTTTTAAACACCTTAAACACGGTTTAAATACTCAACAAACTAAGCTAACCTAAGTGCACAACATCCCCCAAAACTAAATAATTATTGAAATATTTACTGAAAAATTTAAAAACACTAAATCTTTCTACATACATTAAAAGAAGGTTATGATAAATTATAATGAAGGCTAAACTTATGCGTTTTTTAGGCATTGAAAGCAGGTTTAAGAGAGAGTTTCGACGGCAAGCGCGCTCATTCATCATTGTTTTCTTAGGGTTTACAATAGCATTTACTTGGCGTCAGACAATTTTTGACATCTCTTCTGCATTTATGGGAATTATAACTAACATAAAAGACTCTTCAACACTTAGTCTTTTAGCCTCGATATTCATAACTATGGTAAGCATTTTTTTTATATACTTAACTGCACGTCTTTTAAAGGAAGACCACTATTAATTAAGATAAGCTAAGTTCACAATGGTAATAAAAAAATTAAGAATATATCTCAGAAAGGAAGAGAAAAAACACTGCATCATACTAGAAGGTCCCTAACTTATGCAAGGTCTTCTGCAGCAAGGTTCAAAAATGAGTTTCGGAAGCATTTAGTTACTGTAATTGCAGCTGCTTTAGGGTTTCTTATTGCTTTAAGTTAGAGAGAACCACTCTCAGACCTTACAAATTTAATAATTGAAAGAGTTGGATTGCAAGGAGAAGCATTAATCTACAAGTTTATAGCTGCAATAATTGTAACAATCCTCCTGGTCTTTGGATTAATCATCTTAACGAGCTGGGAAGTCAAGAAAGAAGATCCAAAGAAGTAATTCCTCCAACAAAATCTTTAAATACACACTACCTAATAAAATATATGGGCTATAAATTCTGTAGATGGCAATTTGCTCTATTAAAAGACGAATCTTCTCTTATTTGCCATGGAAAATATGAGGGGTTTCTTAGTAAAGTAAATTGTTTATATTCTGAGGAGGAAATTAAAAAAGCTATTGAAGCTAATAAACAAGGAAAAACCCTTGAAGGATTTTGTGACGAAGTTTTCTTCATAAAAGATAAACTAACTTAACCAAAGTTCACAATATAAGGACAATAATCCTTAAAAACAATAAATTTCTTAATCAAACATGCTAGAAAAGTTCTGTAAACAACAAGGCCATATCGCAATAGAAGAAGGTAAAGGAAATATTTCTTATTGTGAGGATCAAAAAGGAGCAAGATTTATTTGCAACCCTTATACAACTGGTGAAAGAATTACCTTGTGCCCTTATGACGCATCTCAGATTTGTAAGGATAGGAAGGAGAATTTAACTGTTGTGGATAAAAAAGGTGAGTGTATTGTATTTGTACCAACTGAAGATATTACCTCTTCACTAACTTCACCTTTGTACACAAAAGATGGTACTGCAGATGATATACATGAAGTAGGAGGCGATTATAATAATTAAAATGACAGAAGATTTAGGTGATAAAATTGGTTTTTATTCCTTAGCAGGAAATCTATGGGAAATTAGGAAGGAAGGAGGTAAACTTGTAACCCATAACGAATATGGTCGTGGTAGATTAAATGCTTCTGTAATCTATTCAAATGCTATCAAACTGAATAAATCAGAGTTAGAACTTAGAAAAGCATCATTACAGAAAAAAATATCTTTTATAGATGGAACTCTTTTTTCAGATCCTGCACAAACCTCAGCTAAGTGCACAAGTGGTTATGATGCAGACCACACAGATCATGAACACCCAACAGATTTAGATCATCTATAAAAATCCCTTTAAGAAGGGATAAAGTTCGCACAAGGCTTATTGTCGGTAATTCGTATTTTTATAATATACGAACGTTATTATTAAGAAGTTAGAACATTGTTATTTATATACAAACCTTTTTTTGTGCATATGAGGCCAATTAGGATTTGTAAAGAATGTGGTAAAGAGAAAGAACATCATGCAAAAGGCCTATGTTATTATTGTTATAAAAAATTTTTTTGGAAACCAGAGAAAAAAGAATGTAAAAGATGTGGAAGGATTATAGCAATACATGCAAAAGGCCTTTGCCCTGGCTGTTATCAATTCATTTTCCATATAGAGAAAAATAAGGCTTGGAATAAGAAAAATCTCTATAATCTAAATTACGAGGTTTATAACAAGATAACAGAAAAATGCATAATCTGTGATTTTAATAAATTAGTAGATTTACACCATCTTGATGAAAACAGGCAAAATAATTCAGAAGAGAATTTAATTGGGCTATGTCCAAATCACCATCAAATGCTACATAATTTTAAATTCAGGAAAGAAATACGTAAATTATTGAAAGATAAAGGAATAATTTTACCAGAAGATAAAAAACTTGATTTTACTTTAGAGTAAATGAGCTATTTTAAGCCATTATGAGACGCTCTTTACAAATAAAACATATTAGAGTCTTCCATCACCAAAACCACAATCACTCAAACATAATGGAGAATCCAATGCCTTCATTTCTTGTCCAACAAGTTTTTTTGTGAGTTGTGAAAAGACCCTCTCAAAGCCTATTTCAAGCTGAGCTATTACTTTAGGGGTTGCAACATAAATAACATCAGATTTTTCCATCTTAGAAAGATGACTAAGAATTTCCTGATAAGAAGAAAAACGTATAATTGGTTTGGTCCATTCTGTTACAAGAGAATCAGTTTCATCAGCCTTATTCGGAAATTGAACTCCAAACAATCCCTTTTTAGGAGAGTATGTAAGTTTCCGCATTTTATTTGCACCAAAGGGACTTGGAACAGGGCCACTCCCCTTAAGTTCTAATATATTTTCAAAAAGAGAATATGGTGTGTTTGAATCTTCCGGCATATTTATTTTGTAATTATTTAGGTTAATAAAGATTATTATTCTAGAATTTATTAATAATATCCTTCTCCCCCTTTATATTAGCCTTAATTCTTGAAAAAAGGGTTCTTTTCTTAAATAATCCTGGGTGATTACAAATCGTCCTAAGAGAAGCATAATCTTTCCCATCTTTATCACAAGCTCTATTTTCATAATTAACACACTTTATAGTGCAACTTGGAAGAGCATAAGTTCCAGGAGGAATAAATCTTGCTAACAAACCATCAACAGATAAAAACATAACCACAATCTACAAAGAAAGCATCGTTAATAAATATTATTATAATCTACCAAGGCATAAAACCATTAAAGAAGGGGCTAAGAACACCTTCTTCTAAATTTTTCAACAAAACTTCTGGATGCCAACAAGGCCCGCCCTCTCTTACAGGCTCCCCATAATATTTGAACTCTTTGTGCCAGCATTTATCTTCCCCAAAACCTTCAACAGGGCATTCTCCTCCAATGCAAAATGCTCCTTCAGAAGATTTTCTTAAATCACTATAATTTAAATCCATGATTTACAAAACATCTAGAATTAATAAATATTTCTTTTCAAAACTATCTACTTTATTTTTTCTTTTTCTTCTTTTTTCTGCCACGTTTTTCTCTTGAAAACATAGCAACAAGCTTATCATCAGGCTTTAATCCACGATAACTTGTGCCTGATTTTGTTCTGACAGCACTTTTCCTTAAAATATCTTCAATTTGTTCTCTTAATGTAAGAAGATTTTTCTTTGCTCTTTTCTTTAAAATCTTAGAAACATCATCGTCGATATTAATTGTTATTTTTGGCATTTCATTTCCTCTTCACATAAGTTTTCTGAACTTTAAATGATTTGTAAATACCCTCGAGGAGATCTGTGCCTGCATAACCCGCAAGTAGACTTAATCTTGGATCAAAATCAAAAATTATACCGACGAAAACACCAATAATCAATGCAACAGCGACGGTAATCGCATAATAGCCCCATAAAATTCTTCTCCTGAGAGACAATGCCTTTAAAAGCCCGACGACACCACGAGTCAGCCCGCCAATTCCACCAAGCAATCCTGCAAGATAAATAGATTCCATTTAATTACAACCTCTTCCACCCATTTACATTCAATGGGAAGAAGTTATTTAAGAGTTTCGGGAAGAGAGAAATGTATATATCTTAGAGTGTAATAATGTTTAAATATAATTAGAATTTATCAAGGAATATGGTTGAGAAAGTATGTGCTTATAATTATATTATTCTTGTTGCTGAGGATGGGACTTTGACTCGTAAAGGAAAAGGAAGGACTTTAGAGCACAAAACTTATCTCCTAGGTTGTAAAAAAGAAGAGAAAGTTACCCAATGTATATCTCCCAACTCGCCAAAATTAGCAGAAAATTGTGAAAAATTAGCAGATAAAAGAAATTGGGGGAAAAACCAAGAAGAAGAGGTTCTTGATAAAGAAATAACTTATTCAAACCCTTTAACAATTTTTTGTGGTAGACAAGAATTATTAAGAATTGAAACAGCGAAGAGGGGTGAAGTAAAAAGAGTTCCTTATTATATTGATGAAGGAGAATTACCTGGAGGATATGTATCATGTAAAGGGAGGCAGAGATCACCACATCCCCAAGACAAATGCGGTTTTAGAATAGAAGATATTGGCCGTTCTTCAGAAGATAAACGAAGAATCATTGCAAGAATCCCTGGAGCAGTTTGTTATGATGTAAGTTTGATATCTTAACTAAAAAGAAACTGCAGAGGTTCCTCTTCAATTACATATAACTTTTTTTGCATGAACTTTTATTTCCTTGCTTCAAGAATTAAAATATATGGATTCTGAACATATTTTTTCCAATTATATTTGGGATATTTCTTTATCCCTTCTTTTAAGATATTTAAAGACATCCATTTTATATTTTTAAAACCAGCTTCCTTAAGGCAAGATTCATAAGTACTTTTTGACCAGTGATATGTTTTAAAAGAGCATATTTCTTTTAGATTGTCATATAATTTGACTGTGAGCTCATCACCTTCTTTAAGAAATTTTGGGCCTTCTACTTTTGCACCAAACTCCTTAAAGTCCTGAAGGGGGTTTGTTGGACTTTGATTTAATGTAATAAATCTTCCCCCTTTTTTTAAGTTTATATAAATGTTTTTACACATCTGAATAAGTTCTTCTTTTGTTTTTGCGTAATGCAATAAGAAAGCTGCAATAACCATATCAAACTCTTTTATCTTTCCCAATTTAATAACATCTCCAACCAGATATTTAACATCTAACGATTCTTGAAGAGTTTTTTCTTTAGCAAGTTTAATCATTTCTTTAGAAATGTCCACTCCCACAACTTCCTTAGCCCCCTCTTTTTTAAATTTCCTAGAAAAATTTCCATCTCCACAGGCCAGATCAAGCATTGTTCTCCCTTTAACCTTCCCAACTTTCTTGATAAAACTTGGGTTAATAATATAAATTCTTTCTAAACGACTCTCTTCTGATTCAGTATATCCTTCAGCGATTTCATCATATTCGGCCATAAACCTAATATAGTTTGTTATTCTTAAAAATCTTCTTACTTCATACAATCCTTAAGAGAGCTTCCTAAAAAGAAAAAATAACCTACTAGATTATCGAGGAGAAAATTAATTAATTAAACTTTATAGACTTCATCGTGGTGTTTGTATTTTTCAATTATAATTGTCTTGGTTTTTTCATTTATAGAATAAATTAGCACATAGTGTCCAATATGAACTCTCCAGAAATTTTGAAGCGGTTTTTTCAGGGGCTTAAAATGATAAGGGGTTTCTCTTATTTCCTTTATTTTTTTGGAGATATATACTGAACTTATTTTGTCTTTTTTAGCAAGTTTTTTTAGAACTTTCTCAACATCTTTTCTTATTTCAATATTATACATTTTAACAGGATTAATCCAACCCAAAATGTTTATCCCAATCTTTAATCTTTACAGTTTCTTCTTTTTGAGCTTCTAATAATTCTTTAACAAATTCAGGCCTCAATTCAGGTTCTAAGAGCTCTTTTCCATAAGTGTTTAGAATAAGATTAATCGCGTCACTTTTATCATTTAAATTTTCCTTAGCTTTCACTATGTTTAAAATTCTGTTTGCCTGATCATCAATATTCACTATTGCCTTTACCATTTTTATATATTAACACCACATTAATGCCATATTAATATAACTATATAAATCTTCCCAAAACTCCCGACAATCCTTCTTGTGCGAACTTAAAGATGTTATTGGGGGGTGGTTTGAGAAGGTCAGGAAAAAACTTTAAATGCCAATATATTTGCGAATAAATGAAGGCTTTATTAAAAAAATATTTTGGATATGATTCTTTTAAACCTCTGCAAGAGGAGATTATTAATAATGTTCTTAAAAAAGAAGATACTTTTGTTCTTATGCCAACAGGAGGTGGAAAATCTCTTTGCTACCAACTTCCCGCATTAAAATTTGAAGGAGTTACTATTGTAATTTCTCCCCTTATTTCTCTTATGAAAGATCAAGTAGATAATCTGAATGCAAATGGAATTAATGCAGAATACATTAATTCTTCCCTTTCTTTTGAAGAAATTGAAGATATCAAGGAAAAAATCCATAAAAAAGAAGTAAAGATTCTTTATGTTGCTCCTGAAAGACTGGCATTGGAAAGTTTTAAAATATTTTTAGCAACGATTCAGATAAGTTTAATTGCTATAGATGAGGCACATTGCATCTCTGAATGGGGGCATGATTTTCGGCAGGAATACAGGAATTTGAGATTTTTAAAGACAATTTTTCCATATGTGCCAATAATTGCTTTGACTGCAACAGCTACATTAAAAGTAAGAGAAGATATCTTGAAACAGCTATCTTTAAAGAACCCCCAAATTTCTGTTTCAAGTTTTAACAGGGAAAATCTCAACTTGATTGTGATGGAAAAAAAGAATACTTTTAATAAAATTTTAAGTTTAATTAAAAAACATAAAAATGAATCAGTGATTATTTATTGTTTTTCACGTAAGGATTCAGAGAAAATTGCTCAACGTTTAAGAGAAAATGGATTTAAAGCCCTTCCTTATCATGCTGGACTGAATAATGAAACAAGAAAACAAAATCAGGATTTGTTTATTAAAGATAAAGTTGATATTATTGTAGCTACAATTGCATTTGGCATGGGAATTGATAAACCAGATGTTAGATTGATTATCCACCATACATTTTCAAAAACACTTGAGGGTTATTATCAAGAGATTGGAAGAGCAGGACGTGATGGCTTTTCAAGTGATTGTGTTTTATTCTATTCATGGGGGGATAAAAGGAAACATGAATTTTTTATTAAACAAATTATGGATGAATTTGCCCAAAAGAAGAGCATGGATCAATTAAGGAAAATAATGGACTATTGCGAATATACTTCTTGCAGAAGAAAATATATCTTAAGATATTTTGGCGAAAATTTCCAGGAAGATAATTGTAAGGGTTGTGATATTTGTTTAAACTTGCAAGAAATAAAAGGAGAGGGGGATAAGAAATTATTCTTTGAAAAAGTAAAAGAAAATATATCTTATGATAAATCTTTATTTGAAGAATTGCGTGTTTTGAGGAAGCAAATTGCTAATGAGAAGAATTTCCCCGCCTTTGTAATTTTTGGTGATGTTTCCTTAAGGGAAATGGCATCTTACTTTCCAAAGAATAATGAAGAATTCTTAAGAATTAAAGGAGTTGGAGAACAGAAGTTAAATGATTATGGAGAATTATTTTTGGAAGCAATAAATAATTATGTGAAGGAAAATGATATTGATGCTATGGGGATTCCTAGAAAGGAAAAGAAAAAGAGTAAAACAAGATTTTTGTCAAAAAACTATCAAAAAACAAAAGAGATGATTTTAAAGAAAATCTCAATAGAAGAAATAGCAGGAATACATGGATTCAAAGAAAGAAGAATAATTTACCATATTGAAAAACTTCTAGAGGGTGGGGAAAACATTGATATCAATTATCTTATACCTTCTAAAGAGAGATTTGAGAGTATAAAATCTGCTTTTGAGGAATTTGGTACTAAACTGCTTGCTCCAATTTATAATTATTTTAATGGAGAATTTTCTTATGATGAAATTAGATTAGTAAGAATGGCTATAAAGTTAAAAAATGAAGATGTGGAGAAAGATGATAAAGAAAATAATTCAAAAATAGATTATCATCAAAGATTAGAAGAAATCAAAGAAGAATTTCCAAATGCTTATGAATCTTGGGATGAAGATGAAGATAATAAACTAAAAAGATTGTTTTCTAAGAATGTTCCTATTCAAGCACTCACAAAAATCTTCAAAAGGCAACCAAGTGCAATTAGATCCAGATTAAGGAAATTTGGGGTTTTGTGATGGATTAATCTGACTATTAAATTAAGATAAGTTTTTATAATTCTTTGAATATTTTTATATAATGAAGATAAAAGACATTCCAAAAGATGGCAGACCAAGAGAAAGATTCCTAAAACATGGTCCTGAAACCCTAAGTGATGCAGAACTTTTTGCAATTATTCTTAGAACAGGGACAAGAGGAAAATTAAACAAAGAGAGGGAACTAATGCCCGGAGAAAACGTGGTTGATATGTCAAACAGATTAATCAAAGAATATGGTTTAGATAAATTATTTGATTGTTCTCTCAAAGAACTCCAGAAAATTAAAGGCATTGGACCTGCAAAAGCAATGCAGATTTTGTCCATGGCAGAATTAGGTAAAAGATATTCACAATCTAAAAATCCAATAACTAAAATAAATGATGCCAAAGATGTTTTTAATTATTTTCATGAAAGACTTAAAGACAAAAAAGAAGAAAATTTCTATATTTTAATGTTAAATACTCAAAATAATATAATTGGAGAGCAATTAATAAGTAAAGGAATTCTCGATGCTTCAATAATTCACCCAAGAGAAATATTTAAGCCAGCAATTAAAAACAGTGCATCTAAGATAATTTTAGTGCATAATCATCCATCAGGAGACCCGAATCCCAGTGCAGAAGATGAAGAGATTGCAAAAAGGTTAATGAAAAATGGAGAAGAGCTAGGAATAAAGGTTTTGGACAATGTAATAATTGGAAATGAAAAGTTTTGGAGTTCGGTTGAGAAAGATTAAGTTTATCTTTTATCAGTCTTCAAAACATCAAATTAACTAAATTTGGGAATATGTATTTTTCCTTAGGGCAATTAATCTCAAAGTGTTCCTTAAGATATTCATATCCATTTGGATCTAAATCCTGACCATCTGCTGTAACAAAGTTAAATATTTTCTCTTTTATCTGCTGTAATTGCAATGCGCTGGCCAGAATTTTGCAATCTGCATGATTTGGAATTATGTCATGAATCTTACCAACTAAATCTCCATTGATTTGATTTATCGGAATTACTTTTTCATCAACTTTTGTTTTTAAAAATTGTTCGATCTTTATTTCGGAAAGTCTTCTGTCAAGTTTAAGAGAATTAGAAACCTCTTCTGAGTTTCCATATTTAAATCTTTCATATATCTGTTTAATAAAAGGAATATCTCTTTTAGATATTAAAGGGCTTTCTTCAAAAGAGTAGTTGGAATTCTGAAGCTTTCTGAGAACTTCTTTATGAATCCTCGCTCTTTTTTTAATTATCTCACTAAGTTCTCTTAAAACTGCCCAGCACAAAATAAATTTTCCAGATTTATTTACAACAAAGAGATAACATTTTTTCACAATATTCCCGGAAGAATCATTATAATTTGAATAATTAAAGATTATATTAGTATCAAGAAAATTATCCTTTTTCATTTAATCTTCCCCTGTCCAATTTTCCATTATCTTTCTGATTTCCTGAACTTCTTTAGATACTTCTAATGAATCTACATCAAAATTTGCAAGATTAGTAATATAAATTGAATTTAAATCAGAAAGGGCCTCTTTAAGTGTTCTTTTTCTGTCCTCAAAGATATTTCCCAGATAAAAATTCATGATAATTTCTTTTTCCATAACATTTGACCCGGTAGTTTTACTTTTATATAATTTATACAATGCTATCAGTTTCCAGAGAGAATCAAATGCAATAAAAATTTCTTTTCTATAATCCTGAAGTTTTAAGCCAATTAAATTCATTTTTCCCATTATTGAGATGGCTTTTTCTGTTAGGTCAAATATTTCCGGAAATTCAGGATTTACAGGACAGGCAATAAAAAACTTATTCAGCAGATTTTCAATTTCTTGGTTTTTCCATTCAGATTTATTTAAAATATTAAAAATTTCATCAGAAAGAACATATAACTCTTCACCATATTTCTTGTGTTGCTCTTTTTGTATCTGAACAGAGCCTTTTTTTCTGTTTTCATCTGCAAATTCTTTAATTAAATTTTGGACTTTAACTTTATGTTTTAAATTATATTCTTCATGATATTCTGCAGTTGGATCCACCATTATCTGGGGCACCATGCCGTATAAATACCAAACAATCGGCAAATCATTTAATCCGGATTCTTTATTATCAATAACATGCACTGCACATTTTGCAAGATGTGTTTTTGAAGGAATTCTTCCATGTTTTTTATATTCTTGTTTTATAATGTAAAATAAAGTTCTAAATTTTTTCCTTTGTTCATCAGTTATTGGAAAATCAAAATAAGTATCCCCCATTACCTTTTGATATAATGTTAGCTTCTCTGTCGAGATGACCTCTTTAATTCTTCCCTCTTCACCCAGTTCTTTCACAAATTTCTCCACAGTCAGCCAGTTCGAATCAATGTCATTGCTTATTTGCTGGATAGTAAGAGGCTTTAACCATAAGATGTCAAGAATTCTCTCCTTTACCTCTTCACCCTTGCGCTTCATATGCACATCATGCAAAAACAGTTTTTAAATCTTTGGCTATCCGTTATATGATGTAATGGGCTGTTTTATCTTTTATAAGGTGGTGTTTTGGTTTCATTTGTCTTTTAAAGATATTCTAAAATCCCTTTCTTTTTTAATCAGGTCCAGGATTTCACTATCAAGTTCCTTCTTTCTGACTGCAGGAGCAAGTTTAAAATAATTTAAAGATGAAAATTTATCATATAAGCCTTTATTTTTAATGAGATTTACAAAGTTTTCTTTATCTTCAGGGTAAATAATCTTTTCATACTCCTTTACTGAACATTTTTTATTTGTTCCAAAAAGAATATCAGTATTTTTTTCTTTAGCTAATTCAATAATTTTTATTTTAATTTCCTTCTCTTTCAGTTCTATTTCACTTTTTAATTTTTGAATTCTTTCAAATTCATCAACTAAACCATCATCATTTGCCATTTTTTATATCCTGTATTTTAATCTCAAGTTCTTTTTCTTCACCAAAATCATATGTAAATCTAAAAGAATCCTTTTTATTCAGTCCTCCTGCTTCAAGAACAAAACCTATTTTATAATCATCAAGTCCGTCGAATCTTTCCTGCCATTCATCGCAAAGAGTTCCAAAAACATATTTTCCAATATGGAATTCATATAAATGCCCAGGATCTAAATCAAATTCCTGTTCTATTCTTTCAAATAAATCTCTCAATGTCTTATTTCCATTGATTTCTATTTCTGAATTGTCTTTCTTCCCAGAGATTTTAAATATAAAGGTTTTATCCATCCCAGCCCATTTAAAGTTCTTTAATTCTAATCTCTTCTTTTCATGTTCAATTAGGTTTGTAATCCTGTCAAAATCTGCTTCTTCAAACATGCTTATTTCTTTTGCTTTAGATAAACCTTCTTTGAGGTCTTTAATAAGAAGTTTTGTAAACCTCTCTTTAGTCAGTTTTTCCATTTCAGATAGTTTTTCCAGCATTGATTTTTTAGTTTGTTTTGATTGTTGAGCTGGCATTTTATTTTTTGGCTTCACTTGTGAATTTTTTATTTTTATCATTTTTGATTTAATTGATAGTTATCTTTTATCAACCCAGGCTTTAGAATAACCTTTTTTCTCATAAATTTCTTTCATTCTTTCCGGTGCAAGTTCAGGATTTTCAATTTCATCGACTCTTTCGCTTCCTACTTTTGCCAACCATAGTTTAAATGGCTCTGCTTTCCTTGAAGGAATTGATTGGATTATTCTGAATATTGTTTCCACAATCTGTTAGATAATATTTTCCATCAGAAGATTTAAATTTTAGTTGTCCGATTTTTGCGGACAACTCAGAACCTTCTTGTTTAAGTTTTACTTTCAAATCAGACCAGTATTTTCTAGGACGAGCACTTTCAGTCAAAATCGCAACAATATCTATAATAGAATAAAACCATGCTCCTTCATTCAATGTTTTGGGGTACACTGAGCAGTGCTTATTATCTATCCAAATCCTTCTTATTTTCAAAAACAATTAATTTTTTACCTCGAAGAGGTCTTGCCCCTCTTTGGGGTTCTCGTGACCTTTGATTATCTTTTTCATCCATCTTCAACCTCTGAAACCTCGAATACTTTTCTTAATTCCTCAAGTTTTTTCTTATCCAAGTAAATAAAAATAAAATATTCTTTTTTTCCAATATCAATGCTCCTTATTCCGATTTCTAGATAATCCATTTTTTTAAATTTATCAGAAAATAAACCAAATACATTTACATCTTTTCTTAGGATAATTACAAAAAAACCCACTGATTTTTTATCAATTAAATCAAAAATTTCATCAAAGGTTTTATCTGCTTTTTCTCTTCTAAGCGATTTACTGCAATCTAACACATCAACTTTTATAATTTTGCTATTCTCTTTAGCCCATTTTAAGACTTTCTTTATTTTTTTAACATTCTTTTTTTTCAATTCATAAAAAATATCACCCATCTTCAACCTCCAAACCAACCTTCTTCAAATTTAATATCTTTCTGATTCATTTTTCACATTAATTTTTAACAATCCAGCTCCCCCCTTTATCAGGACCAATTCTTTTAATAATACTTTTCTGCTTTAATTGTTTAATATTTTTTTTAATTCCTTCAAGGCTTAATCTTAATTCATTTGCTAATTCTTCTCCAGTAATCTTAGGATTCCTGCTCATAAGATAGATTATTCTTAGTTGGGTCTTATTTGTTTCAGGGTACTTTTCAGAGTACTTTTCAGGGTACTTTTCAGAGGCATTTCCATCAAATTTAACTTTAAGAGGAAAACTAATTTTATAAAAAGTTGTTCCATCTTCTACAATAGGTTCAGTTTTATAATAAGATTTCCAACCATTAAACATCTTATCAAAACCATATCCTGCATTTTCAGCTAACTTTAAAACTCTAAAGAGCTTTATTAAAATAGGATTTCTTGGAAAAGTTAGTTCTTGTTTTCTTAGCACTTCCACAGGAACAGGCAAACTCCCGGGATTCATAAATTCAATTCTATCTAAAAAAACTCGAATTCTCGGTTTCATAGTGCTAAAATAGTCTGAATGTGCCAATAAATTCACAATTGCCTCTCTAATTGCAAGAACTTGCGGTTGATTTTCATCCCTAAAAAATCCCTTGAGTTTAAAGGGGATATCTATTTTAGTGTGTAATCTTTCAGATAAACTAAAAAAATAATTAAAAAGATTTTTTTGCAAAGGCATTCTATATGTATATCTTTCTGGAGCATCGGCATAGGAAGTCCCATGAATTTCTAAATAATCTATCATAAAATTTGGGAAGATCTTGCTGATAGAATCCTCGGTTCCAAACATTAAAAGTCCTGCAATACTCACCTCCTTATTAATCGTTACCCTTAATTTCTCAAAGATTTTTTCCTGAGATAGTTCATTATAAGGGTTTGAGGGATCTAGATTTCTTAGATAATTCCTAAATCTTTCTAATGTCTCATTATCTAAATCTTTTAATTTAAATTCAGTGGTTTCTTTATCTTTGGTTCCAAAAGCAGAATCTCTAAACATAGAATTAACTTCCTCCTGTGTTGCTCTTTGATCTCCACTTCCAGAACGAATAAAAGTATTTTTTGGATTATTATAAAAAACAGGTTTGTTTTCAGAAAGAGGAATATAAAATGCCAAGATAGTTTTATCTTCAAATTTATACTTTTTTGATTTCACTTTAATTACAGAATTGAATTTAGATTTGTTCCTCAAAACAGTTGTAAAATCTTGTTCAATTTTTTCAGGGGTTTTAACTCCCCGAATGGAATACTTTTTTCCTTCTTTCCTGACTCCAAAAATTAACCATCCCCCATTAGTGTTTGCAAATGCAGAAATACTCTCCCAACTATTTTTTGGAATTTCTGATTTTGCTTCTTTAACTTCAAAATCTTCCCATTCAATGTCCTGTAGTTTTTTTATCAATTCACCTTTGTTCATTTTACTCCAAAACCAACCTTCTTCTTAGTTCCATTAACAGGCACACCGTGAGTTCTGTTTATCCCCTGATTAATTAATTCTTTTTTTGCATCTTCTTTTTCCATTCATTTCTTCCTCAACTTTATTTCACCTTTTTTGGCAGATGCTTCAAGTTCATCACCTTCCTTAAGAGAAGAATCTTTGACTATTTTTTTTGGTAATACAATAACGTATTTGTGATAGATTTTATCACCTCTTTTTTTAGATAATTGTTTTTGGATTTTCATTTTTTATTCTCAAATTTTTTAATAAACCACAACCTTATGAACATAGGGGGATGAAGAATCCACTTATTATATATCTTACCTATTGAAAAAGGAATATAGTCATTATAATCATAAACTTTTCTTAAAGTAGAACTTAACAATCCTTTTTCAGTTCTTTTTAGAGAATGAATATCTGCAAGTATCTCCTTTGGCCAACAAAATAAGGCTTCTAGTATTGCCCCCATTAAAATTAAAACTGGAAAAAATCCAATTAAAATAGCAAAAGTAATAATTGCTGGAACTTTAAGTAAAAAGAAAATTATTTCTTGATTAAAAGTTAATACAAACCATAATGCAATGGATAAACTAATTAAAAAAGGCAGTATTGATAATATTTGGTTAAAGGGAGTTAAATGCCCCGCTTCATGGAGAAGTACAGAATTGTATTCTTTTGGATTTAAGAAGGTCTTTATCCTCCCAGTCACAATAATAGTTTTACCATCTAATTTTGCCCACGCATTAACTTCAGCAGGCTTTGTTTTAATAATGACTTTTTTTCCATCAAGAATTTTAGACTCCTTTAATTTCATAATTTTCATAATTCAATGAAGTATTTATGTTTTTCTGTACCGAAACTACTTAAGAGTAAAGACGTCTGTACCGAAAGATATATAATGTGTCTGTACCTACAAACGTTATGCCACTCTGCTACCACAAAGAAGCCTTTGTTTCAGGGGCTGTATCTGCCCTTTTCCTGTTTGCAGTGATAACTCTCTTTGAGGATGTTATTTGGGGGTGGTTTGGGAGGGTTAGGGAAAAGTTAATCTTTAAGGTCACTTTGAATTTCTTTTAATTGTTCTAAGGCAGATTCTAATTCTTCTGTTAATTCATCTGCAATAATATCAGGATCAGGAAGTTTGTCTAAATCATCTAAACTTTCATCTTTTAACCAGAAAATATCTAGATTAGTCTTATCTCTCTTTAGTATCTCTTCGTAACTAAAACATTTAAATCGTTCAGACTCTTTTCTTTTATGTCTATTGTTAGGATTATAGCATTTTACAAAATCATCTAAATCTTCTTCTTTTAAGGTATTTTCTTTTAATGTAAAATGTTTATTTGTTCTTAAGTCATAAATCCATATTTTAGAAGTTTGGGATTGTTTTGAAGCTTCTCTTTTATCAAAAAATAAGACATTCGCTTTAACACCCTGAGCATAAAATATTCCTGTTGGTAATCTCAATATTGTGTGTAAATCACAAGTTTCCATTAATTTCTTCCTTATTATTTCTCCTGCTCCACCTTCAAATAGAACATTATCTGGAAGAACGATTGCTGCCCTCCCATTTATCTTTAATATGCTTTTTACGTGTTGTAAAAAGTTTAATTGTTTATTACTTGTTTCTGTCCAAAAGTCATCTCTTACAACTGTTAAGGTCTGTTTAGATGTTTCTCCTTCTTCTGTTACAATTGTCTCAGAAGATTTTTTTCCAAAAGGAGGATTTGTCAGAACTATATCATAAACTGCCCCTGGATTTTTCTTCAAGGAATCCTCAAGGCTTATTGGGCTTTGTTCTCCATTGATCCCATGTAGATATAAATTCATTACACAAAGTCTTGCAACCATTGGGACAATATCATTTCCACTAAATGTCTTGTGTTTTAATTTTATATTTTGGTCTCTGTCTAATTCATAATTTTTAACAATATGATTATATGCAGAAAGTAAAAATCCTCCTGTTCCAGAAGCAGGATCATGAATTTTTATTCCTGGTTCTGGTTTTATAACTTTAACAATTGAGTTAATTAAGGGTCTTGGTGTGAAATATTGCCCTGCTCCGCCCTTAACATCTGCCGCATTTTTTTCTAAAAGCCCTTCATAAGCATCACCTTTAACATCTGCATCTAAGTTCAACCAATTTTCTTTGTTTATTAAATCAACAATTAATTTTCTTAATTTCGCAGGATCTTGTATTCTATTTTGAGATTTTCTGAATATAACCCCTATAATTCCAGATTCTTTTCCCAATTCATTTAATAATTTAATATAATGTCTTTCTAGTTCTGGACCTTCTTTGTCTAAAAGAGATTGCCAATTATATTTCTTAGGAATATCGCTTTTTTTACTGTAAGGAGGCTTTGTTCTCTCATCATCCATTTTCAAAAACAGCAGATATGTCAGTTGTTCAACGTAATCCCCATAAGAAAGACCGTCATCTCTAAGTACATTACAATAATTCCATAATTTACTTACTAATTGTTGTGATGTTGTCATTTTTTTAGATAATTTATAACTTTATTATATCTTACTATTTGTAAAATGTCAAAGAAGATTACTCCTATTAAAACAATCCATGTTACATAAGCTAATTTTAATTTAAATGTTAAATCTTCAATAGTGTAATACCCAATTGAAGTTGATAAAGTAACTGCTAAAAGAGTAAACAACCAAGTCCTCGCGTTTTCATATTTTACCTTTAATAATTCATATTCTCTATCCATTTTTCACCAACTTTCCTTCAAAAGCAACTTTCAGGATTGATTTTCTGAGCATCTCTGCCTTTTTCAAAGAGTTATCAACAACTTCTTCAACTTTGTCTATAACTGAAAATTTTGATTCTATATTGGAGACTATTTTTTCCCAATCTTCTTTATCTGGAAGAGTCACAATAAAAGAGTTAAGGGTATTTTTGGATATTGCTTTAAAAGTAGTGCCAGTCCCTTTACTATCTAATCTTTGCCCATAATAATTTATTAAATAGAAAAGTAAAAGAGATTCAGTTTCATTTTTAGCTTTTATTGCCGCAATTCCTCTACCAATAGCACATTTTTCAGGAGAAATATTACAAGGACCAATTGGAGCTCTTATTGATACTAACAAGTCCCCTTTATCTGCTTCTTTGTTATACTTCTCAGTCCAAATTTCTATATTTGGAAATTTATAATTAAATTCTTTTTTTCCTTGAAAAAAAGCTAAACCTTTTTTTTCTTTATTATAATATTCAGATTTTGGTGATTGCCCCATAATTATTTCAAATGCTTTTCCAAGTTCTGTTTCTTTTCCATTCTCAAAAGCCTTTTTCAAGACAGCTTTTTTGTAAAGTTCTATTTTTTGTTTGACTGTTTTTAGTGATTTGATTGCTTCGTCAAGTCGTGTGAATTGAGTTTCTATGGCAGAGACGATTTTTTGTCTATCTTCAAATTTTTCTGGATAATATATTACATATTCTTTTAAAGTATTCGGAGAAATATTTGGTTGTGCCCCCCCATACGCTTCTTTGAGAATTTGTTGGCTTTTTGTTTGTAGAAAATAATAAATATAATCTTCTGATTTTTTATCTTTAGATCTTATTAGCGCAATCCTTTGATTTAATAAAGCTGGTTTACTTTCCTTATAAATCCCAATTTTTCCAGTAGTTGCACCAGATAAGGCAATTAAAATATCATCTTTTTTCAACACAGAATTTTTTATTTTCTCATTTAATTCCTTATCATAATAATGTTGATTTTTTTCTAAAATCATAACTTCTTGACCATTAGTTATATTTGAAATTCTAATTATTGGGATTCCTTGTTTTGCAAATTCTGAACTTTTGAAAGCAAACCCTGATTTTACTTTTGCTACTTCGTTAAGTTTTTTTGTTTGTCGCATCTTAACTTCTTCCCCCTTTTTTTATTAATTCAATAATTTGTGGTAGATACTGAACAATCCAGGGTGCATTGATCAATAACCATTTACCTATATCTTTTCCCTTTACTTTTTTTTGTAATTCTATTTCTTCAACAAGTCTTTGACCCTCAGAAGTAATTTTTATATTAAGTGGTTTCCCATTCACCATTCTTATATCTATAATTAGATTTTCTTCTTCTAAGAATTTCATTTGCTGATTTATGTTAACCTCGGAGCAACTCAATTTTTGAACTATTTCCTTAAATGAAGCTCTTTTATTTTCCTGGTTTAACAAATAAAGAAATCCTAAAATTTTATATCTAATTAATATATTTTCTAAAATTAAATCTTTCATTTTCTTTCTTTCCTTGGAAATAAAAAATACCAAATTTCTTTAATTAATACACCTGATAATCCTGCAATAAAAATTCCAAATATAATTAAGGAAACTGGCTTAGCCCAATTTGATTTTTCAAGATTAAGGATAAAAATAAAAAGGGTTATTAAAACATTTAATGCTGTTGCAACCGCAATAATTATAGTAGCTTTAAGAGTTTTATTATTAATCTGTTCTTGTCTTTGATTTTTATTATATTCTTCCAAGGAAGCAAAACCCTTTGGTGCAAGTTTGATATAAAATATATCTATCCAATTATTTGATTTATTTTTCTCCCTTATTTTTTGTAAAAATATAAACCTTTCTTCACGCATAGCTTCAAAATCAGTTAGAAAAAACCCCAAGTCCTCAAATTTTTCTATTAATTCTAAGACATTTGGCTCTTGTTTTGATAATATTTCAAAGAGTTTTATGTAGTTGTTTTTCATTTTGATTGTGGCTATTTATTTTGAGCTGTCATTTTTCTAATATTCTCTGGGCTTCATCTATTCCAATAATTTCTAATTTATATTTAGTAAATCTCTTAGCAATTTTTTTAGATTCTTTTTTGAATTGACTATCGCTTGTTATTAAAAAATCGCATTCATTACTTAAAGCCGTTGCTAAATGAACACAATCTGGAGACCAGATATTTGAACTTGAACTAATATCACTAGCAACTTGCCAACCATCTTCTGATAAAGAAAGTTTTTCTAAGAAAGGATAAGATTCTAATAAATTATCAAGGTATTCAGAAATTTTCTTGAAATGATGATCTTCTAAATTAGGATTATTTCTTTCTCTAATTATCCTTTTAAATTCAAATTTTTTATTAATTGCTTCTTGAAAGAATAAATCATCTTTTTTAGCATCACAAAGTTCCATTAAAAGAAATGCAGAGGTATAACAGCTACATTTTTTCTTATTTTGAAGATTTCTTATTACTTCAATTAAATGAATCGCTTTTGTATTTCTTTTTTCCATAATATCTCTAATAAAATTTGTATCTAAGTAAATCTTAGGATATTTCTTCATTTTCTCCTCCTCTTTTTTGTAGTATAAAAAGTAACTTTTACAGGTTTTTTTATTGTTTTAGTCGCTTTAAATTTTACAAGAGTTCCATCTGACCTTCTAAAACGAACTACTGTTGGTTTTTTTATTTTCTTTTTCGCCCAAAAACTAATTCTTCTTGCCATCTTCAATCTCCAAAATTTTAATTAACTCTGAATCAATATGTTTTATTTTATTAACGCTTCTTATTGTAATATCAACTTTTCCACCAGGAGCGGATTTTATATTTATATCAATTTTCTCTTTTTTTCCAGTTATTTTATTATCAAAAATCTCTTTATCCCAGATAATTGCATTTTTATCTATAATCATTATTTTTCCTCCCAACACTTTTTCAGAAACTGGGATTATTCTATATCTTCTATCTAATCTTGGATATTTTTCTTCATAGTCAATTCTATTCATTAGTTTAGTAAACACTTCTACATAAAACTTAGTTGAAAGGAGAATTATAGCATTATTAAGATCAAATATATACTTTGGAAATTCATTAATATCTTCTTTAAATTTTATCTTTTCTATTTCATTTTTATCTAAAATACTTTTTATTAAAAAATCTACCTCCCCCCCCGCAACCATTCTACCTGCGCCAGGAAGGTATTCGGAAAATGAAGGACTGATAAAAATATTCTCATCAATTAAAGGCCTTATCCCTATTTGAATAAATTTTCCATCAGTTTTTTCAACTAAATTCACCTTAGCAATATCTTCAATAATTAAACTTCTATTATAATCTTCTAAAGTATATTCATAAAATTTCTTAATTTTTTCTTTATTATAACTCATTTTGTTTTCTCTCCTTTTTCAAAGGGGTTAAGAGTTATTTTTTCTAAAAGTTCAATTTTTGCATTTTTATTTGAATTCTCATTTTCTAAAAATCTTATCCTAGGTTTAATATCTTTTTTTAAATCTGAAACCTGTTTTAAAACCCACCCCAAAAAAATCAAAATTAAAGTTATAAATATCCCTAGAATCCATTCCCAACTTAAACTAATTGTTGAAGTTCCCATTACCCCCCAACCCCCAAATTTATTCCCCTAATCATCTTTCCAAACTTTTCCTGTCCTTCAAAGACCTTCACGGCTTTGCCTAATCCTCCCATTTGCTGAAGTGAACCATATTCAAAATCATCTGCTTCAATTTCTGCTGTTGTTGCAATATGTTGTTTTATTTTTCCTAACCAGGTTAGTTGCTCTTTTGTGAATTCTACTCCTTGTTCTTTTTGTGTTGCAAGCCATTCTTTAAATCTCTTTTCAATTGTATCGAGATATGGCTCAAGCTCTTTTGTTTTTTCTATCTCATGCCTGAGGAGAGATATAAAATCTGCTATTCTCTCAGATTTTGATTGGCCTTTAACCTTCCCTTCTTCTAAATTTTTGTAAGCATTCCAAAGTCTTGAAGTGGTTAGCCCATAAGAGGGGGATTTAATTGTCTCTGAAAGACTTTTAAGATCTTTCCATTTAATCTTTCCTTTATGTTTATATAATATCTGAATTGCATCTAATTCGTCTTTATTTTTCTTGATAAATTCTCTAAAAGAACCTACAACCTCTTTTGCTTTTTCTTTAGCAATTTCAGAAAATCCTGCATACTCAACTTCATCAAGAGTAACATCATCAAGAATTATCTCTGTTTCTCTTTTAATTTCAGGAAGTCTTTCTAAAAGTTTTGGATTCTTAGTAAAGTCTAGGGAAGCATTTTTGATTCTTTTTCTTGTAAATTCTTCAATTTGTGTTTTTGTTGGTTCATAGCCAAATTCTTTTTGAGCTTCTTCTAATATTTTATCTCCATCAACTGCCAATACTAGTTCCTTAGAAAAATCACTTAGTTTTTTACCTGAAATATTCTGGATTTCTTTATTTTGCTTTTCTGTTAATCTTTTTTCTAATCTAGAAAGTCTTGAAGCCATAGAAGAAAGATGCTCTTTCTTTAACTTGCCTTTTCCATATTGAAATAATTTTATTAACTTTTCAAAAGAAATCTTTTTACCTAACTGTTCTAATGGAGAAGTCTCATTTAAATCTTTATTGTCTAAAACCCCCACTGCATCAACAATAACAAATCTTTCTTTAACTGCATTAGGTGTAACTTGTCTAAAATCTTCTGCTTTCATAACTCTAACCCCCCTACCTTTCATTTGTTCAAATAATAACCTGCTTTTAACAGCCCTCATAAAAAATACTATCTCCAAAGGTTTAATATCAGTTCCTGTCGCAATCATATCCACAGTAACAGCAATCCGAATTTTAGGAGATGTTCTAAAATCCTTAATCAGTTGTTTTGGACTTATACCCTCTGTTTTATAAGTTATTTTAACTGCAAAATCATTCCCTTCTCCAAAAACCTCTCTGACAATTTCCAAGATATCCTCTGCATGGTCGTCACTTTTTGCAAAAATTAAGGTTTTAGGAACCCAATCTCTATTAGGAAAAATACTTGGCAACATTTTATCTTTAAATGTTTTTATTATTGTCCTAATTTGGTCTTTTGATACAACTCTTCTATCAAGTTCCTCTGCATTATATTGAACTTCATCCTCAAGTTTTTCCCATCTTTTTTGTCTTGTTCTTTTGTCTCTTTTAATAATCGTCTCTCCTTTTGGAATAATATTTCCTGTTTTTGTAACTTTTGTTCTAATATCATAAACATCAAAATCAACATTTACATTATCTGCAACAGCTTCCTCATGCCCATACTCCATAACGAGATTTTTATTAAAAAAACCAATAGTGCCTTTAGAAGGTGTAGCTGTTAAACCAATTAAAAAAGCATCAAAATATTCTAAAACCTGCCTCCATAATTTATAAATGGATCTATGGCACTCATCAACAATAATTACATCAAATGTTTCTATTGGGATCTTAGGGTTATATTCTAATTTTTCATACTCTCCAGATAAAGCATCTATAAACTTTTCATCATCCTCTTGTTCCCCTGTTAATTTTTCTCCTTTAATTATAGAATACATTCTTTGAATCGTGGAAATACAAACCCTTGTAGAGTCACTTATTTTGTTTCCTTTCAACAATTGAAGATTGTGCAAATCAGTAAATTTCCTCCCATCTCCAGGAACTTCAAAATTCTCAAATTCTTGTTCTGTTTGTTCCCCTAAATTAGACCTGTCCACTAAAAATAAAATTCTATGAGCATTGCCATTTTTAATTAAATCCTCACAAATATTAACTGCAGTAAAAGTTTTTCCAGAGCCTGTTGCCATCTGAATTAATGCTTTTGGATTTCCATTAGCCAAAGACTCCTTAATGTTTTTTATAGCTTTAATTTGAACAGGCCAAAGGTTTTTATTTTTATATTCTTTGTTTAAAGAAAGATTATACCTTAAATTTCCTTTTTTTCCTTTTTTAATCCAATCCTCCAGAGTTTCAGGTTTATGAAAAGCGAAAACCTCTCTGCTTCTTGGCTTTGCATCCCACTTATTAGTGAATCTAATTTCAGAGCCAGAGGATTCATAAAGAAAAGGCAATTCTCCTTCGAGTTTCTCAAAATCCTCTGGAAATCCTTCAGAATATTTTGCAGTTTGAGGCTCTTTACCCATTAATGACTCCCCTTCTTTTTTAGCCTCAATTACTCCTACTGCTTTTCCATTTACAAATAAAACATAATCTGCCTGGTCTTTACCCATTTGGAAGTATTCAACAGCAACTCCTTTTGAGCTATGAACATTGGCAATTTTATAGTTTTGAATATTCCACCCAACAGCATCTAATTGGGGGTTAATCTTCTCATGCCTTGCTTTATCTTCTGGTCTTAATGAGTGTGTCATATTTACCTAAGAAACCTCTTGATTTTAAGTTTATCTATTCAAATCTTCTCATAAATTTATTAATTTCTTCTGCAATTCTCTTTCTTCTGAACTCTAAAAATTTCTTATAATTATTTATCTCCCAATCCTCTTTTTCTAGAGAAATAAGTTGCGAAGCGAGTGTATCTTTGCCCCTTTTTTCAATAATCTCTTTAAGATATATTTTTGGCTCCTTTTTTGCTATTTGACGGTTTGTTTTCCCCCCTATAAATGCAAGATTAGATATTTCATTTACTTCTTTTTTCTCAAATCCCGCCTTTTTTAGTAGAGATTTGGGAAATATGTGGTGATATTGTAATGAATGAGCTCTTCCAATATGCCTTTCTGATAGAGAAAGGCCAGTCCACCAGTCTTTTGCTTCATTTTGTTTAAGAACAAAATATAACATTGAAAAAAATGGACTTCTTATCCCCTTTTCAAATATGTCCTTTTCACCCACTTCAAACTTTTTAACATGTGTTTGTAATTGGTTAAGCAAATTATCTACACTATTCCCTCTAAAAATAATAGATATATCTAAATCTAGGATTGATTCAGAAGAACCCATCCCATAATGACCCCTCATATGTGCTAAATAAAACCACCTTAATAATCTTTTTTCATCTTCTCCAGATAATTTTTCATTATTATTCATTGCATAAATTGCTATCGGGATTAATAAAAAAGGGGAGGAGATATTGGAAAGATTATCTACTCCAGCATTGCTTCTTAGGAAATTCACAGCAAATCTTAGACCATTCTTTGCAAGTTCCCATGACTCCTCTAATTTTTTCTTTTTTATTTTCCCCACAGTCTTGAATTTACTTTGTTGGGTAGCAAATACTACAAGAGTTCTTACAGGTAACCCGGATTCAAGAATATAATCTTCATCTTCTTTGAATTCTTTAGCAAATTCCTCAATTTGATCCATAAAACCTTTCCATTTAGAAGTAATTTGAGCAAGTGCTAAATCAGAACCTCTCAACTTTATCCCTAAAGAATTAACTCTAACAAATATCTCTGTTACTTCTTCATAAGATTTATTTTTATCTAAAACTTGCATACCATATGTATAATCTGCTATTTTCTTTAAATTTTGTAATCGTGCAGAATATTTGTCCCATTTTTCGTCATCAGAATTTATCCCAATCGATTTTAAAATTTGACTTTCAGATTTCTTAAAAACATCTGAAACTGGTATCCATAAAGGATTATTTTTTAAGGTTTTACTTGATACAACAAAAATTTTCTTTTTTAGTTCTTCCCATATATCTCTTTCAGAAGAATCTCCATTTTCTAAATTCTCAGAACTTTCTTGGCCATCATTTTCATCAACTTCAGTCACTTCAACAGGGGGGCCTTCTGGATGTTCTAGATTGAATAAGATCTCGATAGGCCTTTTCCTTTTTCTAACATGAACTGGTTCTCCCGATATAATTGCAGATAAAGAAGTGATTCTTTGCTGACCATCTAAAAGAAGCCATTTTTGTGAGGTTGTTGGAGGTTTAGTAGACTTTATTGCTAAATCTCTTTCTTGAATATCTTCATCTGTTTCCCAGACTAATATAGTCCCTGAAGGATATTTTCTATACAAAGAATCTAATAGGTCTCTTACCCTTGTTCCAGGCCAGATATACTTTCTTTGCATTTCAGGCAATTTTAATTCTTTTCTCAATACTTTATCTACTAATTCTCTTACCGAAATATATGTTTCAACCATATTATTTCCTATAATTCTCCATTTTTAATCATTTCCATTCACTCCTCCCCAACATCCCCTCTCTTACTCAAAGATATCCTGTGATCTTTTTCAATGTTTGCCCTATCCTTTTCCGGCATTGCATCAAGCATTCTTTTTCTGTTCTTGGGTGCCTGCAATCCAGTCATTTTTTCTTTTTTTCAAGCTTCTCCTGAAATTTTTTGTATTCTTTTATATACAATTTTATTGTTGGTTTTAAATTTTTATTTAGTTCATATTCTTTTAATGTTCTGTAATATTCCTGGCTATTTTTAAAATCAATATTAACCGGGGGGAGGTTATGTTTAATTAAGATATTATTTAATAAGATTCTTCCAACCCTTCCATTTCCATCTGCAAATGGATGGACATTCTCAAATTGGTTGTGTATTACAGCACCAAGAATTAATGCAGGATATTTCTCTTTATTTTTGTTATACCAATTTATTAATTCTTTTAATAAGTAATTAATTCTGGTCTGTGGCGCCCCTTCATGAACCACTTGCCCAAGATTATTTGTGACAACAACTTCTTCTCCTTTTTTTCTTAAGCTTCCTGCAAAGGATTTAGAATTTTTAAAAACAATTTTATGGATTTTTTTAATTAAATTAATTGAAATATGCTCTTTGGCCTGCCTGATAAATCTTATTGCTTCATCTACTCCATAAGCTTCTGCAATATCTTCTTTTGATTTGTCCAGCCATTTGTCTTTTTCTAAAATATCCTTAACTTCTTTCTGGCTTAATTTGCTTCCTTCTATAGCATTAGTATTATAGGTAAAAATTTTAGAGAATATTTTCCAGTCTTTTTCAGATAAATGGAATATCTTTAAGGGAATCTCTGCCTCTAATTTTTTTATTTCCTTAATCTCCTGTTTAGTCAATTCAAAATCTAAAGGGTCTTTTATGACTTTATATTTGTGTATTTCTTCAAGGATTAGTTTTTCTGCAATTTCTCTCCTTTCTTTTAATTTTCTGTTGCTTAAATCAGTTCCAAGATACTTTCTGAATTTATGAACTTTTAATCCCTCCCTATAAGAATGAGCTAAATAATATTTTGTTTTCTTTCCCTGCTTTCTTTTTTCAATATGCATAATAATATATGGGTGTCTACATATTTAAATCTTTTGTTCTCAGGTGTCTACATTTTAAGTAATTTGTAGTCACCTCTCTTGTGGTGCGAGTTTCTCACTCCTCCTCCAAATCCTTCCTTCTACTCAATGATATCCTGTAATCTTTTTCAATGTTTACTTTATCCTTGATTTCTTGCTCAATTTCATCCTTGAGGACCTTGCTGTTAAGCTTTGGATAGCAGAGCATAGAGCATTCTTCATACACCCCTTTATCTTTTAATAACTGCAGGAACTTTGCCTTATCTTCTCCTTCAGGCATGACAATCCTGTCAAACTCCCTGACAGAGGCTTTCTTATTGCTTCCATACGCCACATCTATCTCAAACTGCTTTGCATATCTTATCAGGTTATCCTTAAATTCTTCTTCTGCTGTTTTTAATTCTGAAAGCTTTGTCTTTATCTCAGAATACTTATCAACCAACTTAACACCTTCATCTTCCTTGAACTGTTCAACAACTTCAATCTTTTCCAATTCTGCCTGATGCTTGAATGAGGGGCATTCTCCCCTGAACCCGCAATAATCACATAAAGCAGTAACATTTGTAGGAAACTCTGTCGCAGATTCAATCTCTCTTATCCTCTCAATAACTTCATCCTGCAGTTTTTCCACCTGTTTATCTGTTCTTTCAGAGACAGCATCTTTATTAAAAGCCAGCATATGCCAGATTAACTTTACTGACTTTGCATCTTTGAATTTATCCTTAACCCAGATAGAATACATTGCCAGCTGCCTGTCTTCATCTGCTTCATTCTGGTCTTTCATTCTTGAATTTGTCTTGTAATCACAAACATAATAATTTCCCTTGCTGTCACAACCCAGCTTATCTATCCTCACATGCCACTGATTCCCGTCTTTCAGGGTCATCCTGTCCTGAGTCTCTAATCCCAGTATTGTCATATCCTCAAAAGGCTTCATCCTGTCATAATAATCTGTCAGGAACTTTTCACCCATCTTCCTGTAATTCTCAGCATCAAGGCCTTTCTTAACAATTAAAATATCATAAGAATAATTCTTCTTCCACAAATCCCTGTAGAACTTAACAAGGCTCTCCTTTGCAACCCTTTGCCTGAATTTCTTTCTTTTATACAGGTCTTCCAGAGCCTGATGCACCATGTCCCCCATAAATGCCTCAATAGTAGTGGGAGTTTCTGGCTTCTTCTTATCAATATAACGCAGTTTATACTGATATGGGCAATTTTCAAAAGTCGTAACTCTCGAATGCGAGTATGTTGCCATAAAATTAGATATATTAGGGGGTTTTAAGGTTTTTTATGTTGGTTTATTCACACAAAACCTGATATCTAAAGCTATTAGGAAGAATTTTAATAAACATTCTTTCTATATCCAATTCTAAGGACAATTATTTTTCTCCCTGAGACAATTATGTCTAGAATTGCCCTGTATTTTAAGACTCTTAATCTCCAAAGCTTAGAGCCTTTTAATTTCTTTAAATGTGGAAAAGGATTTTCTCTTATAGAATATAATTTTTTTAATATCATATCTGCATCTTTTTTCTGAATTTTTTTAAGAAATCTTTCAGCAATCTCCTCAATTTGGAGTGAATGCATTTTAATGCAAGGATACTCCAAGTTCCTTTGCAACTTGTTCAATTGATTTTATTTTTCCTTTCTTGACATTTTCTAGTGCTATTTTAATGTCGTCAATTTCTTCTGGAGTTAACTCGTCCTCTTCGACTTCGTCCAATACATTGTTTAAAACCTCGTCATAAGATTCTCTTTCATATCTTTTCATTGTTCTAAGCCGATTAAGAGTTTCTTGGCTTATTTGCACAGTTGTTTTTTCCATGTTATATAGTAACTATAATTACTATATAAATGTTCTGTTTTTGGGATTATCTGGAGTTTTGAGAAAATTTATATACTCTTTTGCTCTTTATATTTAAGGCAGTAATGCGCTTTGGCGTTTCATCTTTTGGGATGAGACAAATGAGAGTAAGGTTCTTTGAACCCTGGCCACTGTCTATTTTTTTATTATTTTGACCAACTCTTCTTATTTCTCTTTTTTTCTGCTTGTAGATTCTATTTTCAATTGCAGGGCATTAAACAAATGCACAATTTGGTCCTTTAATTTTTGCGGGACATTAATTCCATAGATAATTTTTTTATTTTTAATTAATGCAACAGAGTAATCTTTTTCAAAAATCTCGCTTCCAGATTTATCAATCCGAAATAAAGTAATTGCCATAAAATTAGATATATTAAATGGTTTTAAAGAATTCGGTGTTATTGCTTTTTACATAGAATTTATTTTATCAATTATACACCAGTATCTCTTTTCTTGGAGATTTATGCCCTAAACTCAGTGTTAAGGGAATCTGCACATTAACTTCTTTCTTGTTTTTATTAAAAGAAATCATAAGCAAAACATAAATATTATTTGTTTTATATGTAATTGACATCTTTATGTTTTTAATATTGCTTAAAACATCTTTATTAATTCCTAAATTCTCACTTGCACTCATTATTTCCATCCCGCAAAGAAGATTATTATGGCTTACATCTAAGACAAAATCTCCAATATCTAAAGAAGCTTTTACCTTCTCGCCGTCAGATATAAAGAATATATCATTATCAGCATCATAATCTATTGTTTTAATTTGTCTTGCCATTTTCTATCACTATTCCAAGCACTTATGACTTTTAAATCTTTTGAGAGATTAATCTCAATTATTGAAACTAATGAATATTTCCTGCTCATCCTAAACCATAGCTTAAATCTGTTTATTTCCTTTCCCCGCTCAATTTTTTCTAACTTATTAATCTGAGATAAAAAACTTCTGACAATACTTTCATTTATTGGCCTTTCCCTTGTTCTCTTATAAAAATGAGGGTCAAAAATAATGTTATCCTGATTTAATCTTTCAAGAAACTTTTTAACCTCTTTTAATTCCATTTAACTAGATATATTAAATGGTTTTAAAGAATTCGGTGTCAGACTCTCCCGCACTCCTTTATTTCTTCTCTTTTTTCATACCTTCAAAAGCCCTTAAAATCTCAAGAGGAAGTCCAAGAACTACTGTATTGCTTTTATCAGAACTTAAATCATTGAGAGTCTGCAAAGTTCTCAAATGCAAAGCACCAGGCCCAGTTGCAAGGGTTCTTGCTGCTTTTGCCATATTATCTGAAGCAATAACTTCTCCTTGTGCTTTAATAATAACAGCCCTTTTCTCTCTTTCAGCTTCTGCTTCTTTTCCAATTGTTCTTTTTAACTGCTCTGGCAATTCAACATGTTTTAATTCAACAGATTCAACTTTAATTCCCCAAGGGTCTGTTGCTTTGTCAACAATCTCCCTTATTCTTTTAGAAACAGAATCTCTTTTACTTAATAATTCATCTAACGATACCTCTCCAACAACATCTCTCATTGTTGTCTGAGCTAATTGAGAAACCGCATAATTAAATTCTTCTACTTCAATAATTGCTTTTTTTGAATCAGCAACTTTGTAATAAAGCACAGCATTTACTTTAAGAGAAACATTATCTTTTGTAATAGCATCCTGGTCAGGAACATCAACTGCCTTTACCCTTATATCAACTCTTTGCCATGATTGAATAATAGGAATAACAATCCTTAGCCCGGGAATCATTATCCCGGAGAATTTTCCTAATGTAAATTTCACACCCCTTTCATATTCTTTGACAATTTTTAATGAAGATATAATAATCATTAATAAGGCCCAGCCAATAATCCATGAGGAACTATATCCAAATATCATAATATTTTTAATTATTTTATGTTTAAAAAACTAACTGAACCTCAACATTCAAACACCAAGGACAATCTTCATCTTTATGAGTGTTGTGCCAAAGAGGACTTTCCTTTTAGATATAGAATAATCCTAAATCTAGAACCCCTCCCAACATTACCCCAAGCTATCAGAAATATTTATAAACATTATAATTCATTATAAATTATAATAAAACATTAGGAACCCTCAAACATAATAAAAATGGTGCAAAGCATAATTGATATCGGGAATAAGGAAGACAGGATATTGAACATAGTTAAAGCTAAATTTGGATTAAAAAATAAGTCCCAGGCAGTGGCAATGCTCATCAAAATCTATGAGGAAAGTTTTTTAGAACCTGAACTTAGGCCTGAATATATTGAAAAATTAAAAAAGATAGAAAAAGAAGGCTATGGCAAGACTTTTAGTTCTATAAGTGAATTAAGAAAGCATATAGAATCAGGTTAAAATGCATAATTTTAGAACAAGTAAATTATTAGATAAAATTCTTATTAAACTATCTAAAAAAGATAAGAAATTACCTGACCAGATTTTAAAGAAAATTGAGGGGGTTGCAAACTCTTTTGATATTGAACATTATAAAAACTTAAAATATGATTTAAAAGATTATAAAAGAGTCCACATAGGACATTTTGTTCTTGCCTTTAAATTTGACAAAAAAGAGAATATTATTTATTTTGTAGACTTTGACCATCATGACAATATTTACAAGAAGAAATATTTATGATTAATACTCAAAATTTCACACACAAATATCAGAAAGGAAGAACCCACTAGTTTTTTAAGCATAGTTTTTTTAAGTAAGATATGGATAAAGAGGCGCAGAAATATAAATATTTGACAAAGAAAAATATAGATAAGTGTTTGAGATATATAGATAAATATTGGAAAAAAGTTATAGTAATACATCAGGAAGAAAAAAAGATAAGGCTTCCAAAAACTTTTAATAAACCAAGAGAGGGCAAAATAATACCTGTGCCTTACCCCTTCATATCCCCAAACCACATTATATTTAAGGGTTTGATGTTTTACTGGGACTCTTACTTTTCTGTTGCAGGATTTCTTGCTGAAAAAAGATATGATTTTGCCAAAAATATTGCAGAAAACTGTTTTTCATTAATAGAGAGATTTGGCTTTGTACCTTATATTAATCGTACTGACCATCTAACAAGATCACAGCCACCTTTCCTAAGCTCCCTTGTTAAGAATATCTATATCTGCTCTAAAGATAAAGGATGGCTGAAAAAATCAAAGGGTTTTATAGAAAAAGAATACAAATACTGGACTACAGAGGCACACCTCACTAAAACAGGTTTAAGCAAATATCATGATAAATCCGGAAAAAATGCAGGAGCAGAACTGGAATCAGGATGGGATTTCACTCCAAGATTCTTAAATAAGGCAAATAATTTCTGCCCAATTGATTTAAACTCCCAGTTATATAAATATGAATTAGATTTGTCAGAGTTTTGCAAAATTATTGGGAATAAAAAAGAATCTGCAAAATGGGTTAAAAAAGCAAAGCAAAGAAAAGACCTTATAAACAGATATTTGTGGAATCCTGAAGATGGAATGTTTTATGATTATGATTTTAAGCATAAAAAACAAAGTTATGTAAGAAGTGTTGCCGCTTATGTTGCATTATGGGCAAGACTTGCAACCAAACAACAAGCTAAATCCCTTGTAAAAAATCTTAAAGCATTTGAATTTTCCGGAGGCTTATCTTGCTGCCCTCAAACTTACGGATCCATAAAAAAACAATGGGGCTACCCTAATGGATGGGCCCCCGGCCAATTGCTTGCAATAAGGGGATTAAGGAAGTATGGATATTATAAGTCTGCAGAAAGAATAGCAAAAAAATGGCTTGATTTAAATATTGAGCTATTTTTAAAGACAAAGAAAATGTGGGAAAAATATGATGTTGTTGACAGGAAGATTGGAAATGATGGAGTTTACAAGACCCAATCTGGTTTTGGATGGACAAATGCTGTTTTTCTCGCACTCGTAAAACATGAATTAAAGAAGATGAAATAATTCTATTTCTATTGGCAGAGGCACACAAACCTTATTAGAGTTATTTATTTTTAAGAGTTAAATTTTCAAGTTTATTTTGTTTTTGAGATTTGTCAGACTTTTTATACTTCTTATATAAACCACAAATTATCTTATATCCCCCGCGAGCAGCATAACTCCCTTGAAGAACAGCATTTGCAATAACCAAAGAGCCATAAACACCAATTCCAATATACCCCCAAATTTTATTGTCCATATAACTAATAACCCTCCTTATTTTTAAACTTAATTAAGAGAGGAGTAATCATGTACGCAATTTAGTAAGATGTTTTATAGTACTAATGGCATTTTTAAGTGTCGCTGATAATTAAGATACCCTAAACTATTTAAAATAAGAAAACCTCTATCTTTCCATGAGAGGTGCATGGTTAATTTTAGTATTATTTCTAGTCATTCCTATTTGTTCTGCTTCTTTGTCAGAGAACATGGAAGAAGTTAACACATACGTGGCAAAATATTCTTCTGGAGAGATAACTGCCCCTCAATTAATCGTTTATCTTGAGTATGTTAAGAACAAGATGTATGAGAACCTTGATAAAGAAGGTAGAAAAGCATTTACTGAAGATGAGATTAGAAGTGTGTTCACAGAAAGCGAGAGAAACAATGAAAAAGACTGGTATAATGCAAAATTTGAAAGAAAATTCATCACAGACGATTTTCAGGTTGTATTTAATGCACAGTCTTTTTACAGGCATGATAGGGATTATTATGAACAAAGAGAAGAAGATACCACAAACTATTATGTGATAAGTTTTGATTTAGCAAGTATTAAAGGAGGAGATAAAGAAAGCTTAGAGGAAGAAGCAGAAGATTTTATCAGTGATTTAAAAGCTTTTGTAGATACAGAATCCGGAGATTTTAAAGAATTAACAAAAAGGTTTTCCAAATTAAAATCAAAGATATTGGACTTAAATGATTGCAAGGAGTTTATGCAGAGTATAGGGATGAGTGAGTATGAGAAAGATTATGAAACTGAAAGGAGCAATTATTATTATAATATAAAGAATGTAACTGACAAAAATTGCTGGGACGATAGTTCTTGTGAGCAGGTTTGCGATGATAAAGAAAAGTGTTACACCCCGGATTGCACTCCTGAATGTCATGATGAAGAAACTTGTGAAGAAATTTGTGAAGAATTCTTTAATCAAGAAACTAACCAGACAGAACAGAATTGTACTGATGAATGCAGTATAGAAGAGATATGTGGGGGATGTGAAGGTATAGAAGAAATATGCGAAACATACACAGATTGTCATGAAGAGTGTTCTGGTGATGAAAAATGTGACGAATTTATCAATGGGGAGATAAAATTTGAAGGAGAGTGCAAAGATGGAGGCTCTAATTTTTGGATAAATGCATGGGGGGATGGCCTGGATTATTATAATGAATTAAATGAAGGGGAAGACTGGAATTGTGAGCCTGAAATCCAGAGATTGGTCAGTGTAAGAAAAGCAATACAAAAAGACATGGATAATGAATTCGCAATCTGGTTTTTTGAAGATTTTATGGGTGGAGATGATTATGACAAAATAATCAATGGAGAGCACGGGTTCAGAGGGGTATTAGATATCTTAATAAGAAATGAGGAAGAGATTGCAAATAATCTTCATTGCTCTGAGAACAAGGAATGGCCATCTGGTTTTGAAAAGATTGATATAACTTATGCAAATAACAATACACATGTAGAAGTATGGGAAAAGAATATCCCTGCTGAATGGATGGAAGATACTAAACTTTATACCACTTTGTATAAATATTCATGGATTCCTGACAGGGAATTGCTTAAAAGATTAATTGATTACAAACTCTCTGAAACAAACACTTTTGGACCGAGCGCAAAAGATATAGCAGAGATTAAGGAAGATGAAGGGCAGATGGAAGTAATTAATTCCTTAAGTGATAGATATGGTGGTTCTTTTGATGTAAAACTGGAATTAAAAGAAGAGCAAGAAGAAGGGTTTAGTATCAAAAAATATCTTCAGATTAATCCAGATGTGATAATCAAATTTTCTGATCAGATAGAAGAAAAGCCAGACATCTCTGTAGAAGTGGATTATAATACATTATACAATTTTATTAGTTATATGAGTTATGAAATGGAAGGAGACAGAATTGAAGGACCTCACTGGGTTTGGATAGAAGATAAAGAAGGACCTGGGAAATTTTTTAGCGTAGTTGGGGCAGTATCAAAAATGTGGAGAGAAGGTGTAACAATCAAGCCAAGATATGCATTACTAAAACTCTTCTTTAATTCTAAAAACATAATTTCCTTAATTAGAGGAGTGGATTCTAATAAAGATTATGAAGGCGAAAAAGTTAAAATGAGTGGAGAATTTATAGAAGAGAGATAAAATGGAAAAAACACAAAAAACCCTAACAATACAACTTATCATGAGGATTGCAATATTTGCTATCTTCTTTCTGGGAGTGTTTATTAAAGTCCCATCTTTTTTATTATACTTAATTATCCCCCTTATTTTAGCAAATCTTATTTTAGGATTTATTAATCAAAGAAGAAGCATTATGGCAAATATCCTTTTAATTGTATTTTATCCACTTTTATTTTTACCTCTTGGTTTTGGATATATAGCAACACTTTTAGGAAGTATTGTTAGTTTCATACATGTGTTATTGTTTTATTTAAAGGCTTACAAGCAGGATATAAAACCAAAGAAAAAATAATTCTAAAATGAAGAAACCAAAAGTAGTAATATATTCAATAATTGCACTAATATGCTTATTCTTGATGTTTGCAGTTGACTGGTTGTTTATTATCCCTGCAGTTATTCTTTCTGTCTTGAGCCAGAAGGAGTTGATGAAGAAATAGTCTCTATAACTTTTTGGCAATTATATAAGTCATTGAATAGTTCTAAGTAATCTTTTGCATGCCTTGTTATCAGGAAATTTTTTCTGACAATTTCTTTTCCATATTCCCCCATTCTTTTTCTTTTTACAGGATCAGAGAGGATATCAATAACATACTTTGCAGTCTTATGTATGTGCATATTTCTGTCTTCAATATTTACAGGGCTTCCATCCCCCTTTATTTTGTACCCTTTAACAAGATACCCGTTTTTCCCATGTTTAATCTGTAAGGGGATTCCTCCTACTTTTGTAGCAACTACAGGGGTTTTTTTCCATAAAGCTTCACTTACAGTTAACGCAAAACCTTCTTTTAAGGATTTTTGCAAAACAACATCAGAAACTCTTTGCAGAGCATTTACTAATAAATCATCATGAACTCCAAACAAAATAATATCTTCACAATACTCTTCCTGCTCTGCCTTTACAACCCTTTCCATCATTTCCCCTTCTGGATCATCTGCCGCACTATTATAAGCCAGAATCAATTTGCAATTAATTTTTTTCCTTACTTCTTTAAAAACATCTATGACTCCAATAGGATCTTTCCACTTGTCTAATCTGGAAATCTGTGAGATAATTGGTTTATCAGTTGGAATGCAGTATTTTCTTAATATTTTCTTAAGCTCTTTTTCACTTAATTCTTTGTTTTTGTTGGTAAAAGGGTCTATAGAGGGGGGAATAACCTCATATTTCTTAGGATTTCCCTTAATAAATTCTTTTTTTGAAACAATTGTTTTATCATAATTAGCTGCAAGCCCATAAACATATTTTCCCAATATTTTATCCGGCTTGCTTGTGTCAATATGTTCTCTCCAAATCCATTTTGACCCATCTTCTTTTCTGTGTATTATGAGGTTTAATGGCTGAGGGTCATGAACAACAACTATGTCTGAATCACAAGTATTTTCAAGGCAGTCAATTATGTGCTGGTTTAGTTCCCTTAATTTAGTATCATAAAATCCCTGATATTTCAGTATCTGAAGTTTTATATCCCCATGGGGTTGGCCCTGAAGGGCATTATGAAATGATTTTGTAGCATTGAAAAAATCTTTCTCCCCATTTAAAACAAGCCATTCTGTTTTTATGCCAAGCCTGTTAAGCATAGGGACTAATCTTAAAAGAATTTCTGCTACCCCCCCTCCTTTATTTGTGGAGTTTATCATAATAATTCTTTTATCTTTTAATCCTTCTGACAATTTATGAAGCTCATTAATTGCCTTCTCTCCCACAATTTCATTATAATCTCTTATTCTCATTTTTTAAATATGAAAAATTTAAATCTCAGAATTCCACTCATCTATTTGACGAGTGGTCAGGCTGAAATTGCCACTCGTGGAATTCTGGCGATATTCAAGAACCAAGACTGTAGCATTACATGCCTCCAGTCTGTGACTGGTGGTTCTTGACAATTGGACTGAAATTTTAGTACCACCTTCTTTTTAAATATATCTTTTGCTTTTCTCTGCCTTTTTTTGATGGTTTTTTAAGAATACCAAATTATAAAAACTTATTTAAACAAGTTCGCACAATTTTTTATATGGAAAAGGGGATAAAAGCAGTTATTTTTGATGTTGGAGGGGTTTTGGCCCTCCAGAAAAATCCAAAAATTGTAAAACAAAGAGGAAACAAGACTTTCGGAGTCCACAAATATATCGCCAAGAAACTTGGCATAAGCATAGACCAGTGGTTTGATTCAGTTGATACTATTTATGCTCTGTCTATAGAAGGAAAAATATCTAAGAGAAAAGCTCTTAACGCTCTTTCTGAAAATGTAAAAATAAATGAAAAGAAAATGGAAAAAATTTTGTCCAATGCATATAAAAAGAATTTCACAACAAATAAGGAACTTTATAAAATAGCATTTAAATTAAAAAAACAGGGTTATAAACTAGCACTTTTATCTGACCAATGGCACTTTTCTAAAGATATTCTAATGCCTAAAAGGCACATAAAACAGTTTAATGTATCTATTGCATCATGTAATGTTGGTATGAGAAAACCAAATCCCAAGATTTACAAACTTGCTCTTAAAAAATTAAAAACTCCTGCAAGACAAACTTTGTTTATTGATAACCAGATATGGAATATAAAGCCAGCAAAAAAACTTGGAATAAATACAATCTTATTCAAGGATAATAAACAATTAATTAAAGATTTAAGAAAATTTGGGGTTGAGGTCTGATGAATACTAAAGATTTCCTAGACAAAATAAAAATTGAATTAAAGATATCAAAAAACTCAGAATATACAATTAGGAATTACATTAACTCAAACCTGAGGTTTTTAAATTTCTCAAAAAAACAACCAGAAGATATAACAGAAGACGATATAAAATCATATCTTGCTGAGAATCTTAGTGAAAAAGCATCAACTTCAATCATTCTTTTCTTATCTGCAATAAAGTATTCATATCTTAATATTTTGAAGAGAGACCCAACTGCAGGAATTAAAAGACCTAAAAGAGAGAAAAGAATTCCAACAGTTTTAACAAAGGATGAGATAAAAAAACTCCTAAAGTCTTTTGATGCAAAAAAGTCAAAGTTAATGGTAAGTTTAATGTATGCTTGTGGAATGAGAGTATCAGAATTATTAAATCTGGAAATTCAGAATTTTGATTTTGATGAGAAAATAGGGCATATTAGGCAAGCAAAAGGAAGAAAAGACAGGATTTTCAATATCCCTTTATTTTTATTTGAAGATTTAAAAGATCAGGCAGATAAACAAAAGAAAGATAATCAAATTTATTTGTTTACAGGTCCGAAAGGGAAATTATCTCCAAGAAATCTTCAGAAGATTGTTTCAAAAGCAGCTAAGCGTGCAGAAATAAAGAAAGATGTACATTGTCACACTCTGCGTCATTCTTTTGCAACACATCTACTTGAAAACAATATTGATATAAGAAAAATTCAGGAGCTTTTAGGACATGCTGACTTATCAACAACCCAGATATACACTCACATCTCAAAAGAAGAATTAAAAAAGATAAAATCCCCTTTAGATGAATTGATGTGAATATGGAAGACGAAATTGATAAATTAAAACAAGAAAACGAGAAACTTAAACAAGAAATAGAAGAATTAAAATCAAAAATAAGTGATAATAACAGAGGGGAAATTCAAAAAAAAGGAATGATGCAGAAGGCCTCTAAAGGAAACATCATGACAAGGCCTGCTTTTGGGTATAAATTAGAGAATAGTAAACTAATCCCTGCAGAGAATTTTAGAGAAGTTGAAGAAATATTTGAGGAATTTCTAACAACAAATATTAGCCTGACTCAATTATCAAAGAAACATAATTTTTCGGTTAACGGATTAAAAAAGATACTGAAAAACTTTACATATATTGGAAAGATTAAATTCAATAACCAAATTCATGAAGGAAACCATCAACCAATAATTTCATCAACTCTTTTTAATCATGTTCAGAATAAGTTAGAAAAAATAGGAATCAAATAAAACTTATTCTGAATCCCCTTCAAATTCCAAAGAATGCCTACAAGAATTTGTCAGTGTTCAGAATAAGTTAGAAAAATGGCATACAATAATTTATCTATAAGAAGTCTGTCTTTTACGTCTTGCTTTACTATCTCCTGGCTTATATGTTTCTTTTCTTCTTACATCAGCAATAAGTAAAGACCAATCATAGTTATCAAAAGCTTCTTCAAGTTCTTTTGATTGAGCAAATTTATTGATTGCTCTAGCTAAAGCAAGTCTAGCAGCTTCTATTTGACTTTTTTCTCCACCACCCTTTACATTAATTTTAACATCAAAATTAATCTTACCAAGGATATTTTCAGTAATTCTTAAAGGCTCATCAATTTTTAGTTTGTCAAACATTTGAAGTGTTTTATAATCTTTATTATTAACAGTTATCTTTCCAGAACCCTCTGTTAAAACAGCTCTTGCAACAGCAGTCTTTCTCTTCCCAGAAGTTATTATTTTTTTTATTTCACTCATTTTGAAAATTCCTTAACTTTTGAATATTTAATTGGCTTTCCTTTTCCTGCCTTTATTGCTTTAGAATCTTTAAATTCTTTTGGAATTTTATTATAACACCTTATTTTCTTAAAAGCAACTCTTCCTCTACCTTTTCTATGCGTGGGAATCATCCCCCTTATTGTTCTCTTAACAATTTTCTCACTTACTCTTGAATGCTTTGGTCCTTTTTGGCTGCTTCCGACTCTACTTCTCTTTGCCTCAAAACCTTCTTTTATATTTTTTTTATTTCCACTTATTATTATCTCTTCACAATTAATTATAGTTATTTCTTCTCCTTTTAGAGCTTCTTTTGCAACATAACTTGCTAATCTTCCTAAGATTGCTCCACTTCCATCTATTATTTTCATTTTAGTATTTTAACTCCTTTAGCACTTGGATTTTTTTTAATCTCTTCAAGTATATTTAAAACTTCACATTTAGATTTTAATAGTTTTTCTCTTGCCCTTTCTGAAAAGCCTGTGGCAATAATTCTTATTTTTTTATTTATCTCCCCCTGAGAAAGAACTTTCCCAGGAATTACAACGACCTCTCCTTCTTTTGTTTTTTTATCTATATCTTCAATATTCATATTGATTCTTTTTCTGCTAGGACCAGAGAGAATCTCAGATACCTTGAACCATTCTTTGTTTTTCTTAGCAGCAATTATAGTCTCGACTAATTCTTTGTTAGTCTTTTTCTTAAGTTGCCTTTCAATTTTTGTTTTGCTTTTCATCTTAAATTAAGTAGAAGTAATTAACTCCCACTAACGCGTTAACTCGCAGGTAAAAATTCAAGAAAAAACAGATTTATAAAGATATTGGTTACTACGAGCTTTTTTTAACCTTTGGTAATGGGCTTCATTAATCCTTGCGAATTTAGATTTTCTGTCTACAGGCCAATATCCCATCCAATTTTTCTCCTCTTCCTTTGTTTGAGGAGTATATGTTTTATCATGATAAATACTCATGACTGATTCATTATATTCTACTTTTTGAGGTTTAATAACTTCATTAACATCCACAACTTTAATAGTTCTTCTTTTCATTTTTTAACATGTATTGTCTGGGTTGGGAAGGCAAATCCTATCTTTTCCTTTTCAAATGCCTCTTTTAAAGAGAGGTTTATTGATTCCTGTGTATCCATGTATTTATTATAATCAGAAGTCTTGAGGTAATAAACAACTTCATAATTTAGACTGAAGTCTCCAAATTCCTTAAAATGAACTCTGTCTAACTCAGCTAATTTTTCCTTATCTATTATTTTTTTTACAATACTTTTTATTTTTTCCATCTTTCTTACTGGGGTGTTATACTCTATGCCAAAACCAAAAACTATTCTCCTCTTTTGCATACGCTTGTAATTATTAATTCTGCTGCTTGTAAGCTCACTGTTGGAAACCACCAGTTCCTGCCCCTGAAGAGTCTGTATACGTGTTGTTTTAATCCCAATGTGTTTCACTACCCCCATATCATTACCGAGAATAATAAAATCTCCTTCCTGAAACGGCTTGTCAAGGTAAATTGCAAATGCACTGAATAAGTCTCCAAGAATTGTCTGAAGAGCTAAGGCAATGGCAATCCCTCCAACACCAATTCCTGCAATTAAAGGGGTTATTTCAATTCCAAAATTTGAGAGAATCATGAGCAATGCAAGAGTCCAAATAATGACTTTTACAATTACCCCCATAACTTTTACCATTGAGGTATCTTCTCTTTTTTGTTTTTCTGTTCTTTTTTTTATCTCTTTCTTAACTAAATGATCAACTATTTGTATAATCCCTTTTGTAGCATAAAAAACAATAAAAATAATCATCAAATATCCAAGGATTTTTTCAATAATATCTGATAATGCAAGTGTTTTTGCAGATATATACAGGGCAATAAACACAAAAAAAGGCCACTTTATTCCTTTTATAAAATCTATAATAATATCATCCCAGATTATTTTTGTTTTACGGCTGGCTTTTTGAAGAATGTTTAAACCGATTGTGTCAATTATCTTAAATCCGATAAATAATCCGATAAATAATCCAATAGCAACTAATACTTCTTTTGGGGTATTGCTTCCTATAATATAGCTGATTATCTCTTCAAAATCTATCATTTTATGATTATTAAAAGAAATTTTGTTTTTTATATCTTTTTATGCGGGAGAAAGGATTCGAACCTTTGTAAGCACTAAGCTAACAGATTTTGAGTCTGTCCTGTTTGACCACTCCAGCACTCCCGCATAAAAATAGGATAAATCCCCTGTATAAAAAGGTTTAGAATTAAATTATTTACTTATTTTCTTTGAGACTTCAGCCAGGTCTTTTTTCAGGGCATCAATAGATTTCTTAAGGATTTCTCCTGTTTCTAGCTGCCCAAAAGATTCAAGAGTGATTATTAAGCTGTTTACTGGAGTAATTTTTACATAATCTTTTTTTATTTTTCTGCATTTCTCAACACATGCTTCACAAAAGTCACACTTGTAAGCATCTTTAACAATAACTTTTCCATTCTCTAATTTTAATATTTCTTTTGGACATGTTTCTGCAATCTTTTTAGGGCAATCTTTGTCTACTTTTATATCAAAAACATTTCTATAAAACATTAAGCCAGGAGAAAACTTAGAGTGTTCACTTCCTGTTCCAAAACCCGTTGTTGCTGTTGCTTCTAATTCCTGCCCCTTGCTTAAAGAGGTTATTGGAATTTTTCCATAAGCAACCTTGACTTTACCCTTGAACTCTCCTGAATAAACCATTCCTTCTTCTTTTGACTTTATTTTTAACTTCTCACTTTTTTTCTCATCAAGAGTTTTATCCATTTTTAAGGGAATCAATCCCATCCTATGGGCAATGGTCTCATCATATAATGGAGAATCATTTCTTGAAATTTCAACTTCATCTATAGCAATAACCTGAATCTGGTTCATATACCTCCGGATAGAATTAGCAAGACCCTCTTCAATATCTGCCTGGAAGGTTATTTGGTTGTCTTTTTTATTTATTATTTTCATATTATCATCAAAAATTTTTAATTTTTAAACCTATGCTTATGGTCTTCTTCCTCTTCTACCCCCTTTCTTCTTTGGTCCACCACGAGGGACCCTTGTTGTGTCAAGTATGTTTAATATTCTAAATCCAGACCTTGTAAGACTCTTTATTATTGCATTTGCACCAGGTCCTGGAGAAGGGTTTCCTGTTTTTGCTCTTATTCTTACATATAATGATTTAACTCCCAAATCTTTTACATTCTCTGCTATTCTTTTTGCAATAAACATTGCAATTGTTGGATTTGCCTTTAATCTTCCGTGCTTTGTGACCATGCCCCCTGTGACCTTTGCAATTGTCTTTCCGGAAATATCTGTAACATGAACAAGAGTATTATTATATGAAGTGTAAATATTTACAATTGCCTCTACTTCTTTCTTTTTTTTCTCTATTTTTGGTGTTTCTTTAACTTCTTCCTTAACTTTAGTTTTTTCTTCAGGTTTTTTAGTTTCTTTTTCTTCACTCATTTTTCTCTCTCCTTTACCTCTTCTTGTTTTTCCTCAGATTTAGGTTCTTTGCCTTCTTCAGAGGGTACACCTTCAGGTGCTTTTTTTACTTGTTTCTTCTTTTTAAGCTTTAAAGTTATCTTGCTTTCAAGAGTTACAGGAACCACATAAGATGGGCTGTCCACAACTTTACCATCTACAAGAACTTTTCTGTGTGTAATCAATTGTCTTGCATTTTTTGGAGTTGTAGCAAGTCTTTTATTCATAAGAACTGTTTGAAGCCTTCTTTTTAGATAATCAGTTTTATCCAAAGACAAAACATCTGCAATAGAATTAACATTTAATCCAATTTTCCTCAATCTTTCAAATAAAGCTTCTTGCTCTTTTGGGTCAGCAGAGATTAATTTTTTAGCTTTTTCTCTCATGGATTTGATTTTTGCCTCTGCTCTCCATATTTCCTTTTTATTTTTTAGCCCGAATTCTTTTTTTATCTCAGCTTCTTCGTCAATTCTTGCCTTGTCAAATGGCCTTTTTGGCTTTGAATATTGTTTGTGTTTACGCTTCATTTTTGAGTTTCTCCGAATTTTTCTTCGTATTTTCCCGTATATTCTCGAGCTAAAAGTCCACTAGCTCCAGCAACATATAGTAATGCTCCTCCAAAACCAATAAGGTTTTTACCTTTCTTCATATCTTTTTTTATTGTTTCATAGGTAACCACCATGTTCTCTTTATTAGTTCTGCTATTACTTAAATCCATATTCATAAATAATGAAGAACCAAAACCAAGTATTCCAACAACCATACATCCAACTAAAATCTTATCTAATTTTCCCATATTATCTCTTAACCTTCTTTTTAATTCCAACACCCTTGCTTTTGTTCTTTCTGAAATTTGCCTTTGTTCTCTGCCCTCTTGTAGGCAAGTTACTCATGTGCCTAAATCCCCTGTAACTCTTGATTTTCTTTAATCTCTTAATATCAAATTCTGTTCTTAATTCTAAATCAATGCTTGATAAATGCTTATCTTCTCCTGTCTCAAAATCGCCTCTTCTGTTCGTGAGGTATGCAGGAACTTTTGGATTTTTTATGAATTCAGTTATTTTTTTAATTTCATCATCAGTCAAAGAACCTATTTTCCTTTTTTTATCAATTTTCAATATTTTACAGACAGCATTAGCAAAAGCCCATGAAACTCCTTTTATCTTTGTTAACCCGGAATAAATCGTCATATTTCCTTCTATATCTCTTGATAAGATTCTGATTATTCTTTCTTCATGTTTTAATGTTTGTTTTGCTTCCATTTTAATTCACAAATAAATTATATCTTTCCAGAGTTGTCAATTCCTGGATTATTCTTTTCTCAATTGCTCTTTCAGGGTCAGGAAAGTTTGGAATTCTGTTTCTCATATCCTTAAAACTTTCAAAAGGCTTTTCCTTTCTTTTCTCAATTATCTCCTTCATATGTTTTTTTCCTAATCCAGGGAGCAATTCTATCTGGTGAAGCCGTTTATTCATTGCTTCTGCTTTATTGAAAAATTCAACAAATTGTTCTTCTCTTTCCTTAACTATCTTATTTATAAATTCTTGCAATTGTTCTTTAGCAGGTTCTGTAAGTTTTTCCCTGTGAAGTCTTCCAAGAATATAATATATTTTGTCTCTCTTTCCTTCGCCAATATAAACTTCCTCTCCTGCTTCTAGGTTTTCTTCCTTTCTAGGAACAAGCTCCAAAAGAGTTAAGTTCTCTTTTCCTATGGCCTGGGCTATGGGCATCATTTTTCTCTCTAAAGGATACCCGTTTGGTAGATATTCTAGTATGATTGCATGTTCTTCTTTTTTCATTTTTCTTATTTAAATTGTTTAACTGTTTCAAGTATTTTTTTTGTTTCATCCTCGTCTAATCCCACATCTGTAAAAATTTTGTTTAAATCTTCTGAATTTTCTGGCATTAAGTCAATTATCTTAACTATCTGTTCTGGTTTCATTTTCATGAGTTCAAGCCCTTCAAGAACTTTTCTCATTTCCTTAGCATCTTTTGGGGTTAATTTTATAAATTTTTTTATAAACCTCTTTACATCAACCTCACTATTCTCATCTTTTTTCACATATCCTAGTGATTCTGCCATGCTTATTGGTTCTGTATTTTTTATCATATTCCTTATTTAGAGGTTTTTATTTTTTTTAAGTGTATTGGTTGAATTAAAAATTTCTTTTCTTTATTTTGATCCATAATCCTCACAATATACGCCTTGCCTCTTGAGCCCTCAATCTTTCCTGTTTTTCCCTGCAGTCTTTTTGGAAAACTTGACCGGGCAGCTTTTTCTCTTACCACTGCAACAGAATCTCCTTTATCAAGTTCTTGAAAATACCTGCTAAGTTGCAGTTTCCCGCGTGTTCTGATACTTTTTCTCTTACCCATAAATTATTCAGAAATAACTGATTTAAAAAGCTATCTAAACCCTTCAAAACCCTCTAATTCTCTACGGGGTTCTGCAGCAGGTTGTGTGTGGCATAAATCACCATTCGCCCTTGCATTCTCCATATTTTGGACAATTGCATTGAACATCTTGTCCCCCCAGACATTTTTCCCGCATTTATCGCAGAAATCAATTACACAATCACTAGAAATCTCTGCATTGCAATAAATACATTTTTTCACCATCTTTTCCTCTTTTTACACGATTGAAAAATCAGAGATGTTTTTAAGTTTTTGGGTTAGATTTTGTAGTTATAGTTATTTATTGATTGCAAAAGAAGTGTATTTATATCTCTATAAGAAATTTTATCTTTATCTTTTAAAGACCCAAATGATACTTTTTCGAGGTTTAAAACTTCAAGAAGTTCTCTATTTGCTATAATTGCATTTCTTAAACCATTCATATCATGTATCTTTGCCCCCCCTGGTGAGCGTCTTGCTAAATAATCATCTACTTCCTTTAACAGATCAATAACATTTCTTCCATTCACTATTTTCTCTAATTTTTTTCTTTCCATCTTACTCATACCTCAAGGCATCAGCAACATTTGTCTTAGATGCCTGCATTGCGGGAAGAACACCTGAAACAGCCCCGATTATAAATGCAAATCCTAAACATCCCCCAACCAACCATAAGGGAAAACTTACTTGCAACAAATTTGTTCCAAGATTATTAATCGCAATATACTCAATTGTTTTTCCAATTCCCATGCCGAGCAAGACCCCCGCAATCCCTCCAACTAAACCCAGCATACCAGATTCAATCAAGAAAATCTTTAATATGTCAGAATTTCTTGCCCCAATAGCTTTCATGACCCCTATTTCCTTTGTTCTTTCTAAGATGGAAGTATACATTGTGTTTGCAATTCCAATTGCTCCCACTAATAATGAGATTGCCGCAATTCCTGCTAAAAATACAGTTATTATATTAAGTATATTTCCAAAACTTTCTAAAAGCTCTTCAGGAGTCATAACATCAAACTCCTGATTGTCTTCTGTCTCTCCCCGAGCCTTTCTTAATTTTTCTTCTGTTCTTTTTGAAACTTCAACAACATCTTCTCCATCTTCAACCTGGACCATTATCCAATCAACTCTTTCAGGAATGCCAAATAACTCTCTAAAACTATCAATATCCATTAAAATCATCCTGTCATCATCTGGATTGCCAACTAATTCAAGAATTCCCCTTACTCTTACTTTTTTATCATTGAGAGTTATTTTGTCTCCCACATTTACAGGCCTTCCAAAAAGATTTCCTGTTTTATGAAGATTTCCTAGAATTACAGAATAACTATCCCCTTTTTCAAAAAGTCTTCCATCTTCTACTGCAATACCACTTTCTGTGTAAACTCCAAGACTTTCAGGAGGTGCTCCCCAAACCAGATGATATCTTGTTGTTCCTGCAAATTCTACTTTTGCATTCCCTGCCACAAAATAAGAAATATCTTTTACTCCTCTGACTTTTAATATAGTATCAATATCATCTTCTGTAAGGATTACACTTTCAATACTCCCAGGAGGTCCTAAAAAACCAGTTGCAGGCTGGACAAAGAATTTATCAGCTCCAAGAAGATTGAATTGTTCTTCTACTGCATTTTGTAACCCAAGCGATAAACTGATTAATATAAAAATTGTAGCAATTGAGATAAATATGCCAATCATAGTAAGCCATGTTCGCAGCTTTCTCTTTCTTAAATTCTTCAATGCGAGACTGAAGTAATCTTTTAACATTTTTTGAGAAGTTCCCCCATAGATTCAGCAATTAGTAAATCTTTACGACTAGGATTAGGGGGTGCAAGAGCTATCTCCTTAATGTGCTCAGGATTTATTACGCCCTCTTTTGGCAAAATATCAACATGTCCTGAATAAGCCACCACAATCTCCCAAACATTATTTCTATCCACTTTTATCCTATAATTTACATTATAACCCAACTCTTTTGCTCTGTCAAAATGTGGCTTTTCCTGTTTGAGAGTGTATAATATATCTTGATAAGGGATTCCAAGTTCTTTCATTCCATTAACAAGTTCTATTTCTGTATTAAAAACAAATTCTTCAATTTTCATCTTCTAACTCCTCAAGGCATCCACGACATTTAATTTACTTGCTTGTATTGCAGGAAGAATTCCCGACACAACTCCTACTACAAAAGCAAATGAGACTGAACCAATTAAAAGAGGATAAGATATTGTCACAAGAAATAAATTTCCCCCAAGAGCCTGATTTGCAAGAGCAGATATTCCCATTGCTGCCCCTAAACCTATCAAAGCACCCACAATGCCTCCAACCAAACCCAACATACCAGATTCAATTAAAAATATCATCAAGACATCTTTATTTTGTGCTCCAATAGCTTTCATAACTCCTATTTCTCTTGTCCTCTCTAATACAGACGTATACATTGTGTTTGCAATTCCAACACCACCAACAAACAATGAAATCATTGCAATCCCAATTACAATTAAATTGATTATATTTAGGATAGTATTTACACTTGAGATTGCCTCTAAAGGAGTTTCTACTGTGAAACTTTCTTCACCTATTTTTTCTTTTCTATCATTTCTTAATTTTCTCTCTATTTCTTTTGAAACATCTTCTATTTCATCCTTATCTTCAACCTGTGCAATAATCATATCATACTCATTTTCAATATCCATTAAGTCTTCTAAATCACTTGTTAATAGCAGGACAATGCTATTCATCTGAAAATTACTTGTTTTCTCAAGAAATCCTATTACTTCAAAATCTTTCCCATTAATTTTTACTCTTTTTCCAACTCTCATTTCTCTTCCAAAATCCGGTGTTGTCATGAAATTGTTCCCAAGAAGAACCATTCCATTGTCACCCTGCTTAAGAAGCCTCCCTTCTTTTGCTTTAAATTTAAGGCTGTCATAAACAAACTCTGCATCTTCAGGGTCATCAGGAATATCTGCAGCATATCCAAATCCTTTTACCCCATTATATTCAAGACTTCCAACCCTGATTAATCTGGTTACAACCTTATCAACTCCATTTATTCCCTCGATAATTCTTAAATCATCTTCATTTAATTTTTCAACAACAGCACTTCCAGGAGGAGCAAATCCAGTTTGTTTATTTTGTATAGTTAGCCGGTCAACAGATAAAGCTCCAAACTGTCCTGTAACAGCTTCTTTTAGACCTGCACCCATTGATATAAGAGCCACCACAGCTGCAATACCAATAAATATTCCAAGAATTGTCAGCCAGCTTCTTAAACCTCTGTGCCTTAAGTTTCCAAAAGCCAGTGAGAAATAGTCTTTGAGCATTGGAGTTACCTCCTACCAAACCTATCTATAAGTTCTTTAATACCCTTCCAAGGATCCATTTCATTATGATAATTCAACATTTCTGCTTTTGCTTTATCTTCTGGATTATATGTATGGCCTGTTCCATAAATTAAACTTGAGGGGTTATCTGCTCTAAGTTTTTTTACATTTTCAACACTCAAACCATTAACATTAATATGATATCCATCATACCCTTTTGGAATTCCCTTAATTTCACGACCTTCTTTTATAACTATCTTTAAATTCTTGTTTTCTTCCATTTCTCCTTCTAATAATTCTTTAATATCATCACAAAGTCCAGGACCTTCACTACAAAGAACAAATATACTTTTCATCTTTCAAATCCAGCTTTATCAAAAATTCTTCTTGTTTCCCTTTCTCCGAAATCTTTAATGATTCCTTTAACAATATTGCCATATTTATTAACATTAATATATTCAAAGGCAATTCGTCTATAGGTTTTATATTCTTGTAATCCTTGATTAAATGTTTCGGGTTGTGGAAGTTCTCTTGAGGATAAATCTTTTAATGTATTAATCTGTAATTTCATAAGTTCATCTAACCCCTCTTTTAATTTTCTTGGTTTAATTCTGTATTTCATCTTCAAGCCTCCTTCTTAGAATTCTTTCTTCGTTTCTTTATTCTTCTATAAATTATCCAAACAATAATTATAACTGCAACAATTCCATAAGTTGTGTAATTAGATTTCTTGATTAAACCCAATTCAAGAGCCTTTTCTCTTGAATAAACTTTTACAGGAAGAGTTATTGTTTCTGTTTGCTCTTGATTATCAAAATCCTTGTAGGTTATTTTTGCAGTTATGCTTGCACTTGTTTTTTCAAAAATAACCTCAAATGTAGCTAATTCAAAATCATCAGAATCAATTGTTCCAACATATTCTTCCTTACTTGACAAAATTTCTAGACCACTATCTGACGTAATCTTAACATTAACAAATCCAACATCACCTAATCCTGAGTTGATTATCTTAATAGAAACTTTTCCTTGCTCTCCAGCAACATTGTTTTTTGCTTCAACAGCATAGCTTATTTCTGTTTTTGCACCCACAGTAACACCGATACTCCCTGTTCTTGTTTTTTCCTCATCATCTGAATCTAGGTAAGTAAGTGTATAGGGAATATTATAATCTCCTGGTTTAATATTAGAAGGAGCTTTTAATGTAAAGCTAAATGTTTCTTTATCATCTTCATTAATTTCATCTTCACTATCTTCAGAACTTCCAACACTTGTAAAAGAAGTATTTTCTAATTCTAATACAAGAGAAACATCTGTAACATCTCCATTAAGTGTGTTCTTGACTTCCACTTTTAGTGAAGCACTTTGCCCGGGATACAACTCCCCCACTTCAACAGAATTAATTATCATTGATGATGCAAGGCTTATGCTTAACAATACTGCGAATATGCTGATAACTATTAAATTAAATTTTGTTTTCATTTTATCCTCCAAAACTACCTCTACTCTTCTTTTGTTCTCCTAAAACAATTTTATCACGTTTAAAGTAAAATCGGGGGTCTTCCTCTATTTTTATAAGACTTTTTTCAAGGAGTCCTTCCACAGCCTCTCTTGCAGCGGTTAATCCAATATCTCCTTGACTAGTACGTCTTGCATCCAAACCCCTTGCCAAATATGCATCCATATAAACACTTCTCAAATCCTTAATAATCTCTTCAATCCTATGATATTTTTTAGGATAAGCCTTAACTAAAAGCAATGCTTCATCTTCATATTCTGTTAATTTTTCATCCATTTTCTTCAATTATCCTTTACATCAATCCTTTATAAATATTACTATATTGTTACCTCTCCACAATAACTACAGGATGGAAAAGTTTATAAATCCCAAATTTATATGAAAATCATGACAAAGAAATCAAAAAGCATTTACACACCTTCTGTAATAATAGAAGGATTTTGGGAGATTCCAGGAGTTAATTATAAAGGCAAAAATAAAACTTACAGGATTTTTGAAAAAATGGCTCCTGCAATGAATCATGATGATTTAACAGAGTATTCTATTAAAGAAAAGAAAGAAGGAAATCCTCATCTAGCAGATTCTATTTTACATTTTTCTATTTTTGATGCATCTTATAAACTTAGAAATAAGCACTCACAAGATATTGAAGGGCTTAGAAAATTTCTTCAATCAAGCCTTAGGAAATATCCAAATACTTCTACAAGAGTAGTTTATAATCCTCAAGAAGAATTAGATAACATAATTCATAATTATGGAACTCCTGATGAATACATTTTAAGAGGAAATTTTGTTGGAGATGATGGTTGGATTAGAAACATAAAGCATAAAAAAGTTTTAACATCTCTTTTAGGGACAGATAATATTAAAAAAATAAATGAAATTTCTCAATGGTTAACTAACACTAATACTTATCTTTGGAGATTAAATTCAAAACCACTACAAAAAGACGAGGGAGTTGTCGGGTTCGGCGCCTATTCCCTCAGGCTTAGCCTCTACTGCGACAGGTTTCCCGCTAATTGGTGTCCTGCTTTTCGGGTATTAGAAGTTAAATAAGCTTGAAGTTTTGCTCGCCGGCAGAAAATTATAAAAGATTTCTGGATTTAAGGGAACTGCAAGATAAATTCCACAATTTAGTATTTGACGCTTGTAAATTTTGGGTGGTTGTTATAAGTAATTAATTAAGGAACAATTAGTGAAAGGGTGTTCGCTCTAAGATATTAAGAGTTAATAGATTACAATAATCTCGGAGATAAGTAAGGCAGTAATTATCTTCTAAAATTAGCTTAACATCAACACAAAAAAATTTAAATGAGTTTTTCTTGTTATTCTTGCTCAAAAAGTTTTCTTCCTTGAGCAAGAAGGAAACTAGATGGATTACACGCCATTTAACTAGCACATTATTAAGATTTATTTTAAGTCATGAAATTCAACCCCGACAATTAGTAGTTGAAAAATTATGAAAATTGAAGGAGTGGTGCTTCCTTTGAAGAAATTCACTGACTAGGAGACTCCCTATAGGAGAAGTTAATTGGCTATAAGTTGTCAGGTTCAACGCCAATTCCAACAGGCTTAACCTCAACTGCAACAGGAATCCCGCTAATAGGTATCCTGCTTTTCGAATAGTCTATCTGGGCATTTTTATAAGAAGAATTATTATTTACAGCTCTTCATAGGCTGTTTTTTCCACTTATTCTTGATTTTTCTCTCAATACACTCGACTTTTCCGTCTTTGAGTTTGTATATTATTTTTGCGTGTTTTCTTGCTAATTCCGGATCATGAGTAACTATAATTATTGTTTTCCCTTTTTTGTTCAGGTTATCCAAAAATTTCATTACATTCTCACCAGTCTTTGTATCAAGATTTCCTGTAGGCTCATCTGCTAAGATAACTTCAGGATTATTTGAAAGGGCTCTTGCAATAGCAACTTTTTGCTGTTGCCCTCCTGAAAGCTGATTAGGATAATGATCCATTCTGTCTTTTAAATCAACAAGTTTGAGCAACTCTTCTGCCCTTTCTCTTCTCTCTTCTTCTGAAATTTCCTGAAACAGCATAGGAAGCATAATATTCTCTTTTGCAGTAAGATTAGGAATTAGATTAAACTGCTGAAAAATAAAACCAACTTTCTTACCTCTTATCTGGGCTAAATCAGATTCACTCAAATCCTTTATATCCTGCCCACCAAGATAAATATCTCCTTTTGTAGATAAGTCAAGACTTCCAATAAGATTCATCCCAGTTGACTTTCCACTACCACTAGGCCCCATTATAGCAATAAAATCTCCTTCTTCTATTGAGATATTAACACCATCAAGTGCCTTGATTGTCTCTTCTCCCATCTCATAGTATTTTGCTGCATTTTTCAGTTCAATTATATTCTTCATAAAATTAAGCTATGCCCTTTATATTTAAATCTAACTAATAACCAATAGCAAGTTTTAAAAAATAAACAAAAGGTTTAAAAAACACTTTCAATCTCTATAATATAAGTAAATTTAGATTAATTAATATAGTTAATAGGAGCTTAAAATCATTATACCGGTGCGTTGTTTCAGTTGCGGAAAACCAATTGGCCACTTGTGGGAAGAATTCAAGAAAAGAAGAGACTCAGGAGAAAATATCCAAAAACTTTTAGAGGAATATGGGTTAGAGAGATATTGCTGCAGAGCAGTTTTTCTAGGACAACAGGACTTAATCAAGCTTGTTGGAAGATTCAAAAAATCTTAATTAACCTTCCATTTTGAAATATAATCACACTTGCTGCAGGTTACTGACTTTATATTGCTCTTGATTCTTATTTTTGGTTTATCATAAGGAGTCAGGCATTTCTTGCAGAATTTTTTCCTCAAATCCTTTAATTGTATGCTGTTTTTCATTGCAAGTTTTTTTATTTTTTTAACTTGTTTTGGCGTTTTATTTTTTATATCAGAGAAAAAATCACTTATTTGTTTCTGAGCTTCTGTTTTTGATAGTTTTTTCATCTTTTCTTTTTTAATTGTATCCTACCTTTCTTTATTTCAGTTTTTAATTCATCTCCTTCTTTAAAACCAGCACCTTTAATATCTTTTTCGGGAAGAACTATTATGTATTTGTGATATTCTTTATCTTTATATTTTCTTGATAATCTTTTTTGAATTTTCATGTAATTACGTGTTAAACATTATTTATAAGTTTTTAGGAGCCGAAAAGTTTATATAGTTTAGGAGCCTAAATATATTATGAATTATGAAGAAATCTTAAAAAATGAAAAGAAGTCTAAAATTCTAGTAAGAATAGTTGCCCATTTAATGGGAGATGGTTGCGTGACAAAAAGATATTTTGCTTATTACAATAAAGATAAAATTTTATTAGAAAATTTTGAAAAAGATGTTCTTAATCTTTTTAAGAAGATTCATTTCACTCGTGGCAGGACTAATTCTGGAACAAGTTTTTTAATGATACAAAACAAACCATTACTCAATTTCTTAAAATCATTAATCAGTGATTATAGAAGCCATCATTTATATCTCCCTAAATTTATTAAGAATAAAGAATTTCAAAAAGAGTTCTCACAATCATTTTATGATGACGAAGGATGTGTCGCTTTAAGGATTTTTAAGAAGACTAAGGAGACTAAGGAGACTAAGGAGATTAAGAGAAATGTAACCTTATCATCTAATTCGTTAAAACTAATACAAGAGATTAAACAAATATTAAAAAACACTTTTGAAATAGAGTCAAATAAAATATCTAAATATGTCAAGAAAAGAGATTCAAAGATATATATCAATTATGTTTTATCTATTACCGGAAGAGATAATTTTGTAAAATTTAGAGATAAAATCAATTTTACCCACCCAACCAAAAGTAGAACGTTAGATAAGATGATTGCTTCATATATTAGAATAGTAAAGTTTAAAAATAAAGATAAATAGATATCTTTGAAGACGGCCATAGTAGTTAGGAAACACCTGTTCCCATTCCGAACACAGATAGTTAAGCTAATTACGTCGTTTGTATTAGTGCCCTACAAGGTGCGAAGCATCGATGCTGTCTTTCACTTTTTCCTTTTTAAATCTTGCTGCCTAATTTTTATTCTTATATAATGAATAATAATGCTTAAAAATAGAATTTAGATGATTTTAATAGGGCAGGAGTAATCAGTGACAAGTCTTTCGGGATTTACACTGGCTTGTTCTGCCTTTTTATTCTATATTCATATATTCTATAAGTTCTTCTTTAGTTGTGGTGGCTGTTCCAGCCTTTCCAACAACAACTCCTGAAGCATAATTTGCTAATTCAATTGCTTGAATTGGGTCTACTCCACTAGCCACACCTAAAACATATGCTGCTGCAGAAGTATCTCCAGCTCCTGTCTCATCTTTCACTTCCTTTGCTCTTGTTGGAATTAATTTGTGAATATCTTTATCTCTGTCATAGAAAAAAGCACCATCCTTCCCACAAGTTATTACTACATATTTTGAATTAATCTTCTCAGATAAGATGCAACCCATTTTGTAAAGTGTATCCGGCCCATTACTATATTCTATTCCACTCATTTTTTCTGCTTCATGTTTATTTGGGCAAATAATTGTGCAATTTTTAAAATGATTTAAATTTTTTGGTTTTATATCTGCTAATGTTTTAATCCCTTTAGAATTTGCATGATGGATTATATCATATGCAAGGCCACTTCCAAATATATATTTATCATAATCAGAAAATATAATAAAATCATAATCTTCCATCTCTTTTTTAACAGAATCTATAATATTATTTTTTAATTCATCATTTATTTTATTTAACTTTTTCTTTTCACTATTTATTCTGCAGACTTGTTGTCTGTGTGCCATTATCCTCTCTTTCACAATTGTTGGTTCATCATTATAATATGCTTTAAAGTTTATACCCCTTTCTTCACAAATTTTTTTAATCCTTTTTCCATACCCATCTTCCCTTTTTTCACTGTTTACACCTAAAATTCCATATAAACAACATTTTGCTCCAAGAGACACTATATTATTTGCAACATTTCCAGCCCCTCCAAGCGCATATGTTTCTTCTATTGAATCTACATTGGGTGCTACAGGTTGTTCAGGATTTATTTTATTGACTTCACACCATCTAAAATAATCCAACATAATATCTCCAATAACTAATATTTTTTTATCTTTAAAACCATCAAGAATTTTTATCACTTCTTTTATCATAAAAGGAGATATTTTTTTGTTTTATAAGTTTTATTTAGGAAGAATATAGATTATGCGGAAGAAAGGATTCGAACCCTCGTAAGCACTAAGCTAACACGCCCTTAACGTGTCCCGTTTGACCACTCCGGCACTTCCGCGTAATTCCTAAACCTAATTTATATTTAAAAAACTATAGAAAACTAAACAATCCTTTCTGTATGATTAAAATACCTACTATAATGCCTATTATTGAGGGGATTGATACTACTGTGAGCAGAATAAATATCCCGCCTGTTATGAAATCAATCCAGCTTGCAAAGTCTTTTAGCAATCCAAGAGAGGCCTTGGTCAAAAGAATAATTCCTAATATTAGAAAAACCTTGCTAGAAAGACTGGCTCTCAATATTAAGATTAATCCTGCAATTATATCAATTATCCCAAATGCTTTCAATAACATCATTTTTAAATAAACCGTACATTTAAAAAACATGCGCTTGTAGCTCAGTTGGATTAGAGCGCGTCCCTCCTAACTTCAAGAACGCAAGTTCTTGGGGTGCTCACGATTGCAGAGCAATAGAGACAGGACGAAGTCGTAGGTTCAAGTCCTACCAAGCGCGTTTTTTTAAGGAAATAAGATTTAAATTATAATTTAGTATAGTGGTAGTAATAAATAGGAAGATTTATAATTCTTCTATTCTTTAATTCATTATGCCTATTTTTATAAAACTAAAAGATAATGATAGGATTAAGTTATTTAGGTCAATAAAAGAAAAAATAAATATTTCTTGGGATAGTTTTTATCCTTCATTAGGTATAAGACGTTCCATGTTTTTCCATTATTTATCTGGAAAACATAATTTACCTCAAAAATTATTTTTTAAACTAGAAAGAATAGCAAGATTAAAGATAAGTAATTATGGAGAGGTCAAGCAAGTTAAATATGTAAAAAAAGAAATCAGAGAACCTAAAATGGATATATTTCTTGCTGAAATTCTTGGAGTACTTAATGGGGATGGGCATATTTCTAATTTTAAATATGAAGTCTGTGTGGTTGGAGATATTAAAGAAAAGAAATATAGTAATTATTTGAAGAAACTATTTGAAAAAACATTCGGGATTTCATTTACAATTTATAAAGGAAAATCTTATTTTAAACTTAGAAATTATTCAAAAGAGATTTCCTGTCTTCTAACTAAAAAATATAATTTGCCAAAAGGAAATAAGATTGGAAAATTAAGAATTCCAAAACAAGTATTAAAATCAAACAATTTACTTATAGCTTATATTAGAGGGTTATATGATACCGATGGAAGTTTTTATATAAGAAGGAAGAAAGAACCAGTGGTTCAAATAACAAGTGCAGATTCTTTATTTTTAAGTGAAATTAGAGATGCTTTAATCTCCTTGAATTTTAATGCAGTCAAGGGAAATCAAAGAATTTTTATATATACAAAAAATCACATTGATAACTTTTTCAAAATCATAAGACCCGCAAACTCCAAACATTTAAAAAAGTATCAAAATTACCTTAAATTAAGTAAGCGTGGGTAGGTCAATGGCAGACTCCGAGCCTTCCATAATCTTTTAGAATCTTCTTGAAGAGAGCTCGTTATCCGGGTTCGAATCCCGGCCGGCGCATTTTAAAGAAAAATGCAACAAGAAAACAAAACAGAATCAGGAAAGAACTGGCATGACAAGTATTACATGATGTTATTATTAATACCCCTCTTACTTTTGGCTTTCTCCCTTGTTTATCTGTATAATTTTTATCAGGTTAATGATAAAAATATAATGTATAAGGATGTATCTCTAACAGGTGGAACAGCTGTAACAATCTATGAAAAGATTAATATTGATGATTTAGAATCTTCCCTTTCAGATAAACTTGAAGAAATGAATATAAGGGAAGTTTATGATTTGGTAACTAAAGAGCAAAAAGCAGTTATTATTGAGACTAAAACAAAGGGAAATGAAGCAAAACAAATCTTAGAAGAGTATCTTGGTTATGAGCTGGTTGCAGGTGAAAATAGCGATTTTGAGTTTACAGGCTCAACACTTAGTGAGAATTTCTATAAACAGCTTTTAATTTCAATTTTATTTGCTTTTGTTTTTATGGCAATTGTTGTTTTTATTCTCTTTAGAACAATTGTGCCTTCTAGTGCAGTTATTCTCTCTGCTTTTGCAGATATTGTAATGACTCTTGCACTTGTGAATATTTTAGGCATGAAGATGTCAAGCGCCGGAATTGTGGCATTTTTAATGTTAATTGGTTATTCTGTTGATACAGATATCTTGCTTACCACGAGGGTTCTTAAAAGACAAGAGGGTTCTTTAAATGAAAGAATTTTCGGAGCATTTAAAACAGGGTTAACAATGACCTTAACCTCTTTATTGGCTATAATTTTTGCATTATTTGTTGTAAAATCTTTTTCAATTGTTTTAACACAGATTTTTACAATTCTTGCAATAGGACTAGGATTTGATATTTTTAATACCTGGATAACCAATGTTTCAATACTTAAATGGTATATGGAGAAAAAAACACAATGAAAATCATAGATTTTCAAGCACTAAAAAATCAGAGATTTTTGGTGCCCCAAAATTCCAGAAGAATTTTTAGGGCATTTAAATCACAGAATAAATTGGAAGAAATTTAAACACAATGAAACTAAAATTTACCTTCAAAATCTGGATATTAATTATTGTATTGGCTTTTTCATTATTAGCAATTTTTGGGATGCCCCCAACATTTATTAAATCAGGGGTTTTAATTACAAGTATTGATTCTAATTCAACTGCATTTGAGCAGGGATTAAGACAGGGGCAGATAATCACAGAAATTGATGGGCAGAAGATAATTAGTTTAGAAGATTTTTCAAATGCACTTCAGGGAAAATACGATTCTAACGAGAGTGTAAAGACAATAATTAAAACAGAAAACTCAGGGGTAATTCTTTTTTCTGACCAGCCACCCGAAATAACTGTATCAGAGATTCCTAAGACTCAGATTAATCTTGGTTTAGATTTGTCAGGGGGGGCAAGAGCATTAGTTCAGGCAAAAGACAAAAAACTTTCTTCAGCAGAGATTAATGATCTGGTTGATATAACAAGCAACAGACTTAATGAGTTTGGGCTTACAGACCTGAAAGTTCTTCCTGTTTCAGATTTAGGCGGAGAACATTATATGTTAATTGAGATTGCAGGAGCCACTCCAAAAGCTTTGGAAGAAATGATATCTAAGCAGGGAAAATTTGAGGCAAAAATTGGAAATGACACTGTATTTATTGGGGGAGAAAGGGATATAGCATCTGTTTGCAGGGGAGATGCAACATGTTCAAGAGTGGAAAGACCTGTCCAAATAGAAGGGGGATATGCTTCCAGGTTTCTTTTTAGCATAACCTTAAGTGCAGAAGCCGCACAAAGACACGCAGATATAACAAACAATCTAACTTTAAGTCTGAATAACTCAGAATATTTATCAAAAAAACTAGACTTATATCTTGATGATAATCTTGTAGACAGCCTCTTTATTGGAAAAGGTCTTAAGGGAAGAATAACAACTCAGATTCAGATTTCAGGGTCTGGAACAGGTGAAACAGGTGAGGACGCAGTAGGTGCTGCACAAGAATCAATGCATAAATTACAAACAATTCTTATAACAGGAAGTCTTCCTTATCAGCTTGAGATTGTTAAACTAGACACTATATCTCCAATATTAGGTGATGAGTTTATAAAATCTATATTTATGGCAGGTATTGCCGCACTTCTTGCTGTCTCTATAGTAATCTTTATCAGATACAAGAAGTTCAAGTCTTCGCTTGCATTATTAATCACAAGCATCTCTGAGATCATTATAATCTTAGGAGTTGCGTCTTTTATAAGATGGGATTTAGATTTGCCAAGTATAGCAGGGATTCTGGCAACAATTGGGACAGGTATAGACCAGCAGATTATCATACTTGATGAGGCAAGACAAGACAAGTATTTGAGTATAAAACAAAGAATGAAAAGAGCATTTGCTATTATTTTAGGAGCATATTTCACAGCTCTTGTGGCGTTAATTCCACTGTATTGGGCAGGAGCAGGTTTATTAAAAGGATTTGCTGTGACAACTATTATCGGAATTACTGCAGGTGTTTTAATTACAAGACCTGCTTTCACAGACATGGTAAAGAAGATTGAGGATTAAAACAATGAAAAGAATATTAGTAACAGGCGGGGCAGGATTTATAGGGAGTCATTTGTGTAAAAAATTATTAGAAAAGGGAGATGATGTGCTTTGTGTTGATAATTTCTTTACAGGCACTAAAAAAAATATCGTTGATTTAATGGATAATAAGAGATTTGAGCTAATGAGGCATGATGTTACTTTTCCTCTTTATGTTGAAGTAGACCAGATATATAATCTGGCTTGTCCTGCATCCCCAGTTCATTATCAATTTGATCCTGTTCAGACAACAAAAACATCTGTACATGGTTCAATTAATATGTTAGGACTGGCAAAAAGAACAAAGGCAAGAATCTTACAAGCATCAACCTCTGAGGTATATGGAGACCCGGAAGTTCATCCTCAACCAGAATCTTATTTAGGAAAAGTTAATCCTATTGGACCTCGTTCTTGTTATGATGAAGGTAAAAGATGTGCTGAAACATTATTTTTTGATTATCTGAGGCAGCATAATGCTGATATAAAAGTTGTTAGAATCTTTAATACTTATGGTCCAAATATGCACCCTGATGATGGAAGAGTTGTTTCTAATTTTATTGTTCAGGCATTGCAAGATAAAGATATAACAATTTATGGGGGCGGGTCTCAGACAAGAAGTTTTCAGTATATAGATGATTTAGTTGAAGGCATGTTTAGGATGATGAACAGTGAAAAAGGATTTACAGGACCTGTTAATCTTGGAAATCCTATAGAGTTTACTATCAAGGGGTTGGCTGAGAATGTATTAGAACTAATCCCTGAATCTAAAAGTAAATTAGTTTATAGACCACTCCCAGAAGATGATCCTCGGCAAAGGCAACCAGAGATTTCTCTAGCAAGAGAGATGCTGGGCTGGGAACCAACAATCCAATTAGAAGAAGGATTAAAAAAGACAATAGCTTATTTCAAGAGTATTCAATAAAAATTTAAAAAAGAGGCAACATGTACCCAAAAATACATATTATTTATGGAGCAATCTTTTCTTTATTACTCTTAGTGATTTATCCCCCAATAGGATTAATAGGATTTTCATTGATATTTCTCTCAAGTTTTTTAATAGATACAGATCATTATCTTTATTATGTATTCAGGAAAAAAGACTGGAATCTAAAACATGCTTATTCTTGGTTTGTTAAAGGGGATAAGATGATGAAGGCTTTAAAACAGAATAAGAGAATTAATTTTTATACTGGTTTTTATTTTTTTCACGGGCTTGAGACATTTTTTCTCTTAATTCTACTTTCAGTATTTGTATCAAAATATTTCTTTCTTATGCTTATTGGAGTATCTTTTCATTTAATTTTAGATATGGTTGATGAAATAAAACGTAAAAAAGGTAGAATAGATAAGATCTCTATTATCTATGATTATTTTAGATTTAAGAAATTAAAACTAATTCAAGATGAAAAATAAATTAACAAGGATTGTTAAGAGCATCAGAAAAAATGGTTTTTTACATTTTTTTAAGTTACTAAAATTTCATTTTATTACAATTATATATTTTAAGACTGAATATCTTAAAACTTTGCTAAAAAATAACTTTACATCCGAGAAGATAGTTCTTTTCTATCCAGATAAACCTTCTCATAGACATGTTATCTGGAAATTGTGTAATATGATTGGATATAAAATAATAAATAATCTTTCAAAAAAGTTTTCTTTTGCTATAAACTGGCAGGATAAAACATTCAAGACACCCGATGAGAAAATTAAAGAGGTTAATAAAAAAATACCTGTATTGAACATAAACTGCAATGACATAAGTAAGCAAAATATCGGAGTAGTTTTTAAGAAGATTTTTGGATATTCACTTGATATTAACCCAAAAAAATATGGAGGAAAATGTGTCAGAAAACCAAACTTAAATGCAAGCGGGATTGGGCATGTAATTAATTGTCCTTCTAAAAAAGAAAAGGGATTTGCTTATGAGAAATTAATCAATACAAAAAATAATGAGGGTCTTTTAGTGGATTTCAGGGTTCCAATCTTTAAAGATATAATCCCTTGTGTTCAGCTGAGGTATAAATCTCCCAACCCCATATTTATAGATAGTTTAAAGAAAATAGAGATTAAAGAAAGTAAAGAGATATTTTCAAAATCAGAATTAAAGAAGATTTTTCTATTTTGTAAAAGATTGGGGATGGACTATGGGGAGTTGGATATACTAAGAGATAAGGATAATAACAAAATATATATTGTTGATGCAAACACCACTCCATTTGGACCCCATGGCCTTCCGAGGAAGATAACTAAAGAGATATTGAAAAAATCTAGTATTGCTTTTGCAGAAATGATAAAGAATAATTAATCTTTTCTTTTTATTTCCCCATAAAATCTTTTTATTGCCTGAACCGGGAAAACAATAGCATTTATCAAAACAAGATATGGAAGAAGATTAAGAATCCCAAAAAAGAAGATACTATTGAATGTCATAATCCTAAAAAATTGCCATAACTCATCCATGATTGGGTTTTTTCTTCTGTCTTGAGACTTGAAATTTTTCTGCATCTTTTTCAGTTTAGAGAACTCTTTTTTATCAATATACATTTCATATTTCTTTAATTTTAGGAAATTATTAATCATCATAGAATACATTCCAATAAAACCAACTATTAAGAAAAAGATATCTGGAAAAGGGGTCGGGTTGTTGATATATACTCCAATAGCAATTCCCATAATAATTAAAGGGTTTATTATGATATGACCTATATAATCAAGATAAAGGCCTTTTTCAGAGTATAATTTTTTATATCTTGCAATCTCCCCATCACAACCATCTAAAAGGAGATGTATGTGATAGACAAGAACTCCTAGAAGAATATACCCATATCTGCCTGTCATAAAAAGAAAAGCAGATACAATTCCTAAGAAAAGCATGACAACAGTTACCTGATTAGGAGTTATTGAAGGGCGAATCTTCAAAAGAAACCACGTAATTCTTATAGTAATCTTTCTTGCAAGTTTTTCTCTCCAAGGCTCTGTTTTAGCTGGTCTCCCGCAGACATCTTGTATTTCTTTTACTGAAGGCATACTTAATTTTAGAAAAACTTATTTTTAAACTCTTCTAATGATTTGACAATACACCCAATATTGCAACTACATTAGTTTTATAAATAACCCATCTTAAATTACTCTATGAAAGCAGTAATTTTGGCAGCAGGTTATAACAGGAGATTAAAAAATATTATTGATATCCCTAAAACTCTATTAAAAGTGGGAGATACAACAATCCTTGAAAGACAGATTAATGCTTTAGTAGAGTCTGGTTTAAAAAAAGAAGATATCTTTGTTGTCTCAGGGTATAAACGTGAGATGATTGAAAAGGTTCATAATAATATCATAATTAATGAGAAATATATTGAATATGATAATGCTTACAGTGTTTATCTTGCATTAAAGTATCTTTTAGAGGATTTAAACACAAAAGAAGAAATCCTGATTTTTGATGGGGATTTAATATATGATGTTGAATTAATAAAGCCATTAATTGAATCTGAAAAAGAAGATATTTTTGTCACAAGAGAGACTCCTTATTCTTCAAGCATTAAAGATGAGACTATGATAGTCAATCAAGATAATGAAATTATGCAGATGATTATACCTTCAGAGGAGACCCCTCTTGATAAATATAAGGATGAAAAATTATTTGTGTATACAGGAATCTTAAAATTATCAGAAGGAAAAGCAAATGAACTTAAGAGGGTATTAGAAAACCCTGAACTCTGGAAAACATGGTATACAATTCCATTACCAAATATTGTAAACAAGGGAGGATTCTATAACCTTCCAATAAGGGAAAATATAAAATTTTGCTTTGATATAGATGATAAAAAAGACCTTGAAAAGCTTAGAAACCTAAAAATTTAATCATATCCTTTAACTACATAATTCTTATAAATGTTTCAAATTTCATTTTTTAATGAAAGCCATTATCCTTGCAGGTAAAAAAGACCTTAATATAACCCAAGATATGCCAAAAGAATTACTAAAAGTAGGGAATATTACGATTTTAGAAAGACAAATTAGTATTCTTCTTGCATCTGGCCTTAAAAAACAAGACATACTTGTTGTTACAGGATATAAGCATGAGAGGATAGAAAAAATACACCCAAACACTGTTTTTAATGATAAATATTTAGAATATGGTAATGCTTACGGAGTTTATTTGGCTTTAAGTGGCTTAAGTGATAAATCAGGGGGAACAATTAATGAGGATCTTCTTATTCTTGATGGAGATCTTGTATATGATGCAGATTTAATCAATCAAATAATAAATTCGGATAAGGAAAACCTGCTTGTAACAAAACCTGTAGAATATTTAGCTAAGATTAAAGATGAAATCATTATTTCTGAAAAGAATACTAACCTAATAACAAATATGATAATCCTCCAAAAAGGAGAAAAACTTCCTGAAAAATACAAATGCGAGAAATTACATACCTACTTGGGAATAATCAAACTATCTTCAGGAACTGCCTTTAATTTTAGAAATATCTTTACTAATCAATCTTTTTTTGATGGGTGGTATACTATCCCACTTCTTGAAATAATGAAAAAAGAAGCTTTCTATAACTTGTCTATTCCACAGGATTTGAGATTTACAGGAGTTGATACTTTAAATGATTACAATAAAGTTGTTAAAATGTTTGTTGCAGGGCCTGTAAACGTATCACAAAAAGTAAAAGATTCTACAATTTACCTTGAAATTGGGCATAGGGAACCAGAATTCATGGATTTATTCAAGGAATTAAGAAGAAAGCTTTTGTATTCTTTTGGAGTAAGCTCTCACTCAGACAAATATGAAACAATTATTTGTGGTGGATCTGGGACCTCTGCAATGGAGATGACACTATCTTCTGTTTTACATTCAAATAAGAAAACATTAGTCATCACTAATGGGAGTTTTGGAGAAAGGATTGTGGAAATATGCAATCTGTACAACATTCCAACAATCCATTTCAAGTATGAATGGGGGGAATATCCAAATATTAATGAAATCAATAACAAACTTAAACAAAATCAAGATATAGAATCAGTTGCAATGGTTTTAATGGAGACAAGCACAGGAATGTTAAATCCAGTAAATGAGATTGGAAAATTGTGTAGAGAACATGAAAAGATATTTATTGTTGATGCAATAAGTGCACTTTGGGGAGAGAAACTTAATGTGATAGAGGATAATATTGATTACTGTGTAACTAATACTAACAAGTGTTTGGGTGGTCTTCCTGTTTTAGGGATAATTTGTTATAAGAAATCCTCTCTTGAAAAAGTTAAAAATATCTCTCCGCGTTCTTATTCTTTGGATTTAATCAAACATGCCAAGTATGCAGAGAAGGATCAAACCCCATTTACTCCCATGATTCCTTTATTTTATATGTTAAATCAGGCACTTGATGAATTAATTGAAGAAGGGATAGAGAATAGAATTCAGAGATATAAAAGAAATGGAGACCTATTAAAAAGTGAACTGAAAGAGATAGGGCTAAGTTTCCATCTAAAAAAAGAGGAAATGTCCAATCTCATGGTTAATATTTTAGTTCCTGAAAATCTGACATATAATGATATACATAGCAAAATGAAAGAAAGAGGTTATGTTTTTTATCCAGGAAAAGGCCCGCTTGAGGGAAGGACAATACACCTTGCAAATATAGGGACCCTTACAGAGCAGGATATTCTTCTGTTTTGCAAAGATTTAAAAGAAGTTTTATCTGAATTAAATAAAACTCCTGATGATATTTAAAAATAAAATGAGATTAATAATTCTCAACATAAATACCATTTTAGAAAAATAATAATTTGGATTTAATATTGAATCATTACTTATTTGTATTCAGGATACATCTTTGTTATAGATTCTTCGTTAGGTTCGCAAATCCCTTTCTCAGTGATTAGTCCAGTCACCAACCTTGCTGGAGTAACATCAAAAGCATAATTTGTAGCAAGACTATTCTTAGGAGTTAAAAGTACTTTCTTGACCGAACCTTCACATAAACCTTGGATATATTTTACTTCATCTGTCTCTCTTTCTTCAATTGGAATCTCTTTAATACCATCTTTCATTGTCCAGTCAAATGTGGATGGAAGTAATCCAACATAAAAAGGGATATTGTTGTCTTTTGCAGCTAATGCTTTTAGATATGTTCCAATTTTATTTGCAACATCCCCTGTACGTGTTGTCCTATCACTTCCTACAAGGACCATATCCACCAGACCATGCTGCATCAGATGTCCTCCAACATTATCTGCAATCACATGATGCGGTATATTTTCCCATCCTAATTCCCATGCTGTTAATCTAGCGCCCTGATTCCTTGGTCTTGTTTCATCTACCCAAACATGAACTTTAATACCTTTTTTTACAGCTTCATATATTGGTGCGGTTGCAGAACCATAATCAACAGCAGATAACCAACCTGCATTACAATGTGTCAATATATTTACAGGTTCACCCCCTTTCTTTTTGCTTATTTGTTCAATTATTTTTGAGCCATGTACCCCAATAAGTCTGCAATATTCTGCACCTTCGTCTGTAATTTCTTTTGCGGTTTTCAATGCTATGGAAATTTTTTCTTCTGGAGAAATTTTCTTTTTTATTGTAGCTAACTGCCTTTTAACAGAACATGCAAGATCTGCCGCAGTTGGTCTTGTTGCTTTAAGCTTTTCTCCAGCCTTTATTAAGAAATCATCAAAAGAATCATCCTTTGGTGCTTCTAAAGTAGCAAGATACATACCATAACCAGCAGTTGCTCCAATCAAACCAGCGCCTCTAACATGCATCTCTTTTATTGCCCTAGCAACATCATCAACAGTTTTTAAAGATTCTATAATAAATTCATGTGGAAGGTTTCTCTGGTCAATTATCTGAATTATTTTTTCATCCCCTTCTTTTACCCATATTGTACGATAATGTTTTCCATTGACTTTCATTTTAGTTCTCCTTACCACAAAATTCTTTTGCAGTTATTTAAATATTGAAATAACTCAAATAAATACTTTTCGATTTTTCAGGTAGCAACACCCCTATTAGCACTTTATGCACTTGGTTAATTTTTTAGTGGAAACAAAGATTATTTTTTTCTTCAACCTCCTAACCCAACATTTTTAAAGCTTTATTAATAATTAAACTGATGATTGCGATGATTAAGAAGGCACTTAAAGGTTATCTATTCAACAAAAATATAATTTTAACCAACTATAATTACCCAAATAAAAAAGAAAGATTCAATTTAATTAAAAGTTTGGGAAAAAGACTTTATTTAGAAGGAAACGAGGCTTATCAACTATATACAATAGTAAGAAATATATGTAAAAAACAAAAGGGGGCGTTGGCAGAGGTAGGAATGTTCCTGGGAGGCTCTGGCAAACTAATCTGTGAAGCTAAAGGGAATAATCCTTTTTATGGGTTTGATACTTTCGAAGGCTTACCAAAACCCCAAGAAATAGATAGGTCAAAACACAAATGGGAGTGTGATTTTATTGAAGGACAGTATAAGTCGGATTTTGAAGACGTCAAGAATTATCTTAAAGAATATAAAGATGTTAAGATATACAAAGGACTATTCCCAGATTCAGCAGATAAAGAAGTTAAAAAACAAAAATTTATTTTTATTCATTTAGATGTAGATATCTACAGTTCTACAAAAGATTGTTTGGAGTTTTTTTATCCCAAGATGAAAAAAGGAGCAGTATTATTATCTCACGATTATTCAACATCAAAAGGGATAAGGAAAGCTTTTGATGAGTTTTTTAAAAATAAACCTGAAACAGTTATAGAATTGTCAAACAAATCTCAGTGCATATTTATCAAACTTTAAAAGAGGAACCCTTCAATAGTTATTTAAACGAGTAAAATTTTTTCTTGATTATGGGAAAAGTTTCTAGAAAAGTTGTATCAGAATCTCTTTGGAAGTTCGTTTCCACAATTATAACTAAAGCAGGCGCCTTGATTTTTGTTGTATTGCTTGCACGTTTTTTAAGACCAGAAGGTTTTGGCGTTTATAATCTTGCAATGGCAATAGTTTTGACTTTCACCTTACTTACTGATTTAGGAGTAAACAGGACTCTTCTAAGATATTTCTCCTTTTCATTAGGAAAAAAGGATAAATCCAAAGCAGTTGCTTATGCAAGATATCTTTTTAAGATTAAATTTCTTATAGTGACGGTATTTTCAATACTTTTCCTAGTTTTAGCATATCCTCTTTCATTTTGGGTTTTTAAAAAGCCAGAATTGTTTTGGCCGTTAATTATTCTTTCCATTTACTTAGTTGTTCTGTCTTTTGAGATGTTTTTTGAGTATTTCTTTTATGCTATCAAGAAAATTAAATTTCTCACAATAAAAGAAGTATTTTTGCAGGCACTTAGAATATCTTTTGCTCTTTTGGTTTTTGCCTTTTTAATGGGTTATAATAGAATCCTGGGAATTTTTGTAGCTGTCTTGTTTGCACACTTATTCACTTCTATCTTTTTATTTGTGCTTTTGAAGAAACATGTCTCTTTTATATTTGAAAAATCTGAATCAAAAATCAATAAGAAGAAGTTATTTAGTTTTCTGAAATATCTTGCTGTGGGGGGGATATCTGCTATGTTCTTTGTTTATGTAGACATTATTATGCTCGGAATATTTCTCCCCTCAACTTATGTGGGATACTATTCCGCAGCAGTTGCTTTGGTTGGAGCCCTTATTTTTCTAATCCCCGCATCAAATGTGCTCCTCCCAGTATTTACCCAATTAAAAAAAGGCCAATTGAAAAATTCTTTTGATAAGGTTTTCAAATATGTTTGCCTACTTTCTATCCCAGTAATCTTTGGCGCACTGGCAGTAGGGAGATACTTTATTCGTGTTTTTTATGGATATGAATATCTTCCATCCCTAATTCCCCTTTATTTTCTTGTTTTTTTGGTTTTTAGTGAAGTGTTAACAGGAACTCTTATATCTTTATTTTCTGCAAGGGAAAAACCACAGTATTTTGTCAAATATCTCTTGATTTTTTCAGCATTAAATGTAATTTTGAATTATTTTTTAATCAAATTTTTCATTAATTTCTCTTTTGAATTAGCCATGGTTGGTGCCGCAATAGCAACTTTAACTACAAGATACTCTTACATGATTGCTTTAGGAATTATTTCAGTTAAAAAATTAAATATAAATTATAAACTAACTCACTTTGTAAAACCACTAATTGCATCAATACTAATGTTCTTAGCAATATTCTATATAAATTACACTATAAAGGACATGACTTTGCTTCTTGGTCTGGGAGAGATTCTACTGGGAGTTTTTGTTTATTTTATATTAATGTTCTTAATGAAAGGATTCAGGAAAGAAGACTTCCAGATGATTAAGGACGCAATTAAAAACCTATAAGATTCCTCACAAAAACTTTTAAACCCCCTTAATATTTTAAAAACATGATAAAAAGAATAGCTTTTTTCACAGTGGGATTTGCTTTTAATAGGCTTGTTAGAATGAAGTTTTATGAGAAGATTTTTCCAAAAAACGTGGAGATTTACTTATTTACTACAAATAAATACCTTGGGAAAGAAAAAGAGAATTATCAGCAAAGATATGAAAAAGATTTAAAGAGAACCAAAGTCATTTATGCAGATTATAATCCTCTAAAATTATCTTTTACATTGCGGAAGCTTTGCAAAAAACACCAAATTGATAGGGTAATGACTTTAGGCCACAATCTTGGGGGTTTCTTTTTATTGTTTGCAACATTGCTCCTAAAGACAGATTTTTGTATGAATGTTCTTGCAGCTGAATTTAATAGGTATAAGATCACTGGAAGCATAAAAGAATCTGCCTTGCTTTTGGCAGATAATATTTACTTATTTGTTCTTATGCAATTTGCAAAAAAAGGCATGTTTACAGACGCTCTTGATGCCAAAAGAGCCCCGACATTTTTCTTAAGAGAGAAGAATTCTATGAATCACTTGCCAGCACCAGTTAATACAGATTTATTTAAAATAAAGAACAAAGTTAAATGCAGAAAAAAATTAAAATTACCTTTAAATAAAAAAATAATAATCTTTGTTGGGAGAATTGTATTCACAAAAGGGTCTAATTATCTCAAGGAGTTAATAAAAAAACATAAAGATATTCATTTTATAGTAATTGGAAGGATGATAGATAAAGATTTCTTGAATATGAAATGTAAAAATTTCCAGTGGATTGAAAAAAAGACATCAAAAGAATTGATTGATTATTATAATGCTGCTGACTTAAGTTTTTGCGTGAACAGGGAAGGGGGGGGAATTGGATTAACTTCAGAAGAGGCACTAGCCTGCGGAGCCCCAATTATTGTATCAAAATTATTTCGTTTAAAAAAATCCCCCGCACTTTATCAAGTTTCTTTGAATTTTGAGGAGATAGATAAAGCTGTTATCGACTTTTTCAAATTATCTAAAGATGAAAGAAAGAAAGTATCAAAAATTTCCAGGAATTATGCAAAAGAAACATACTCTGATAAAGTTTTAAAAAACAAATATATTACAGCCTATCTGATAAAATAATTTAATTCTCTTGTATGATTTATTCTCTATAAACTTATATACCTCAATTTCCCCCATTTTTGATATGGGAAAAAAATTAAATATTGGAAGTGGTAATGATTATAAAGAAGGGTTTGTGAATTTAGATTGTAATAAGAATCTGAAGGCAGATATTTATGCTAATCTTGAAAAAAAATGGCCATTTCCAGATAATTCTTTTGATTATATTTATGCTAGTAATATCATAGAACATTTTGAAAATATACATTTTATTTGTGATGAATTACACAGGGTTGCAAAGAATGGCGCTATTATTGAGATAATTGTTCCACATTATACTGGGAGACACGCTTTCAAAATTTTACAACATAAAACTTATTTTGGAATTGGAACTTTTGGAGATTATACTAAAGAATCTGTGGAGAGATTTTATCCAATAAAATTTGATGTTCTTAAGGAACGGCTTTGGTTTTTTAGACCCCGTTATAGACTCAGTTTTATAAATGGATTTTTTAATCTTAGTAAGAAATGGATGGCGATATCAGAAAGATTTAATCCATTCGGGTTTGATGAGATATATTATAAATTAAAGGTAGTAAAATAATCTTTATAAACCCCTTTTTGTGTCCTTTCTTATGAAATATCCAAAAGTATCGATTTTAATTATAAATTATAATGGGGGAGATAAGGTAATCCGGTGTTTGAATTCAGTGATGAAATTAGATTACCCTTCTTATGAGATTATAGTAATTGATAATGGAAGTAGTGACGGGAGTCAGGAAAAAATAAAAAAAGAATTTAGCCAAATAAAATTAGTGGAAAATAAGGAAAATTTAGGAAGTGTGGGGGCCCATAATCAGGGATTTAAACTTGCTAAGGGAGATTTTATTCTTGGTCTTGATGATGACGCTGTCGCGTCTCCTTCTCTTTTAAAAAACCTTGTTAAAGTCGCATTATCTAATAATAAGATTGGAATTGTTGTTCCAAAAATATATTATTACAGCAAGCCAAATATTTTTAATAGCACAGGATTTTTTCTAAATCCAATAACAGGAAAGATGAAAGATCTTGGAATTGGAAAAGAAGATAAAGGTCAATTGGACTTTCAAAGGGAAATTGATTATGTGCCAAGTTCTATTATTTTAATCAAAAAAGAAGCATTAAAAACAGCAGGAGGAATGAATGAGGATTATTTTGTTTATTACGAAGATTCAGATTGGTGCCTTAGAGTAAGAAATGCTGGATATAAGATAGTTTATACTCCAAATACAAAAGCATGGCATGATTGCAAAACCCAGGGGGAGCTATCACCTTTTAGAGTATATCATTATACTAGGGGAAAAACTCTTTTTATGAAACAGAGCAGCACTCCACTCAATAAATTTTTATTTATCTTATTTCACATATTTTTGTATTCTCCAGCAAGGATTTTTTCATTTATTTTAAAAGGAAAATTCAATCTAATAAAACCATATATTCAAGGAACTAAAGAAGGGTTATCCAGTAAAAGAAAGTAATCTTACCACAGCCACCATTCTATGCTTGAATCATAGGCATGGTCGCAATTCTTGCAGACAGGAGAGGAAAAATCAAAATTTAAATGCTGTTTTTGCAGTTCTTTGAATGCTTTTGATTCTCTTAACTTTTTAATATCATCTCCTTTGATTAAGTTTCCGAATTTAACTCTGGATTCATAATCTCTGCAGCAAACAACAAACTCTCCTTTTGAGTGAATTACAATGTGCGTCCATAAAGCAGAACAAGTCCATTGCCTTCTTCCGTAAGGGATGTTCTGTTCTCCGACATACTCTTTTAATGTTCCTGCCCAGTCTGATGGAAAATATGCTCGGACAGAATCAGAATATTTTCTCCAAAAATTAACGAAATTTTGTGCCTTTTCTTCATTTTCTTTTAAAATCATCATAGAAATATTTGTTAATGCAGGCTTTCTTTTTTCCTTGTTGTTTTTTAAAAAATACAAAACATTTCTTTTGGTATTCTCATAATCCAGACCCATAACTTTGTTATAATCTTCTTCTATGCCATTTATGGAAAAAGTGACTCTTCCAAGATTTGTTTTTAATAATTCATCTGCCCTTTTTTTAGTTAATAACGCAGCATTGCTGTAAATATCCACTTTTAATTTAGGATATTTCTTATTAACATACTTTATTTTCTCTATAACTCCCTTATCTGTGAAGGGTTCTCCAAATCCATTAATAGTGAGTCTTTTAATATCATAATTTTTCATAACATTATCCAAGATTTTCTTAAAATTCTCTAAACCCATAACACTTATCTTTCTCTTCATAGTCTTATGGGGGCACATTAGGCATTTTGCATTGCATGCATTAGTTGTCTCTATTTGCAGAATCTTCGGAGTTATTCTTTCTGCTTCTTTTTTTATTCTTTTCAGGTAAATTGCACCATATAATCTGGAGTTTACAATTCTGGACAAAGGCGATTGATAAAGGAGAAATTTCTTAAATGGTCTGGCAAATCCTTCTAATTTAAGATAATATCTTGTTTCCTGAATAAAGTTCTTGATATTCATGGGGTCCTATATTCTGGGGTATATATAAAATTAACTACATAATTCTTATAAACTAACATAGTTAGGATTTCTTATGAGAATTGCACATATAAATATGTTTTATCTGCCTACTTTTGGAGGGGTGGAGCAGGTTATGTATGAGTTAACCAAAAAACAGGTTAAAGAAGGGCATGAGGTCCATGTTTTTTGCTGTGACTCAGATAAGAATAAGAGAATAAATGTAAAAGAAGAAATAATTGAAGGAGTTCATGTTCACAGGTTTCCTTACTGGTTTAGATTATCTCTAAATACATTTATCTGGCCTTCTTTATTGTGGAGGTTTAAGAGATACACTCAAAACTCAAAGAATTTTGGTGCCACAAAATCCATGGCTGTTCGTTCGCACAGGCGCGGGGGCGAGGATTTTGTCGGCTTTGATATAATTCACACTCATGTATCCGGGCATGCTTACATATTATTTGCAGGAATTCTGGCTAAATCAAAGGGCATAAAGCATATTCATACAACTCATTGTCCTTGGACAGATATGTCTTTTAGACCCTGGATATTAAGGCCCTTTTTGTTCCTAAATGAGCTTTTTTTTAACAGATTATCCTTTAGCCTTATTGATAAGATTGTTTCAATAACTCCCTGGGAAAAAGAAACCCTGAAAAAGTTTACAGAAGAGGGGAAAATAAGAATTATAAAAAACGGAATGGACGATATTCTCTATAAAAAAATAAAAAAGAATAATTTCAAGAAGAATCATAAGATAAAAGAGAAAAAATTAGTTTTGTTTTTCGGGAGATTAAATCCTACAAAAGGGCCTGAAAAATTAGCCCTTGCAGCAATTAACATCTCTAAAAAAAGAAAAGATATTGCCTTTGTTTGGGTTGGACCTGATGAAGGCAAAGCAGAAGAGGTCAAGAAATTAATCAAACCATACAAAAATATGAAATATCTTGGCCCTCTTAGAGGAAAAGAAAAAATAGCTGAGATGTATCAGGCATCAGATGTTTATGTTCTTCCAACCTATCGTGAAGGATTACCTTTAACACTTTTTGAGGCAATGGCTTCTGGGTTGCCTATAGTAACTTCTCCTGTAAACGGGATTCCTTATGAAATGAAAGAACCAGAAAATGGATTTTTTTCTGATTACGGGGATATTGAGAGTTTAGAAACTAATATATTAAAAATTCTTGATAACCCTGAACTGGCAAGAAAAATCTCTCTTAATAACTTTAAAAAGGCAAAACAATATGAGTGGAATATTATTCATAAACAATATATGAAAGAGTATGAATCTCTTTTAAAATAATAAAATGAAAACAAAAAAATTAAAAACTTCAAGAACAAAGTTCTTGGCAGTCCCAGAAATTCCAAGTATAACAAAAAGAATTTCTGAGATTTTTAGCATTCATTTTTAAGGAATTAAACAAAAAATGAAAATAACTTTAATTTCAACATCCACTTACCCTTCTGATCAGGGAATAAGAACTATTTCAAGTGTTTTAAAAAAAGCAGGGCATGATGTAAAAATAGCTTTTATGACATTAAGCGAGGATTATTCAAAGAATTATAATCTGTCAGAATTATCTCAGTTAATGAAATTATGTTCAGGAAGCGAATTTATAGGGGTAAATTCTTTTGCTTCTACATCAAAAAGAGCATCAAGGATAATTAGTTTTTTGAAAAAAAGGCTTAATGTTCCGATATTGTATGGGGGAGTGCATGCAACAATTTCTCCAGAAGACTGCATAAAAGATTCAGACATTGTTTGTGTAGGAGAAGGGGAAGGAGCAGTTTTGGATTTTGCAGAAGCAATACAGAAAAAAAAGAAGATAGACAAAATAAAAAATTTATGGATAAGGAAAGAAGGAAAAATAATAAAAAACCCAGTAAGAGACCTTGTAGATGACTTAGATAATCTCCCCCTCCCTGATTATGATGTGCAAGACCATTATTTATTGGAGAATGGAAAAATAAGAAAATTTACAGAATATGATCTTGGGGGGCAGATATTTTTCTTAACAGGCAGAGGCTGTCCATATGGCTGTGATTATTGCAGTAATAGTCTGTTTAATGAACTTTATGAAGGGAGAAGAAAAAAGATTTTAAGATGGAATTCCCCTGAATATATTATCAAAGGGATTTTATTCTTAAAAGAGAGATTTTCTTCTTTAGGTTATTTTGACATAAGGGACGACACTTTTTCTTTAAGGTCTTTAGAGGATATAAAGAAATTCTGCGAATTATATAAAGAAAAAGTGAAGATGAGATTTAAGTGCTTAGGGGATCCTAAAACAATTACTGATGAAAAAATTAAATTACTCTTAGATGCCGGATGTACAGATATAATTATTGGAATACAGGGTTCAGAAAGAGTAAATAGGGAGATATATCATCGAAATCAAAAAGACGAGTATGTATTGAGGGCAGCACAGATTCTTAACAAGTATAAGGGAAAAATTGCAGTTATGTATGATGTAATTACCTCTAATCCATATGAACAGCCAGAAGATACTGTGGACATGATAAGGCTTTTGCAGAAAATACCCAAACCATATTATCTTTCAGTGAACAATCTTGTTTTCTTTAATGGTTCAAAGCTATATGAAAGAGCTAAAGCAGACGGAATAATCAAAACTGAAAAAGATTCTGCAATAAGTCTTAATTATTGGGATAGAAGTGCACATATACTTTTAAAAAAGAAGAATAAATATCTTGTTTTGATTCTCAATTTGATGAGGGGAGTTGCAACAGAGAATAGATTTGGGTTTATGCCTAATTTCTTAATCAATTATCTGTTAAAACCAGAGAGAATTAGGAGGAATTTGAGAAATGAATCTCCAACACTAATGGCCTTAAAATTAGTCAGTGTTTTTGATTTAATAAGGGAAAAAATAGCCAAGCCTTTTTACAGATCCTTGCCTTTGAGGTTTAGAATATGGTATGATAGAGCAAGATACAGGGTTTAGTGATATCTTTTTAATTAAGCTCTTTTTCTATTTTCTTATGTTTGGAGAAATCATAAGTTAGATTAAATTTTTCTTTCATAAAAGTTTCATATGTGTGAATCATTGCAATTACAATTCTTTTTTCCTTTTTGGTTAAATTACACATACATGAATTACAATTAGGACATTTAAAATCTCCACATTTAGGGCATTCTATTGGCTTCCTTGATTTTGAAAACCATTCAAGACATTTAAAACATCTTACTTTTTTTGGGCTACACATTTTTATAGATACTAGAATCTTTAATGTTTGAGAATTTAAATGCTTTTTTTCTTGATTTACATCCCCCGCATATTCCACAGTGAATTGGAATTGTTTTATTCTTTATTTTCTTAAAACCCCCTCCAACATAACAGCTATATGTATCTCCCAGATTTATTCTTAATTTCTTTGACAATTCAATCAAATCTTCTTTTTCTTTATTTAGAAAGGGCGCAACAAACTTCAAATTTCCTTTTTGAGTGCAAAATTCTGCTGTTTTATTCATTTGTTTTAAGAATTCAGGAGTTGTATCCTTAAATTGCAGCTCTCCCTCGTGCTTTATTGCAATATAGACATCATTTTTTTCTTTTTTGGAAATAAATTTAGATTCTGCAATTGCCAGGCCAACTAATAAGAATATAGAGTTCCTGCAAGGGACATACCAGGAGATTAATTCCTCCTTTTCTTTTATCTTTTTTAATTTTTCTTCACTTATTTTTTTATTTATCAAAGAAGTGCTTATTTCTCCAAGCCATCTAACATTAATTATCTTTAATTTAGAACCAAGCTTTTTTGCAGTTTTTCTAGCACAAAAAAGTTCCTCTTTTAGGGATTTTTGATTGTAATCCAGAAAAATAAGCTCAATATCCCTGATTTTCTTTACCTTCCTGAGGTAATATGCCAGAGTTACACTATCTAAACCCCCAGAAGTTAAGACCATTGCTTTACTCATATATTCAAGTGTTTTGTTCTGTATAAAAAACTTTATATAAGTGGATATTACTAATATTTCATGGCAAAGAAAAAGGCTTCAGAATTAAAAGAAGGAGATATAATCTCTATATATGGGGAAAAGTCAGTTGTTAAGAAGATAGAGACTTCTGGAAAGGGTATTAAGCAGGGAAAAGTTAAATGTAGAATTGAGACAGAATCTTTAGGAGATAAAAGCCAAAAGGTAATCATAAGATTAGCAGACGATATTCTTGATGTGGAATAAAAATGATTAATATAATTATCACTTCTTATGGGGAGCCTAAGGCAACTGCAAAAGCAATTGATAGTTTCTTGAAACAGGATATTAAAGAGAGGTTCAGGATTACAGTTATAGATCCTTTTCCCAAAATAGAGGAATTTCTTAAGAAAAGATATGGGGGGAAAGTAGATTTCTTTTTAGACCCTGGAGAAGGAAAGAGCTATGCTTTAAATCTGTTTTTAGAGCAAATATATTCTAAAAACGAGCAGGATATTATAATTCTCACAGATGGAGATGTTTATGTCTCAGAGAATGCAGTAAAGGAGATTGTCAGGGAATTCAAGGATAAGAAAGTTGGATGTGTTACAGGAAAACCAACGTTATTAAATCCAAGAGATAATTTTTTTGGTTATGCTTCTCATGTCGCTTTTGGAGGGGTAGACAATGTAAGAAAGAAGTTATCCAAAAAAGAGAAATTTCTTGAGTGTTCTGGTTATCTGTTTGCTATTAGAAATGGAGTTTTACAAGGGTTTCCTTTGGAAACTTCAGAAGATGCTATAATTTCATATTTGTTCTGGAAAAAAGGATATAAGATAAAATATCTCCCTCAAGTTGATGTTTATGTGCTAAATCCTCAAAACTGGAAAGACTTTAAATTACAAAAAATTAGGAATATCAAAGGGCATGAAAACCTAAATAAAATTGCTCCAGATATGCCGAGGACAAAATCATTCTTAAATGAAGTTAAAGGAACATGGTTTGCATTAACTTATCCTAAAAATATAAGGGAAATTTTATTTACAATACCTTTATTTCTAACGAGATTATATCTATATATAAATGCATTTTATAATATCAAATTCAAAAAACAAGAATATTCTGATGGCTGGAGGGCAATAGAAACAGAATCAACAAAACCTCTGGATTAAGGGTGTTTTGATTTTAATTCTAAAATAGACTCAGGGAAATTATAATTAAGTCTGAGGTATCTTCCGTCCTCATCCCTTAAACTGGCCATATTTACTACAGGTTCTTTCCCACACATTTTAATAAGTTCCTTTACTTTTGAATTGTCAGGATTATATAACACATAAACTAAATGAGATTCTGGTTCAGGTATAAATTCTGGTTCCATCTCTCCTAGAACAGCAATATCTGAAGGGATTATCTTCACTGAACTATAAATACCGTTGGCACACTCTAAAGATAAGTTAGATAATTCTTTATCAAAACCTGCTTTTTCAATTATCTGCAAAACAACATACCCAGAATCCCTAAATTTTTGATGCAAACTTTTCATTAATAATCTATCTCAAATTTAGTTTAAAAGAATTATTGTGATGGGAAAAATATGGATTTAATCCATTACTTCTTTTAATTGTTCTAATTCTTTTTTTAATTCATCAATTGACTCAACAATTTTAACTGCCCCCGCAATCACTGCACTTATATCTGAAATAGACTCATTTATTTTTCTGTCTGTTTTTAATCCAACAACCTTTTTACCAAGGGCTTGAGCATAACCCATTTCCCATGCTGTTCCTGCCCCGACACAAATGCCATTTAATACACCAATCATTGCATCACAGATATAGAGCTCTTCAACATCTCTTTTAGAAATCCTGTCAATGTCTTTTAATTCTTTGTATAATCCAGCATCTTTATGAGGTAGGAATGTATCAAAACCAAATTCCTTGCAGATTTTATCTATCTTCTCTAAGAATTTCCGATTCTCTTCTGTGCATAATGGGCCAGCCACATATATTTTCCTTATTTTTCCCATATTAATAATCTATATTAGGCATTATGTAATCTTTTTAAACCCCATGTATTTATCCTCAATATGGCAAAATGGAACACAGAATGCAGGTTTTTTAATGATAAATACGCTTGTGATACTCTTTCTAGCGAGAATTATAAAACTTGTGAAGAATGCAGATTTTCCCAGAAATTCTCAAAAAAGATTTTAATAATCAAGTTAGGTGCAATGGGGGATGTTTTAAGGACAACCCCTATTTTAACTGCCATAAAAAAGAAATATGGTGAAGAAGCCTTAATTTATTGGATGACTTCCCCTGAATCAGCAGAAATTCTTCAGGACAACCCTCTTATTGACAAGGTTCTTCAGTATAATCCTGAGAATATCTTAAGAATCCAGCAGGAAAAATTTGATATGCTCTTTTCCTTGGAGATAGATACCCCTTCAACATTGCTTGCAAATTTAGTAAATGCAGGTGAAAAACTAGGATATTTTTTTGATAATGGGGCAACTTCATGCTTCAATAAAGGTTCTGAGGCATATTTAGAGACAGCTTTTTTGAACCATGTTAAATTAAAAAACAAAAGGACTTATCAGGACCTAATCTTTGAAGCCTGTGAATTAGACTATAATAAAGAAAAATTAATATTTAATTTACAGGGCAGTGATATAAAATTTGCCAATGAATTTAAAGAAAAAAATAACATTCTTGACTCAGACAGGATAATAGGCATAAACATTGGTTCAGCAGACAGATGGGCTTCTAAATTCTGGGATATTGAAAAGATAAAAGAATTAATAAAGAAGATGCCTGTGAATTATAAGATAATAATTCTGGCAGGACCAAATGAAATTGAAAAACAGAGGAAATTAATTGAAGACCTTAAAACCGAAGGGATTTCTTTAATCTCCAATAATCCTAATAATTCTTTCAGAGAGTTTGCAGCAGTTGTTGATTTATGCGATAAGGTTATCTGCGGTGATACTATGATTTTACATTTAGCTACAGTATTGAATAAAACTTCAATAGCATTATTTTTTTCAACGTCTCCCTGGGAGATTGAAGATTACCAATTAGTTGATAAGATAGTTTCTCCTTTGCTTGAGGATTATTTTTATATTAATAGCTATATCCCAGAGCTTGCAGAGAGTATATCTGTTGAGCAGGTTTTAAGCCTCTTAAAAGATGTGGGTTCTAAAATAACAACAAATAAAAACACTCCAACATAACTTTTATCATGGAAGAAGAAAGCGGGGAAATTATTGAAAAAAAAGAGGATAATTCAGAGAGTATAATAGAAGACAGAAGAGGAAAATTAAGATTTAAATTATTTGGCTGGGTTGAGGATAATTATGACAAAGTTTTTCTTGCAGTTCTAATCTTTGCATTTATTCTAAGGCTGTTGATATTTTTTAAAACACTGAACCAGCCTCTTTGGTGGGATGCAGCCACTTATATGACTACTGCAAAAAAATGGGGGCTAGGATTAGATATTAACACTGTTTGGTATTTTAGAAGGGCTTTTTTATGGCCATTGATTGGAGCAATCTTATTTAAGTTTGGTTTTGGTGAAACAGGTGTAAGGTTTGCAGAAGTTTTATTTTCAACAGGAATAGTTTTTGTTTCTTATTTTTTAATAAAAGATATGTTTAATAAAAAATATGCTTTATTTGCAAGTCTGGGGTTGGCCCTTTCATGGGTCATTTTGTTTTTTACAGGAAGACCTTTAACCTCAATCCCTGCAACATTTTTTTTACTAACTTCATTATTATTCTTTTGGAAGGGATATGAATTAAAACAGGGAAATAAGTTCATTTATCTTTTTGGATTATTTTATGCACTTTCAATTCTTGTGAGAATGCAGTATCTTATGTTTGCACCTGTTTTTCTGATATTCTTGTTTGTAAAGGAAAAATTGAATTTTTTAAAAAGTAAACACTTTTGGATTGCTATAGGAATTTTCTTTTTAGTTCTTCTTCCACACCTTATAATATATACTATTCATTATGGGAATCCTATAACAGATATTGCATCTCATTATTTTGGAGTAGGGGTGTCTCCTGCAGAAGGCACCCAAAAAGTGCAGTCAATTTCTAAAATTTTCATGTATTTTCCTGATTTGCCTTATATCCTAACAGGGGACAATCTAAAAGGAGTGTCTTATTTCGGTTCTCTGTCAAGGACTTTATCTTGGGGGTTATTTCTCTTCTTTTTAATAGGGGTTCTTTCTTTTTTCCTGGAGCTTTTCCTTGGATTTGATAAAATATTCCAGAATAGGAATATACAGAAGAAATTATTTATTTTTCTATGGATAATCGCTCCTTTTTTATTTCTTGGATATATGATGAGAATTGTAGAACAAAGATATGTCATGCCGACATTTCCATTTTTATTTTTAATAGTTTCATGGGGCCTTTTTTCTATAGGAAATCTTACTTTTAAGAAATTAAATAAAAATAACCTTGGGATTCTCATTTTTATAATCTTTTTACTTTTGTTAATCCCAAATTATACTTTTGGAAATTCTTTGATAGATTCTAAAAAGATAAGCTATAAGGAAGTTATGGATTCAGGAATTTGGATAAAAGAAAATTCAAACCCGACAGATATAGTTGTCTCTCAATCTTTCCCCCAAACATCTTATTATTCTGAAAGATCAGTTTATAACTTTGATGAAGAGGGGGATCCAGAGAGTAAGATTACAAGAGATGAGGAGGGATTTAATAGTTTTGTAGAAAGAGAAAAGCCAAGATATCTTATTTTATCTGCATTTGAAAAACATCCTGAATGGGCCTATAGATATCCAGAAAAAAATATGGATAAACTAATAACTGTAAAAGTCTATGAGCAAGAGGGAAAACCTCTCTTGGTTATCTATGAATTTAAACCATGGGAATCTAAGATTAGCTCAATAAATGAGACATTTCCTTTAATTTGATTATAAATATCCTTCTTTTTTATAATAGTCTACAGTTTTTTTAATTCCTTCATCTAGCGAGAACTTTGGTACATATTTCAACACTTTTCTTGCTTTTGAGACATCACTATACCATAATTTTTTAGTCATCCAGTCAATTGTATCATGTTTAAAAGGAGGACGAAATCCAAATAACTTTCCTACTAATTCCATAGAAAATCCTGCAGAGACAAAAAAAATCCTTGGAAATTTTATTGGAAGAACTTTTTTTCCCATAGCTTTTTCCATAGAAGACCTAATTTCATTTATACTGTAATGTTCCCCATTTGTAATATGATATGCTTCTCCATTTTCCCCATATTTAACTGCAAGTAAGCATGCCTGGACTAAATTTTCAACATATAAGAATTCCATACATTTTGATTTACCATCTAGAGGAAAAAATCTTTTTTTGACTGCTTTGAATAACTTAAGCATTTCTACATCTCTTGGACCAAAGACCATTGGAGGCCTTAGAAATACAATTGGCATCTTGAATTTCTTAAAATATTCCAGAGAGATTTTTTCCTGAGCTAGTTTGCTCCATCCATAAGTATCAACTGGTTTGCATTTGGTTTTTTCATTAACAGCTTCACTACCATTTGATTGCCCAACTGCAGAGACACTACTCATTATAACAATTTTCTTTATCTTCTTTTTTTTACATGCTTCTAATAGATTTTTTGTTCCTTTTTCATTTACTTTAAAATATTCTTCCCTAGGAATAGCCATTGGCCTGGCAATTGCTGCTAAGTGAAACACTACATCCACATTTTTTACAGCATTATCAAGAGATTTTTCATCTAATAAATCTCCTTGAATTATCTCTACATTTAATTTTTTTAATAGCCCAAGAATCCCTCTTTTATCTTTACTAGAATCTTCTGTTTCTCTTACAAGAACTTTTACTTTATGCCCTTGTTTTATGAGTTCTTCTGTTAGGTGACTCCCTATAAAACCAGTTGCGCCTGTTACTAAGGCTTTCATGGTAGTAGTGGAGAAAAGACCCATGCAAGATTCGCAGCTGTCTTTCTCATTATTTTATTTTTTACTAATAATTTAGCAAAGTTTTCTGTAAGAATAGATGCGAGAATTTTCTCAAATTTAGGGTAGTCTTTTCTTTTAGGAGAGTTTCTGCAAGCCCAGACATGTCCAAGTTGAGCTAAAAATATCATTTCTCTTGAATTATAATTCTTAGTGTATAAAGGAGCATTTCCTGTTTTCGGATTGATATAGTTTATCCATAAATCCTCATTTATAATTTTCTCTTCCTTAGCTATATCATAGACTCCTGTTCCAGGATAAATTGTTAGGGCATTAATGCCTATCCAATCAGGGTGAGTCTCCTTTATGAGCTTAAAAGTTTCCCAAGTTTCATTAGGTCCTTCTTTCAAAGAACCAACAATTAAAAAGTATTTTAAATCAATTTTAGCTTCCCTAGTAATATTAACAGCATTTTTTATTCTATCAATTGTAATATTTTTCCCCACCTCTTTTAATACTTTATTTGAGCCAGATTCTGCCCCATATTCTATTAAATCACACCCTGCTTTTTCTAATAATTTTAATTCCTCCAAATCAACAGTATCAACTCTCGCTTGTATCCTAAATCTTATTGGTAATTTACTCTTTATTAATAATTCACAAAACTCAATTACTTTTTCCCTTTTCATTGTGAAAAGGTCATCTGCAAATCTTATATAATCAATGCCAAAATTTTCATAGAGATATTTCACTGTTTCAAATAGTTTCTTAGCAGATGTATTTCTTATCTTCTTACCCCATGCATGTGTTGTTTCACAGAATTTACAGCCCATTGGACAACCTCTTGAAGTAGTGATTAATGATGTTTGATTTACTTTACCTTTAATATCAGGAGGCAATGTATATTTTTTCATAGGAAAAAGATCATAGGCTGGAAAAGGTAGATCTTCAATACTTGGCATAAAAGGCCGTGAGGGGTTTGCTATTATTTTACCCTTTTTTCTGTAAGTTATCCCTAATATTTTCTCAAGAGGTTTTTTGTTTTTTATCTTTTTAATTAATTCTAAAAGAGTTTCTTCCCCTTCCCCTCTTACTACAAGATCAACAAAAGGATAATTTTTGAGAATAATTTCATCTGTAAATGTAGCATGAAGCCCGCCAATTATTGCAATTATCTTAGGGTTAATTCTTTTTGCTTCTTTAAGTGTCTTTAACGCAGCATATCTATTTTCTGTTAAGCAACTTATTCCAATAATCTTTGCACCTGTTTTTATAGCAACTTCTGCAGTTTCTTTAATATTATATTCTTCTATTACAGCATCAATAACTGCAGCATTAATTTTTTCCTTCCTTAAATAAGCTGCAAGTGAGGCTATTCCAAGAGGAATTCCTGACATTGGAAATTTACTAGTAGTTTTCTTATCCAAAGGAGGATTGATTAAACATATCTCAAAAGTGTTATTTTTTCCTTTCATCTTAAAATATCCACAATATCCTTCATTTTTAAGGTTTTATCTTTTTTATTAATGCTTTTATTAGAGAGGAAGAATCCATCAAGTTCTTTATTGTCAGGATATCCATGCATTGAGACAAATCTCTCTTTTAAAGAACCCTGATAGAAATTTGGAAAAAAGTATCTACCTTTTTCAATAAAAATAAACAAATCTCCATACTTTCTATCCAAAGGAATTTTATAATTCTTTGCTAATTTTTTATCTAAGATTTTTACTCCTTTAATTTTCTTCACACATTCTAAAACTTCTTTTTTTGCATCATTATTATTAAACCAAAAATGGGCACTTGTTCCAGCAATAAAATACAGAAAATCTTTTCTTTTTGGCAGCATTTTTTCAATATCTATATACTCTTTAATATCTGCAAATCCGTGGTCACTCCAGATTATTATCTCATTTCTATTAAATTTTTTAATAAAATTTTCAAGTACTTTATCAATTTTTCTTAATTCTTCTTTAGTTCTTGCGCTTTTTTTACCATATTTATGGATTATCTTATCAATTTGCATAAGTTGAACATAATAAACATCTTTTTTCCTAGAAGATAATAATCTTTTCAACCTATTAGAATCATCTTCATATCTAAATAAAATACTTTTTCTTACCTCAGTGTCTTTTTCAATAAAAAAAGGCCATTTATACAAAACATAACTCCTTTTTTTAAAGAAATCAAGGTCCCATAACCCTTTTTTAGAGCTAGAATCAAAAAATTTAAGACTATTTCGTGGAAGATTATGTAACCCTACAATATAATCTCTTTTATTTAGTAGTTGGATTAAAGCACCAAGATAGTTTCTTAGTTTTTTGTTAAATGAGAAAAATCTTAAGAAAAAGTTATTAAAAATAGATTTATCTGATTTTTCAAAATCAAACCACAAACCAGATTTTTCAGGGGTTTCTCCACTAAAGAAACAATACTCAATCCCTGTAAATGCAAATAGTGTTTTTAATCTAGAAAAAAAGTTATCTTGCCCATATTTCCATAAAAAAGGCATACTTTTCTCTGTAATAAGATCTTTTCCTAGGCCATCTACACATATAATTACTTTAGGAATCATCAAATTTTCTGAAGAAAAAATGCTATATAAGCATTTGCATAATCTATGCTCGTATTCTCCCAATTTTTACTTTTTGAGGGATAAACTCTTCTTAAAATTTCTTGCCCCTTTTTTAATATATTTTCATCTACCCCTTCTTCATTTATAGAAGATATTAGATATATCAAAGAACTAAAAATAACTAGATCAGGAGATCTTGTAAAAAAGACAGATGGTTTATTAATCTTAATCTTCTTTAATCTCTTATAATACTTGTATTTTAATAATAAGGAAACAAAAGGAAGTAATAAATTTTCAGCACCTCCTAAGTTGATAATCTTTTTTAGATAGGGATTATAGAATTTTTTCTGCATATTGAATATAGCCTTTGATAATTCTTCATTGTTTTTTATATCCTTCTCTAGAAATTTACTAAAGAAATATCTAGATACTTCAAGAAGATTTTTTCTTGCAATAAACCACTCTTTTTTTATATCTTTGATCAAGGGTTTATTAGGGTTTATCCTCCATTTTACATATTGTAAAATTTTATCATCAAGATCCGGAATTTTCTTATAAAGTTCTGGAAATTCTTTTTGATATATCTCTTTGAGTTTATTAGCTGATTTTAAATAACCTATATCATATTTCTTAACCAATAATAATAAGGAGGTACAACATGCAGTATATGCTTGTTGTATTACATAACTTAAGAATTCTTTATCATATATCTTTTTTGTAGAATAATATTCTATCAATTGGCCCATTCTATCAAGAAGAAGCTTTGCCCCTTCTGACAAAGGAATTTTTTTTAGTTCATAATTAGGGATTATCTTTCTTAGGTCTTTTCCCCACAAGACAAGAGAATTGTTTCTTAATTCATAGGTCCTTATTCTAGGTAATAATTTTTTCAATTCTTTTGGTGTGTCACACTTTAAATCTATATAGAAATTATCTACTATTTTTTGTTCTTCTTTCTTAAATGGATAAAAATTAAGGATCCCTTTGTGTCCTATTTTCTTTGAAATTTTTGTGGAAATCTCATCAATTTTATCTTTATCAACATCTTTGCTACTAATTATTTGTATATCATAATCATTATAGGGGTGAAATTCCTTTCCAATCTTCTTTATTGGCCCCTCTCCTCTTGAAAAGCCTCCTGTGAGAATTATCGATAAGATTCCAGGAATACTCTTTTTTAACTCATTTATGATAATTTTCATATCTTTTTGGATTTTTTTATTACCTTCTATAGAGGATACATATTTCATGCTTTTTAGCAGTGCAGATTCAATTAAAAAACTTTCTAATTATTAGGCCTATTGAATCATAATTAATTTTATATATGCTTCAAACACCCTACCCTTATGAAAAGCTTATCTTTGGTGGTTCCTGCACGTAATTCTTGCCATTTTATAAAACCCTTTTTAAGGGGATATTACAAGGTTTTTTCTGAGAAATTTTTCCCTTTTGAGTTAATCGTAGTATGTAATGGATGTACTGATAATACAAAAGATATATGCTCTTCCTTGACTTCTGAATTTCCCTTAAAGGTTATGGATATCCCAAAAAAAGGCAAAGGAAGGGCGCTTGTAGCTGGTTTTAATATAGCAAGAAATGAAATATTGGGCTTTTTAGATGCAGATAACCCATTTAATCTAGATGAGGTAAAAAAGATGATAGACCTTTTAGAGAGTTATGATGTTGTTATTGCATCTAAATATAAAAAAGGAAGGGCAAGATCTCAAGATTCTCAGTTTAGGAGGTTAATCTCTCTTGGAGGAGCAGTAGTTTCTTTGACTTTGTTTAATTTAAGACTTACAGACACTCAAGCAGGAGCAAAGTTTTTTAGAAGAAGAGTCTGGGATTCAATAGATAGAGATTTTATATGCCATAATTTTGATTTTGACATAGAGTTCTTATATAAAGTAGGAAAGAAAGGATTTTCAATTAGAGAATTTTATATTCCCTTTCAATATAGAAAATTTAGCACAGTAAGCTTAAGATATCTTCCAGGAATGCTTAAGAGATTATTGATGCTTAGATTATTAAAATGAAAAGAATTTTATTGACTTTTGATGTTGAAGAATTTGACCTTCCAAGAGAATTTAATCAAAATATATCTGAAGAAGAGATGTATGAAATATCCAAAAATGGATTATTTGCAGTGATTAATTTGTTAGATAAGCACAGCATTAAAGCGACATTTTTCACAACTTCTAATTTTGCAAAAAAATACCCTAAAATTATAAAAGACCTATCAAAGCAAGGGCATGAGATAGCGTGCCATGGTTATAGCCATTCAGATGATTATCTTAACAGCTTATCGAATATAAAAATTGCCAAACAAGAGATTGAAAAAATAATAAAATCCAAGATAAACGGATTTCGGGCTCCGAGATTCAAGATAAAGAATATTTTAGGATTATCTGAGTTTGGATTTATTTATGATTCATCACTTCACCCAACCTGGATTCCTGGAAGATATATGAATTTATTCAAAAAAAGAAAGATACACAAGATAGAAGACATAACAGAGATTCCCCTTTCAACACTACCAATTCTCAGGCTGCCTATTTTTTGGCTTGCATTTAAGAATTTTGGATTAAATTACGCTAAATTATTCACTAAAATAAACTTTTTATTCTCAGATTATACTATGTTATTCTTCCATCCTTGGGAATTTGAAAATCTAGAGAATTTTAGAATCCCTGAGTTGATTAAGGGGAAATCTGGGATCAGATTAATTAATCTATTAAAGAATTATATCTTATTCTGTAAAAAAAATAATTATTCTTTTGATACTATCTCTAATTATTTCCAAAAATCCTTAAGATGACCTATAACTGCCTTGACTCCCCTTAAATTAAATTTTAATTCTCCCCAACTATTTATGCTCTTTAATCTCGCAAATATATATTTTGGAGTTAGGAAGATAGTATATATCTTTCCACAGATAGCGGCAATTTCTTCTGGTTTAGAATTTTTTGTTTTCAAAACAGACTCTCTTTGATCAAATCTCTCATATTCAAGAGGATTAAACAAAAACCATTTTTTTTCTTTAGCTTCTTTATGTAAAGGAGTGCCTGGATAAGGGATAAGAACTGTTGCCTGAAGCAAATCTGCTTTTCCAGATTGCATTAATCTCTTAGCAAGTTTAAACGTGTTCAGAGCATCTTCTTTTGTCTCCCAAGGATAACCAACTATCATTGTTAGGTGTGTTATTAATCCTGCACTTTTTGCCATCTTGCATCCATCTATAATATCTTTGATTTTTATACCTTTATTCAAATTATCAAGAGTTTTTTGATTCCCAGATTCAAGTCCAAATTTTAAGAGCCTAAAACCTGCTTTTTTCATCAGATTATAATCTTCTTGTTTTAATGCTCCAAATCTCATATTGCAGGAATATTTTATTTTCTTATTATACCCCCGTTCTATTAATCCCCTGCATAAATCTTTTAACCATTTTCCAATCATCAATGTTCCAGAATCATCAAATATTTCTTTTACATCATATTTATCAATCAACATTCCAATTTCATCCAAGACATTTTTAACACTTCTAACTCTAAATTTAGGATAAAGAGTTGGCCATGCACAGAATTTGCATTTTCCCCACCAGCAATCTCTCCCAGACATAATATAAAAATAAGGTTTTCCTATGAGATTATATTCTTTTTCATATAATTTCCATTTTGTCAAATCTCTGTCAGGGTAAGGAAGTTCATCCAGATTATGCTTCAACTCAAATTTACCAGAATTAATTATCTTGTTAGCTTTTCTATAGTATATTCCTTTTGGAACTTTTTTTATTTTTTTATCTATCCAATCAGCAAGATCTGCGCTCATAAAATCAAAATCTCCCCCGCATAAAACAAAATCTACTTTGGAATTTTTCATTGTTTCTTCAGGAAGAGCAGTAACATGATCTCCAAGAATAGCAATTTTCATCATAGGAAAGATTTTCTTTAATCTATCTATTGTTTCCCAGTGCTGTTTTACAACAGGAGTTTTGGTCTCAAAAATAAATAAGTCTGTTTTTTCTTTCTTAATAATTTCTACAAATTCTTCCCAGTGAATTTTTTCAGCAACACAATCAATCCAACTAACATCATGACCTTTGTTTTTAAGGAGTGTTGCAGAAGTTCCCATAACAACAGGATAAAAAAAACTAGGATTGCTAAACCACTGAAACTGCCTGTTTTGCCCGAGGGTGGCTATCCCTTTTTCTGATTCTGTAGGAGGATATCCTATAATGATTTTCATATTATCTTAAATTATTAAGGAATTTAATTGCATTTCTTCTTTCCCCTTGTGAAGGTATTTTTGAATCTCCCCAGTTTATATCAAGTTCAACTGTGAGATATCTTTCATATTGTTCCTTCTTTAAATAACCTATGAACTCTTTAAAATCTATATTACCCTGTCCTAAAGGCAAGTGACTATCTTTATATCCTTTATTATCATGAATATGCATATCAAAAACATTAATTCCTCCAGAGATAAGTTTCTTGTAAAAATCAATTGGCTTCATTATGGTGTTTGCATGCCCTATATCAAGAGTTACACCTATATTATCTAACCCTTTAGTCAAAAAGATTAAATCATCTGGATAATAAGGAATTTCATTAACATGATTTCCAAGATGATCTGTAGTAGGGAGGTTTTCTATACCTAACTTAATATTCCTTAATTTCTTAGATAATGATTCTATACTTTTCCTTAAAATTGTAAGATGTTTCTTATAGCTTTTATGATTTTCACAATAACCTCCATGAACAGTAATTAATTTTGCATCCAATCTTTTTGCTATATTATAAGTTCTCATAACTTCTTCTATACTAAATTCTCTTGTTTCTTCTTCCAGACTTGCTAAATCAAATTTTCTTCCCTTCAGGGTTTCTGGAGCTTTAGTGTAATGTAGCATAGGATGTAATATTAACTCAAAATCTTTTAAGCTTTTTATCCTCTCTATCTGCTGAGATGTTAATGCAGATGGTCCTGTATGTGGATATTGAAGTGAGATTTCTAGATGATTAACACCATCTTTTTTTAGATTTCTCACAAAACTAAATTCCTGCTCCCAGAATTTTTCAGGAAAACTACCAATTTTGATAAAAGTTCCAATTTTCATAATGATTTCTAATTAAGAAGTATTATAAATGTTTCTTTCCCATTTATCTTTGCTATGGAGTATTTGCTCTCTTATCTTAACTTCCCAAACAGCCCATTTTACCCAGTCTTTCAAAGGAAGATAACCTTCTTTTGTTCCAAAGTCTTTTCTTTTAATTATATTTATCAGGCTTTTTGTGATACTCTCATCATCTTTAGTGTCTAAAAAACCAGAGTTGAATTCAATATTGGCTGTTCCTATATGCTCAATTGCATTTGAGTCATCATTTGCAATAAATGGAATACCAAATCTCTTAGAAATTTCCTTTGCTTCTTGATTTCTCTGTTTACTATAACTTCCAACTACAGGGGTCCATGAAGGACAGCTTGGAAGAGCAAGTTGCGCATTATGTTCTATTGCAGTCAATTTCCCTTCTCTAGCAAATTCTTCTGTTCTTTGTTTTCCTATCCCATGGTGATCCACACATAAGACATGTTCTCCAATTCCAGGAAGTCCCTCTCCATCAAGATATTTAAAAGTTTCATTAAAACCCATTAAATTTGGAACTTTATTAGTCCCGAAAGTTAAAATTTCATAAAGATTATCCTTTTCTTTTACTTTTATGCTCTGGCCATTAAGAAAGATTACTTTTTTATTACCCACATCTTTAGCAATTACAAAAGAATTTTCACCAAGAGTATGCAATTCATATGGTCTTGATAATCTTTTAGCATGTTCTAATACAAATTGAAACCTGTCACTTACTCTTCCACTATTATCTTCATTATCATACTCACTTGTAATTGCATAAACCTCTAAACCTTTTTCAAAACACTTTTCAGCAGCAACTTGCGCTATGTTTTTACCTGTTAAATCAAATCTTTCTAACCAGTAGGCACTAAAATCAGGATTAAAATGCCCGTGGAGGTTTGCTTTTGTCATATTAATGGGTTTATATTAATGGTTTATAAATATTACCTAAATCTTTTTAAATTCAGAATATTCATTCTTTTGATGGCACAATTAAATAATACAGCCTCAAGAGATAAAAGAAAAGACGCTTTAGTTGAGATTATTAGAGAAAAAATTAAAGATGATTCTTCTTTAAGACTTTTTGAGACTCATAGGGGGGTGGTCTCAAAATCATTTAAAGGATTTGTTATAGGAAAAAAGATATTGATATTTCCCTTTCACTCTGAATCTATTGAGATTAATGGAGTTGATAATCCTAATGGTTTTAAACCAAATCGGATGATTGTAAATGATAACAGTTATCTTTTATTGGCACAAGATATTGCAAAAAAATATGAAGAAAGATTTCCAGACGCAAATTTTCTTATAGAGCATTACAGTCCGTAGATATTTCTCTAAATTATATACTAACAAAATATACCCCAAGAATTAGAATCATAATTGCTATTATCTTCAATAAGATTACTCCCTTGCTTGTTTCTTCTTTAAATATATGACTAAATTTAAATGAGAAGATTAAGGCAATTACTAAAACAAATAATGAGTGGAATCCCCCCAAGGAGAGTACAAGTGCTGCAGAACTTAAGCTTATTGCAACATTTCTTAATCCAAGCCCTATAACTGAGATTACCCCCACAGAGATTATTAATATCTTGGCAATTAATTTTAGATTTTTGATATTTTTTATGCCTTCTTTTCCATACTCTTTAAAGAAAATAAGAGTCATTGCTGAAAATAAAATTCCCATCTGGATAAAGAAAAAAGAACTCCAATAATCATAATTTTTAAACAGATAATCTGTACCTATAAAAAAACCAGCCAATATGAGATTCGTTAAAATCATATACCATAATCCTTTTGACATTTTTAGAAGTCCTTTACTCTTTTTTATGGAAATAATAGAGCTGCCTATGATAAGCAGAAAAAATCCAATATATTGGTTTGAACTTAATCTAAGATTAAGTATTACTATCGAGCCTATTAAAACCAAAACAGGACCAAGATTAAATAACGGGGCTATTCTAGAAACTTCCTCAAATTCTAGGGATCTCATATAAGGTAGAAGCCCATAAACATAAAATAATCCTGTAATAAAAGCAACAATTAAAAAGAAAAACCCATAAAAATTAACTTCTTTAAATAAAATTATAAAAATTCCAATAAATCCTTGTATGAATGTGCTATAAAAGAGCCACATTTTTGAACTTTTAACATATTTCTTAATAGAAATACTATCTATTATAGAACCTATAGCAAACATTAAGAGGGCTGAAAGAGCAAATAAAACCCATAACATCAATACACAAATAAAAATAAGTTTAAAAATTTACTTAAACATACGAATCTTTAAAAATAATATATTAATTGCCTTATAATGGAATTTAAAGCCAGATTAGCCAGAGATGAAGATGTTCCAAAATTAGTAAAGATAATTCATGAAGAATATGGGGATGATATAGAATTCATGAAAAACAGACTTTCTTATTCTATAAAAAATAATTTTGTTTGTATTGTTGAAGATTTATCAAATGGAGATATTGCGGGAAGATTAATCTTTCAGGCTAAAGAAAATCCTTTTTTAGGAGTGGGAGAATTAGAGGCAGTTACAGTTAGTGATAAATATCAAGAAAAGGGTGTTGGAACAAAATTATTGGAAGAATCAATTAAACAATCAGTGAATTATTTTGAAAGATACAACACAAAAATAAGAAAACTTTATCTCATGACTCGCTCAAACAACGAAGTAGCAATAAAATTCTATGAAAAATTTGGCTTTAAAAGACAGAATACTATCGGAAAGATTTTTGTGGATAATGAACCAGAGGAGTTAGTTATGCTCAAGAGTTTTGATTAAACTTGTTCATGTTTCTTAAACAACCCATATAACCAGCCAATTCCGTAGGAGAAATGAGTTAGAATTGTGGTGCATGTTGTAACAAGAGTCATTCTTAAATTTTCATGCAGACTTGTAAGGAATATTATTGATAAATAGATAAGGATGAAAATGAGAAATATATTTCTAAAAAAAGAATTGAAAATTGAAATAAAAATTCCTTCTATAAACAAGATTACAAAGATGCCAAGTATTGAATAATATATCTTATCAAATGAAAAGTCTTTTTTTGAGAGCCAGGCAATATCCCTTCCATAAATAAACATCTGTTTAACATGCCCTTTAAGAGTGTCTCTTCTATGGTGATATACTCTTACATCTCCTGCATACAATACCTTATATCCTTTTTTTGAGCAAGTAAAGCAAAATTCTGAATCCTCTGCTGTTAAGAATCCTGGGTCATATTCAGAAGAAGCCTTTTTTCTGGATATATAATTGCAAGAGGGCAATTCTCTGACAAATCTGTTTTTTGCTATTTTATATCTTATATTTGCAAAACCTGCTGACCAAAAATTGCTTAGAACATAACCAGAGACTCTCTCCCAGAAATTTCCTTCAGGAGGGGTTAAGTTTGGACCTCCAACAATGCCTATCTTAGGATTATTAAAATATTTCATTGAATTTTTTAACCAATTTTTTTCAGGGTAAGCATCAGAATCAATAAACCCAAAAAATTCTCCTCTTGCTTTTTTCATCCCAATATTTCTCTTAAAGGCTGGTTTGACTTTCCCTGTTTTTATTATCTTGATTTTCCTGTTTGAGAATTTCTTAATTGTTTTTTTATCTGCATTGTCAGGTAAAACTAAGATTCCAAAATCCTTATAATTCAGATTTAAGCATTCTTTAATGCATTTTTCAGTCATTAAGTCAATCTCTTTGCAAGGGATTATAATTGAAACCTTTCTCATATTCTTTTCTTATCTCTAAGGATTAAAAAGATTCCTATAATAGAAGGAAGTATACCTGAGATCAGCAAGCTTATTATTGACATTGAGAAAATCTTTGTTGCTCCTACACCTGCTAATCCAAATAAACTTATAAGGACAGCCTCTCTTGTTCCAAGTCCGCTTATTGTAATAGGTAATTGCCCTACAAACGTCGCTATTGGCATTATTGCCAGAAAATAAAAGAAAGAAACATCTATCCCCAAAGATAATCCCACAAAGAATACACTCATATATAGAACAATCCAGTTTAAGAAATTCAATAAGAAAAATAAGATAAAATACCTTTTTTTAGGCATATTCTCATAAAATGAATAAAATTCCCCCTTTAATTTTAATTTTATCTTTTCTGGGACAAATTTCCTATAAAATATACCCAATATTGCTTTGCTTCTCTCTTTACTTCTAAAGACTATGAGCAAACTAACGAGTAACATGAAAACTAGTATAGCATAATATAGATAATTATTAGAGAGGATTTCTCTAAAGACAAATGAGAATATTGCTGCAAGAAGAACTAATGAGCATAAATCAATCATCTTGTCTAAAACATAATTACTAATTCCTTTTCCGATTTTTCCATCATTATATTTTTTTAAGTATTCTGCCCGTATAACTGCCCCAACTCTTGAAGGAGTTATAAATCCGTAAAACAGGCTGATCAAATTAATCTTAAATGCTTCTAAAAATCCTATTTTTGAGGTTTGCACTCTTGCAATGGAAAACCATTTTAGTGTTTGAGTTATAAAAGTTAGAAAAACAAGAAAGATGGCAATTAATAAAAGATTAATATTAGCTTTACTTATCTCTTTTAAAACATTATATATATCTAATTTAAGTAGGATATAAATAAAAATAGATATACCTATTATCGGAAGATATTTTTTGAGATTCATTAAAAGATAGCCCCCTTAAATAGAATTAAACCCAAGATGATTACCAGTATCTGAAAAAAGTTTATCATATAAACAACTTCTTGTTCATAGACTTTTTTACTTTTTTTACTTTTTTTTAATAGGTATATTGCAACATGCTCCAATCCATAGAATTTTTTATAAGGCATATCCAGGCTTCCATCATTATTCACCATTGCAAGACTTTCTTTTCTCAGACCCCCTCTTACTTTTAAGCCTGTTTCAATAATATAAGGTATAAAGAAAAAGAGGGCAATTTTCTCAATGTTTCCTAAAATAGCCATTATAGCTACTAATGCCCCTACAGAGTATGTCAAAACATCTCCCGGGAAAACATTTGCAGGATGTTTGTTGAAAACATAAAAGCCAATAAGACAAGAGACCATAATTAAAGAGATTAAACTTAACCAACTATTTCCAGTTAACCAAGTTACTAAAGCTAAAGAAGATAAAAGAATGATACCCTGACTTGTTTCAAGACCATTGTATCCTGCAATAAAGTTAAATGTAGCAGAGACTCCGATAACCCCCAACGGAATAAAAAATAAAGGATATAATAAACCTAAATTTATTCCCATCATTTCTGATTGTCCTGCATTTATAACCATTAAAGGGATAGAAGCAAATAATAAGAGAATTAATCTTGTTCTTTTACCAAGACCTAATCGCCATTCGAGAATATCGTCAATAAATCCAACAAACCCCGCAATTAAAACAGTTGTTAATAACGCAAATATTTCTACAGTAATAACATCACTCTTAAGAATAAATGTTTTTATTGCGATATAAATCAAGACTCCTAAAACAAATCCTAATAATAAAGTAATTCCTCCTCCCTCAGATACAAGGTTTTTTTTAACTTTATGCAGATCTTTTCCAGTTATATTTGCTTTTTCAGCCCTCTTAATCCATAAAGGAGTAAGAAATAAAGTGATTAGAAATCCAAGAATTAAGGGAATCATCAATATCGTTTCTACCATCTTAATATTCTCCAGATTTTGCCATTCTTAATTCTTTATCTGGGTATTTTGTAATCAAATAATCTGGATTTACAACCATGTCTGAAGGGTATGAGATTTCCCATATTTTAATTGGACCATGAAATCCCCTATAATATAAAAACTCTCCTTTATCCACTCCTTGCTGTCTTAAATTTTCAATAATCCCACTGCTTTCAGTATGTACTAATTTGAAATAATCTGAACTTTGATTATACAAATATAAATTAGCTAGTTGAGAATGAACAGTTCTCCCGCTTAAATAGAACAATGCCCCTTTATCGTCGATACTTGTTCTTCCATCCTGAAGAGTGTTTAATCTGGGGAATATAAAAACCCCTGCATCTAATCCAGATTCAAAATCATACAGTTCTCCATTAAAGTATGTAAATCTTAAGGGTATTATGTATTGTTTCTGATTATAGACAAAAATTGCTTTTGGCTGTGTAATTTGATTCTCTTGATTTTCTCTTATCATAATTGCTCCAATTAAAGCATTCTTTTTAGGAAGCATTATTTCTTTTCCATCTTGCTCCCAAATAATATCTTCATCAGCCCATGATCCCCCCCTGTAAAAGTAGACTGTTTCATTATTTGTCTCTTGTGTTTGTTTTTCATCAAGCAAATATGTAGAAATCCATGAGAATCTGTCATAGTTCTCATCTGCCCCAATACTGGAATATGCAGTATATTTTCCTATATCTGTGGAATCAATTAGAAGATGGGTTCCATTATGAGCATAAAGAAACTCAAGTGCTTTTTGCTCATCCTTCCCTGTGAGAACATGTCTTCCCATAAGATGATTCCAATATACTATTGCATTTCCTCCATCAAGGATTGTGGCCCTTTCACCAATACTCTGTAGCCAATAACCATAATCCCACCAGTGAGCAAATACAGCATCTTGAGAAGTGTTCTCCCTAACCCAACTCATTGCTTTTTGCCATTGCCATTGATAGATTCCCGGTCCAAAGTTTTCTGCAGTTGTCTTATCTGACTGGTAATATGTCCATATAGTGAAGAGCGAGGCAAGGATAATCATAAGTGCAAATATTCCCCCAAGAATCTTCATAGAATCATCTTTTTCATTGAGATATCTTTGAGATATCTTTACAATTAAAAAGGAGATTGCAACAGGGCTTACTGCTCCAAGAACCATTATTAATCTTATTCCTCCTCTGGCACCAATAATTCCAAGTGTTAAAATTATAAAATATAAAATATAAGCAAAATTAAATTTTTCAAATATAAATCCCCCCCCTTCCTGATATCTTTTGTAATATACATACCCCCAATTTCCTAAAAAGAATAGCCACCCTCCAAAATATACGAACAAGCTAAGTCCGCTTGTTCCATTTAGCACACTTGAAGGAGAAAACCTACTAAATATAAGGCAGATTAAGAATATGAAATAACCAAAAGTTAATATTATTCTTTCTTTTTTATTAAGGCCATTTATTAAATTATTAAATAAAACAACAGAACCTATAAAAAATAACCAGAAAAATAAAGGAATATTAAACATAACAGGGCCAAAGCTATTTTTCCAATCGCTTTTAAAATAAGGTTGCTTATTTTCTGCAACAGTCAATCCAAATCTCGTAGTCATAGGTGTTATTAACGAATCTTTTATATCTGTTATTTGTTCAGAAATAATATTTCCTCCTAATGTCATCAACACAATTATAATTAAGATAATTACAGAAATTATCAGTGAGAATATTTTAAGGGGAATCTTTATCTTTCCTCCAATCTCTCTTATTTTCTTATTTTTCATTATTATTAAACTCATGCCAATAATTAAAAATATCCCTATAGCCAACCCTGTTGATGTGGACATAATCAAATTTTTTAGAGCATATCTTGTAGAAAAGGGCGCCATTAGGGCAAAAGAAGTAAATAACCATGTTCCGTAAACAATTAAGTCTTTTATTTTTATTTTACCCAATAAAAATGCAAGCAATACTGCTGCAGGTATTGTAAAGAATATAAATAAAACCCCTCCCCATATTAAGGCCATTAATCCGGTAGCAATTCCTGAAGATATAGCGAAAATAAGTCTATTCCTGAATTTATCTGATGTAAATGCTTCTAAAAACAAATAAAATGCCATGAACATAAAGAAAAATGCAGCTGATTCTTTTTCAGGGATTCCGGCAATTGTCCTTGGCAATAAAGAGGGAATAACTGCAAAAAATGCAGTGGCTATTAATGCAATTATATTTCTTATTTTCTTATTTTCTTTATAAAATATTTTTCTGGCAAAGAGAAAAAACGCAATCACTGTTAACCCAAACATAACTACCGGGAATATTATTGCAGCATATGTGACTGTTACATCTTTGGAGAAAAAAGATAAAAAATGGTAAAACCATGCAATCATATAAGACAGAAGTTTCATTTCCTTAGCAGTATTAAATCCTAAAGGAACATTTCTCATCATATCCCAGGCCATTATACTTCCATTTTCTACAATATATTTTGCCCATCTCAGAAATAAGAAAGGATCTAAATCCGGACCTAGTGTCCATGTTCCTGTTGTAATGTCTTTTAATATTGGAATATTTCTTGTTCTTATATAAACACTGATAGATACAATAAATGAGAGAATTAAATAATATATCCAGCTTTCCTTTATCTTTAGGACCTTGAGTATTTTTTCTTTTCTTTCTTCTAATTCATCTCTTGCAATTGGGATATCTGCAACATCCTTTGCTATCTCTTCTTCTCTTTCTGCAACATCTTTTGTTACAACCACCTCTGGTTTTGGGACACTTTCCTCAATTTCTCTGCTAATATCAACTGGTTTCTCACTCATTTTAGATTACTCTTCTTTTAATAATTCCTCAGCACTGGGTTCCTTAATCACATCTTTTTTACCACAGTAAGGACATTTTTTTTCTGTATGGTTTACTTCAGAATTAAACCTGTAATTACAATTTTTACATGCAAATCTTACCATGTTTTATGGAAAAAAAGACTCTATATAAACTTTATCTAATTAAGATATTCTGCTAGTTTCATCTGAATAAAAGAGGGGTGAAGTAAACCTCAATAACAGCTGCAATTATAAGAATAACTATTGCTAAAAATAATAAAATAACTGTATTTTCTACAATCCTCAGAAATTTGGGGCTTCTTATACCATTTCGAATAACACCCACTCCAAAAATACCTCCTGCGAGTGCAGTTATAAAATAAGCAGCAATTTCAGGAAAACCATGAATCATATATCTCCCAACTCCAAAAGGGATTCCACTTAGCTTGTATTTTGTAAATATTCCTATTGCTGCAGATATTACACTGGCATTCCAGGCCAATATAAATATTGCTCCTGCTCCGAAGATTAAGGAGAAAATTAATGTAAATATCATAACAAATACATTATTCTCTATTATTGATAAAAATCTCATTTGATTTGTTGCTGCTCCTGTGGCTCCCTGCATATTTTCAAAAGAGTATCCAGAGACACACCCTTCCATATTACTTGGGCTATTTATTGCGCAATAAGTTTCTATCTGTGCATTAAAGAGATTTGAATCTCCTAATATCACATTCCAAAAAGAAAATGCAATAATAAAACCCAGGAATAACCACATAAATGCATAAATAGCGTCTTTATGGACTCTCCACACACCAAAAAAACCCTCTACTTCCTCATCTTCTTTCTCTTCCTGTTTTATTAAAAAATACATAAATGGAAGTGAGAACATAACACAGAATAATACAACAATCATCCCAGCATAGTTATACAAAACAAAATCTTGTGAAAAAGCCCATTTAACCCCGAGTAATGATAATGAGGCATAAAGAAGTCCAATAAAAAACATCTTCCAGGGCCCCTTTTCTGTATTTTTTGGATTAACTAATGATTCTAACATGCTATTATTAAAAAAACATAATTTTTAAACTTTCTTAAATTTAAGAATATCATAATAATCTTTAATAAGACTGATTGTATAATTAAGATATGGTTAAAGTTAGTGAAACACCCAAAAAGAAAGAGTGGTGCAGAGTAAGTGATGATATGACTAAATCAACTTTAGAGATTCTTTCAAATGAGGAGATAATTTATTCTAATAAAAATAATTCAATTTTTACATATTTTGGAGTTTTTAATCGAGAAGAAGGACGGATAAAAGCGATAGTTAATACTTCTTCTGGGAGAATTTCTGTTTATGATGAAAGATTTTCTCCTACTGCATTTAAATTAGCAAAAAAGTATGAGAACATAGCAAAAGGAAGTTTTCTTAAGAATATTGATGTAAGAAAGAATTGGACTATAGAAAAAGACTATGAATAGTTTTTTATAATAATGCTTCTTATTAACTTTCATGAACAAACAAAAGAGGTTTAATCAGATAGTTAAAGATATTAAAGAGGTTAAAATCCAGGGAGCAAGAAACATAGCAAAAAAAGCTCTTTATGCTTATTCTCTTATTCCAACAAAAGCTTCAAGAAAAAAACTTTTGTCTTTAAGACCTACAGAGCCAATGCTTGAAAACATCTTAGAAATGGCTGAAAAGGGAAAAAGCATAAAAGAAATTAAGAAGCACTTTAATGCTGCTCAGGAAAAAATAAACAAAAATGTTTTTAAGATAATAGAAAATAATGATGTTGTTTTTACACACTGTCATTCAACAAACGTTGTCAATGCGCTGATTTATGCTAAAAAGAAAGGGAAAAGATTTGAGATTTATAATACAGAGACTCGCCCTCTGTTTCAGGGAAGAAAAACAGCACGTGAATTAAGAAAAGCAGGGATAAAAGTCACAATGTTTGTTGATTCTGCTTTGGGTGTGGCGCTTTCAAAAGAACAAGGAACAGAAAAAGTTGACAAAATTTTTATAGGGGCAGATGCTATTTTAAAAAAAGGTGTAATTAATAAGATTGGAAGTGAAGTAATTGCACAGATTGCAAAAAATCAAAAAATACCTGTTTATATTGTGGCTGATTCCTGGAAATACACCCCCAAAAAAACCCCGATTGAGAACAGGAAACTAAACGAGGTCTGGGATAAAGCACCTAAAAATATCAAGATTAAAAATCCTGCATTTGAATTTATCCCAAAAAAATATATCGAGGCAATAATCAGTGAGTTGGGGACTTTGAGTTATGCTTCTTTTCTGAAAAAAGCCAAATCAGCACAGTAATCTTTATATATAATTCTTTCAAAGAATGAGAACATGAGATTCTCTGGAGCAATTTATACTGGTAAAAAGGCAGGATACCTTGCAGTTTATAATTTTAATCATGATGTTTTTGCAAAACTCACAGGAAAGCTAGGCATTCTCCCCCATCTTGCACATTTTTCTTATTCCAAAGGAGGGAAAAAAGGAGGAGTAGATGTTTTTTTATTAAATGATAGTATTAGTGAAAAAGATTTTGAGGGAATAGTAAAAATTACAAAAAATATAGTTAAGGTTAACTGGGATTATAATATCTCGGATATGAGTTGGAGAAGAAATGGAAATAGGATTCTTCATACCCGCCTTTTTGATAAACAAGATTTATACAATAGTCGGGGGTTATTATCCAAAGTCTATGATGTCCATTATGAAATAAGAAAAGATTGTAAACATCTTGAACAAGAAGCATATAATCTAACTGCTGCAGATATAGCTGATTTTTGTGGAGTAAAGTTTGCCAAAAAATCAAGAGATTTACCAGTAAAAGAAACTGTTGATAAAATAATTCCTGTAACTAAACTTGGATTAATAACTCCTACTAGAATGTTATGGGGGGGTAAACAAGATTTTGTTCCTGATTGTGGTTTAGAAGCTAATATTGATTTTGGAAAAGGCTGTATCTCTGGGTTTATTCCTGGGGAAGAAAGTTCTTTTGATGGAGAGTTTTTTAGAGGACACTTTTTTTCCCCTGGAGGAGAATGTGGTTATTGTTATGCTGGGAGAAAGCATAAGACCTTTCCAAAAAATATCTACAAATTTGATAAAAAAAGATTACTAGAAGAATTAGCGGGTGATTGTATCTTGGAATTTAATAGTAACAAAAAACTTGGAAGAAAAGTAGAAGTTGTAAGATTTGGGAAGAGGACTGAAGCATGGACTCCTTTTACATCCAGCAATTTTATTGAATCTTTAGAAGCTATGACAGAAGTTGGAACCAGAGGAGTTATTCCTACAAAATTTCTTCCTTTTAGAGAAGATATTGCCAAACTTTTGAAAAAAACAAGATCAAACCTACTTTATAGCATTGGTTTTGATGATTTAGAATTGGGAGCTTCCTTGCATGGTTGCAATAATGATTTTAGGTTAGAACAAGCTGTTAAATATAAAGAAGCAGATGTAAATTCAAGTATTTATCTTCTTATTGCAGCACATATGCCAATTGAGGAAAGAGAGAAAAATATTCTTGAATTTGCAGATAAACATAAGTTAACTATTCAACTACTTCCTATGAGATTCACAGAAAGAAATTTGGCACTTAAAGTTACAGGAACTTCTTGGGAGGTATTAAAAGACCTTCAAAAGAAATTATTTAAAGATAAACACAATGAAATAAGAGGGAGCTATATTTTTCGAGATAATTCTCTTATATGTAAGGAGATTCACACTCAATGGTTAAAATTAGTTGGAAATAACAAGGGTAAAATAAGAATGTGCCACCATGATGATGAACTGACATATTGCGGAGGGTGTTTTCAGAAAGCAGGTTTGATTACAAAAACTGTTGGGGTAGAAAAACAAAGATTTCCAGGCAATAATAAATCTAAAAAATCAAAGATAATAAAACCAACAGAATTATTTTAATCACTTCTTCTCTTGTTGTTTTTGAGCATCCATTACTGTCTTTGTTAATTCCTGATTAATCTCTTCCATTGATTTAGACAAACTCTCTTTTACTTCTTCTAGTTTCTTTGTCTGTTCTTTGATTATTTTTTGAGCATCAGGAATACTTTTTTTTACAAAGTTTTTCCCACCAACATCAACTATTAATTCTTCAGACAATAATTTAGCTTTTACAAATATACCTCTCCCTATTGGAGCCATTATTTCTTTGCCCTCTGAACCGACTAACTCTTCAAGCCCTAAATTTAAAGAAGTTAATTCAGCAACTCCCTGCTCAACTGCCTGTAACTGCTGCTGAATCTGCTGAATCTGCTGCTCAAACATGCTTAACTTAAACATAAGCTCTTGTTGTGCTTCATCCATTTTCATATTATTCACAGAATCAGACGACTTTTAAAACTTTCTTAAATAGAAAATAAGCGTTTATTTTGCCACCTGGAGTTTGAGGAAATGTTTAATCATTTAATCCCCCTCACCAATAAACACATTAATCAAATAACCTCAACATTCATCCCCCCAAGTTCTTGCTTTAATGGGGGATACAGCCAGTATCAATAAACCTTAAATAATTCCAAGAAAATCCCAGAGGCAAAAATTAGTGAAAGGATTATTATTAGAGTTTTACTTACTGGTAGTTTAAACTCTGGTCTCCTCTCTCCAAGTTTTTTAGCCCTCTTATGAATGATTAGAACTAATATAGCAATAATTCCTCCTGAAACAACCCCTCCTATAGATATAACTCTTACAAAAGAAAAAAATTCCTTAAATATTTGAGTTAAAAGAAAAATAAAAATTGGGAGAATTGCAGCTTTAAACCATGCTCTTTTCTTTGAATTTTTAAAATCAAAAATATAATTCTGCTGCAAAGCATTTCCCAAAGAAAGATAAGAAGTAAACATAGCTATTATCCCCATAAACACAAAAATTCCTCCCAGGGCAAATGTCGCTATTTCAGGGGTTTGACTTCCTTTAAATCCAACAACAACAAAAGTAAAAATAAGATAAAAAAGTGCAGGAAGAAGAGTCCCAATAATTATGGCTTTTTTCATTAGTTTTTTATTTTTATTTAGAACCATCTTAGCTTCAGGTATTGCAAAAAAAGACATCATAGAGAATAAAATTACTCCAAAAGGAAGTAAAACATTTTTCAGATTAATATACCCTAAATTTGATAACTGTACCTTATTAAAAAAGATTATACAAATAGAAAAGAGTAATGTCAAGGAGATTATTACCCCTGTTTTTTCAAATATTTTTAATAAAGACATCCCTTTCCAAATAAGCGCAGACATGAGCAATCCAAAAAATACCCCTATTAAAATAAAATATTTAATATTTCCAAAGATCAGAAGGCTTATACTTTCCCCCACACCGATAGTATAGGCAATTATAGCAGCAAAAATTGTAAATTTTGTTGCATAAAGCATAATACGTTTTCCATTTTTCCCAAGATATTTTCCAGCATAGCCTGTTAATTGATGATTCTTCTTTGTTCTTAATATTATTTCTCCTAAATAAAGATTTACAAAAAGAAGTATAATTGAAAACATGATAATGTAAATTAAAGTTGTAAGAAATCCTGCTTTTGCAGTAACATAAGGGATAGCTAAAAAACCCGCGCCAATGCATGTGCCAGTTATTATGGATATGGCGGTAAATAGTTGTTTATTCTCTTTTGTAAGTTTCATGAACTAATTAGTAAAAAATCATATATAAAATTATCTCAAAGTACACCCTGTGCAGAGTTAGATACGCCAACCGTGCTCATCTCAAAAGTAATACAATCCTAGGAAATCAAATTTTATTTTCTGTGTTCAAACAACCTCAACATTCATCTTGCCAAGCTCTTGTTTTAATGAAGTGATTGATTCTTCCTTGTTTGCTCTGAGTTTCTCTTCTCTTTTTTCTTCTTTAACCTTCTCTATTTTTAGATTATCAATCTCAAGACTAACCTCTTTTATCTTGAGATATACTTCTTGAGTTTCGTCTTTTTTCAGGTTTTTTTTATGATTTAATGTTTCTTCTATTTTGCCTCTGATTTGCTTTAATTTTTCCAAAATCAAATCATTACTTAATTTTGCCTCATCTAATAACCTAATTATGGCCTTTCCATCATCTTCTTGAAAGTTTGTTTGAAAATCTTCTTTATGGGTTTTTACAATAATCATTTGTTCTTCAAAAATATGGAAAAAATTAGCCAGTGCTTTAAAATCAATAAGTTGCTTTAATTCTAAAATATTCTTTTTTGATTTTTCTTTAAGAGATTCAATTTCTTTTTGTTTGGTTAAGTTCTCCAGATAAGCAGAACTAGTCTTAATCTTCTCTAAACTTTGTTTTAAAATCCTATTTTCTTCTTCTTTCTCTATTATTTTTTTGTTCAAATTTGATTTTTTTCCATTAATTCTCCCCAGAGTTTCATCGATTTGGTTAATCATACTTAATTTTTCTTTAATTATCAAAAGATTCTTAAAGGAATCTGTAATAGACTTACCCTCCTTAAAAGTTTTCAATAGATCTTTAGAAAAAACTTTTAGACTTTCTTTTATACTTCCCATTTCTTTTCCTATTAAAATTGTAGCTCTTTCATAATTCTTAATTGCGCTTTTATTAAAATCAAAGAAAATCTTATTTATCTTTCCAGTAAATTTCTCTAGTTTAGGTTCTTCCAGGTCATTCAGTCTTTTAATTAAGTCCTCCAAGAATTCTATGTACTTCTCCCTGCTGTCAATTACAATATTTTTAATATCTTCTTTCTCTTTTCTTGCCTCAACATCAAAATTCTCCAAAATTACTATTTTCTCTCTAAGCTCTTTAATAAAAATCTCAGTAGTCTTTCCAACCCCCAAGAGAATCTCTTTTTCCTTAAGCTCATTTTCCTTTATCTTCCTTTCAATCCAGCCTTTAATCTCAGAAAAAGCCAGCTTTTCTATAACAATTTCTTCAACATTGCCTGTCTTAGCTATTTTTCTAAAAAAATCAAATATCCCCATGTTATCTTATCTAGAAATTTTATTATATAAGGCTTATGCCAATCCATATAAGATAGTAAAAGATGATTCTGCAGGGTTTTATCAAACAACCTTTAAAGCCTTTCTGAGAATTATGCTTGCTATTAGACTTGTTCCAATATACCACCATATCCAGCCAGAAAGAATGTCTGTGTAAATTCCTCTAATCCACCAGAATAATACAAGTAAGGGGATAAATGTGATAAACATTGGCTTGAAAGAATGCTTCATGAGTTCCATTGAGCAAGTCATCATTTCTTTTTGTATTTTAGTCATCTCTTCTGGATTACCTTTATTGTCCTTTATCTTAATCTGGCATGCTTTTTGTATGTCTTTAAGCTCTTTCATCCTGTTTTGATTAGTAAATTTTTTTGTAACAAAGGTCATAGCGAATGTGACCAAGAAAGATATTACTATTATACTTAATTTAGGATTTGCTATCATCCACTCTTTTATCATATTACATCAAATAAAAATCTGTTTATAAATCTTAGTATATAAATCCTTAAAAACAATTGTAATAATAGTAATCTATGGTAAAAGTTATAGATTTACCTGAAGAAAGAAGGAAATTAGAAGAAAAAGTAAGTAAAACTTTTGAGATAACAGAAAATTTCACTAAAGAAAAAGAAAAATTCGGAAAATATATGTCTTTTCGTTTTAAGGATTCTGAAGGTTATTATTATTCTCAATCGCCACCAAGAAACACCATAAGACTTCAAACAAGGGCAAATCCAGATAAAGCAGATATCTATCCTAAAGAAAATCTTATTTGTGCAGCAAAGATACTTTATCCCTTTGTTCTTGAATTAGCAAAGAAAATTGGGGAAGAGTTAAATGATGGGGAATGGGTTCTAAAAACTTATTAATTCTTAAAAATTATTAAATTTTTCTTTTTTATCCTCCCATAAATTTTCGCATAGTAGGGTTCATGTCTGTTGCATGTTGTTGTGCAATGTTTTGGTAAAACTGGAACATAATCATAATAACCAATAGCATTGCTGTTCCAGAGACAAGTGCTCCAAGAAGATTAGTAACTGAAGCAAGCAAACCAATTGCTAAACCTCCCATAACTGTTAAGGGCATAATATACCTATCTAAAATACTTTCTAAAACTCTCTCATCCTGCCTAAATCCTGCAACCTGCAATCCAGATGAAGCAATTTTATGTGCTTGGGCTTTTGAATCCATTCCAGATGTTTTTACCCAGAACACAGAGAATATTGTTGCAAAAAACATAAAGAATATCATATGAGTTACTGCTTGCAATAAATATTTTGATAAAAAACCCCCACGTATAAATAAATCTAATACATTTGTTGAGCCAAGCCAAAATGCAAATCCAGAAACAGCCTGGCCATCAATAAAATGCCCTAAAAAGCCAAAATAAGAAGCAAATTTTGCTACACCCATACAAGTTCCCCCTTCTACTAAACAGGGGGCTGCAGCATTTTCAAGCATCCCCCCAAAGAGTTGTATATTAGCAATCAGTGCAGCAGTTAAAATAACAGGGATAACAGATGCATAGAAAAATGATAATGGCCATTTTACTCCATAACCTCTTATCTTTCCAAAAGACAATGGAATTTCAACTTTTAATGACTGGGCCCATACCACCATTAAAAAGATTATTATTGTAGCCAAAATTGCTCCAATTGCAGAGAAAAACTCAATTTGATGCCCACTAATTATTGATTGAATCATGACAAGGAATTTTCCAGAACACGCAACTCCGCTCTCTCCAAAGTTTAAGAGGCAGTTTCTCCCCTGGTTATCTATAAACTGAAAAGCACTTGTGAATAATCTCCAGCTAACGCCTGCCCCAATAAACAAGCTAACCCCTGAGCCAAAACCCCAATTAAGAGTAACCTGGTCCATATAGAATATAGCCAAACCCCCGAGTATTAACTGAAATATTACCAACCATTCAAGCCCTGGATTTGCCTGAAGTCCCTGCATTAAAACATAAACAATTGCTTCAAATAATATAAAAAAGAATACTAATAATTTTTGAACTCCCTGAAAAAACTTTTTTCCTTCTACAGTTGTGGTGTCAATGTTTATTATTCCTGCACCAGTAAGCAATTGCAGGATAATAGAAGCCATAACAATGGGGCCAATCCCTAAAGATATAATACTCCCAAAATTGGTTCCAAGGATTATAGCAAGGTATTCAAATCTTGAAAGAGCATTTACAGATAAACCAAAAAGAGGGATATTAGAGAGTACAAAAAAAGCACCAAGAATTATCAGAGTCCATTTTAATTTTACATTAAAGCCAACTTTCTTTTCTTCAGGTTTTGTAACCTCTGGAATATAGTCGAATATACTTCTTAGGTTCATTTTGATTTTTTGTTTGTTTCTCTAAATGAAGTCTCAAAAATTTTTAATTTTTGTAAGTCCATTTTATATTTTATTGAGTTTCTTCAGCAGATTCTTTTTTCTCTGTTTTCTCTTTTGGGACAGGAAGCTGTATCTCTCCACCTGCTTTTTTTACTTTTTCTATTGCTGATTTTGATGCTTCTTTTGCTTTTATAATTAACTTATTTTTTACATCACCTGTTCCAAGAATTTTATAAGAGCTTAGATTAATTTCAAAACCTTGGGTGGTTTTTTTACCATATTTTTCAATATTTGATTCTATTTTATGAAGATTAATCCTGTTTCTTACATCTCTCTTGGTTCCTTTACTTGTTATTCCTTGTTTCCCAAAATATTTTCCCCCATATAATTTTATTACAAGTGTTTTTTTGTGGTCTGCTCTTTTACCACTACCCGACATTCCTTTTCCACCACGATGCCCTGATTTTTTATGCTTTTTCCTGGCTCCCCAGCCATGGCTGCCCATCTTTCTTCCATGCATCCTCGATGACTTTCGTCTTTTGTGTGTTTTCATTTTATATATCTTACTCTAATTTATGCTCTAATACCCGAGTATAATCTTTAAATCCATTTTTTCTATAAAAATTAATTGCTTTATCATTTTGTGCTGTTGCTTGAACCTTGATTATTTCAACTTTTTTTGATTTGCACCATTTAATAAATTCTTGATGTAATTTAGTTCCAACTCCTAATTTTCTATATTCTTTTAAAACAAATGTATTATCTAATTCTGCAACTTTTGGAAGATTCCTATAATCCTCTCCTTCTGTTAAACTTCCAACTAAATAACCAATAACTTTTTTACCTTCAACAGCAATAAAAGCGCATTCATCATCTTTTGATATTCTACCCTTGTAATATTCTTCACCTTCTTTGCTAAGAGTCCAATTACAATTCAAAAGTTTATCATATTCTTCATGTTCTTTTTCAAATAGCATGTGATTTAGCTCTTGAATATCTTTTAGATTTTCCATTGTCGCTTTTTGAATAATAACTTCTGGCATATTACAACATCCTCTCTATTAGATCATTTATTTTATCTTTGTTATCTCCTAAAACACCCTTTCCAACTCCAAAATGTTTTTTGCTTTCAATCCCTTTTCTTGGAGGATGCAATCTAAAAAAAGGCTTTAGGTTCAAATCAGAATATTTCTTACCTTTTTCCAATTCTTCAACTATTTTGTTAGCATCAATTTTCTTTTTCTTATCAATCAATTGTCCTCTTTTTTCTATAAGTTTCTTTAAGGTTTCCTTGTTTATCTCTCCGAAAGCAACAAAATCCCTTAATTTTTTTAAGGCACTTAATTGTTCTTTTGTAGAATCCATGACAACGCAGGAGTATTTTCTTCTGAGCCTTAGTCTATACAAAGTTTCTTTTACATCACTGTTTAATCCAACACGCCCTCTAATTCTTACTATTGCTATCATTTTTTTACCACCTTATTTGTTTTCTTTAGAGCATCTATGCATGCCTTGATTAAATTAAATGTTGTTCTTTTCTTTCCTGTAGTTCTGCTGTAGACATCTTTTATTCCTGCCATCTTTAATATTTTCTTTAATTCATCTGTTACTACTAATCCTGTTCCTTGAGGGGCAGGTATTAACTTAATCCTCACACTTCCAGATTTTCCAGTTATTTCAAATGGAACTGTGTGAAGTTCTGAACAAGCACAATCAAATCCTGCACAGGCCCTGTTTATTTTCATAATATTTAGTTTAGCTTTTCTTATTGCCTTATCTCTTGCAGGCAGGGTCTCTTTAGCTTTTCCTGAGCCAACACCAACATGCCCATCTTCATCACCAACAACAGCAAGTGTTGAAAATTTAGGGACATTACCCTCTTTGGTCTTTCTCTGAGTCTGTCTCCAGGCTCTTCTTTTTCCCCCTCCAAACTTTCCTTTTGATTGTCCTATAGAGATTAAATCAGTTTTAAGATTAATCAATGAATCTGTTATCTCTCCTTCAAGGATTTTTCTACCCCTCTCTAAGATTTCATCAATATTTTTGATTTTCCCATCTTTTACTTCTCTTCCTAGTTTTGTCTTTGGGTCCCAAGATTCTATAACCTCCTCAATCTTTTCTTTATCAGACTTTTTATAGAATCTATTTTTTTGAGATTTTTCTTCTTCCTTTGGCTTTTCTGCAACAGTCTCAACTGCTTTTTCTGGTTTCTTTTCTTCTGTTTTTTGTTCTTCTTTTTCCATCTTTAAATTTTTTCTATCTTAGATTTAATTTCGTCAAATTGAATTTTATTTTTCATATGCTCTCCCTTTATTCTGCCTTCACTAGGAAAGGCATCTTCCTTGCACTTTATCTTAATTCCAGCATCTATTAATCCTTTTATAAATGCATAAATTTTAGTTTTATGAAGCACTCTTATCATTCCTAAATCAACAATAGGTGTGTCTAATTTACCTTTAATTATCCCTTTTCCAATTAATAAACCAGTAAAATATGATGCAGGAAGAGATTTTAAGCTGTTTTTAGCATTTTCTGGCCAGCCATATTTTATCAATTTCTTTGAGTTTATACTTAAAATTATCTTATCCTGTGCCTCTCTGCTAGAAATATATTGCGATAAGATGTATTTATTTGTCTTTCTAAATATAACTCTTGGAGATTTGCTCTTAAGCAACTTTATTCTCTTTCCATAATCTGTTTTATGTTCTTTTCTTCTTCTCTTTAATGTTTTCATCTTTTAATGCCTCCAATATACTCTTTCATATGTGATTTGCTTCTGAACATCTTATTTCTTATTCTCTTCCCAATTTCATTAGATTCTTCTTTGGATAATTTTTTTTGATTTTTAATCTCATTTAAATATTTTCTTAATTTCCTTGTTAATGTTACATAATCTTTTTTTCTCTTATTTACTTTCTTTCTTACATTTCCTTTGCCTTTCTTGGTCTTTCTCTTTTTCTTCTTTCTCTTACCTTTTAACTCTTTTATTACTATTGCTCCTTCTTTGTGAAGGTCTCTTATATCTTGCTTAGTTATTGCTTCTTTTATATCATTAAGTCTTGACTCTAAGAAAACAATTCTTTTTTTGCCCTTTTTGAGAGTCTTTACTGCCAAGGCCTTTTTCTTACTTAGATTCATTTTGCTTACCTCCTGCCTTCTTCTTTTCTAAATCCTTGAGAAATTTAACAATATTTAAATTTTGAATGTTAAGCTTCTTTTCCATTGCCTTTTTTGCTATTTCTATTTTTTTCTTTTTACCTACCTTTCCCATAATTACTTTTTCATCCTTCTTAATCCCATCTAAATCTTTTATGTTTTTAACTACAATTGATTTGTCTCTTAATTTCTCGCTCTTTTTATAGCCTATACTAACTACTGCAGGATATCCTCCTCTCTTTTCTCTCATTTTATTGTCCCTTCCAGTGGGTTTTCTCCAGGTCTGTTGCTTTTTTCTTCCTTTTCCAAGTTTTGAATATCTTTTAGAATCTCTTCTTAAGAATTTAGTTTTCATATTTCCTTACCTGCCTTATTTATAATATAAATCCCATCCTGAAATATCCTCTTATCTCTCATTCTAATCTTTGTTATCTTCTCCAAATCTGCAGCAGTTTGCCCTGCCAATTCTTTATCAGTAGAGAGTATACTTATTATCTCCTTATCCATCTTTATTTCTACATCTTCTGGGGTCTTTAATTTTCTATCTACTTTTTCTCCTAAAAAATTCTTTATTATAACATCTCTTCCATCAATTTTAACATTAAATGGAAAATGGCTAAAACATATCTTTAATTTATACTCAAACTTTTTTTGAACACCCTTAATCATGTTCTCTATATGTGCTTTTACGGTATTCATTATCTTTTTTTCATTTTTAGTTGCCTTTTTGCTTCCAATAATTATCTTATTGTCTTTTTTCTCAAAGACTAATTTATGCAGATTAAATCTTCTTTTATTTTCTCCTTCAGGACCTTTAATAGTTATCTCAGTTTCCTCTATGTTTGCTTCAATCCCTTCAGGGATTTCAATTTCTTGAAATAATTCTTTTTTCATTTTATATAATGTGCGCTTCCAACATAATAACGCTTACCTCTTCTAATAATTCTTTTTATTTTACCAACATTCTCAAGCCCCCGAACATAATCTTGTATTGTTGATTTTGGTAATCCACTTTTTCTCATGATTGATCTTATACTTAATCCTATAAGGTCATTTTCATTAATCATCCCAAAAATCTTTAATTTAGTCTCTACATTCATTTTAATAGAAATAAGCAATTAAGCTTCCTCCGATTTTTTCTTCTTGAGCTTCTTCATGAGTCAATAATCCCTTATTTGTGGAGATAATCAATGTTCCAAGATTTCTTGCGGGGAGATACCTTCTTTTATACTTTTCAATTTGAGAGACATCGCAACTAAATCTTGGTTTTACTGCCTTACATTCTGATAATTCACCAATAGTTATCTCAACAGATTTTCTCTTGCCATCAATTTTGTATTTTTTTATAGCATTCTTTTGCTTCATTATCTTTAGGATTTCTATCAGTATGTTTGAGATTCTATTTATCTTAACTATTTCTTTTCTGGCTTTGTTTGCGTTCTTTATTATGTTTAATGCATCAGCAACAATATCTTGTGACATTTTAATTTAACCTCCATTTATATCCTTGAGGATTATTTTCTTCTTGTTTCTTTTTCCGAAAATCATCTTGCGCCCTTATAATTGCTTTTAAGTTTTTTTGGACTAATTCAAAATCTCCGGGATTTGGGCAATCAGTTTTAACTGAATTACAGCTTCCAGAATACCCTCTAAGCCTGTTTTCTTTAACTGTTTCATATCTCACTTTGTTTTCCATTTTAACTATATTTTTTGAAACCGATTTCTTCAGCAATCTCTCTGAAGCAATGTCGGCATAAATTTAATCCATATGATTTTATATGGGCTCCAAATCTCCCGCATCTCTCACATTTTTTTGCAGCTATCCCTATTTTTCTCTCCTTTGGCTTACAGTGTTTTATGAATTTATCCAATACTACGGGCTTGTTTCTCAACTGTTTCAGGATTTTTTTCCAATCACTTGCTGTCATATTCGAATTTCCTCCATCTTTTCTTGAAAATTTAAATGCTTGAAAATTATCTTGATTTTCATTGTTTTATGTGAATTTTGTCTGGAAGTTATCTTCCATAAATTTAATTATTTCTTCTTTGGTGATTATTTGTCTTTTTGGTATTTTTCCTCTTTTTATCTTTCTTAGTTTGACTCTTCTTCCAACTCTCTTGAAGACAACTGTAACATCAAATCCCATAATCCCGATATCTCTTTGATACTCTACTCCAGGAATCTCAAGATATTCCTTTATTCCAAATGAAAAATTATTCTCGCTTATTTGTTTTTTGCTTAAGGTGTCGTTGTTTGTAGCCAGCATTTTTTTCAGGAATTCTTCAGCATTCTTTCTTAAAGTAACTACTACTCCTATTTCTAACCCCGGCCGTACTCCCAATGAGGGTATCCTCTTTTTTGACTTCCTTTTCGAAGGCTTTTTTTCAGTAAGTAATTTAAGAAGTTTAAATCCTTTTTCTAATGTGTCTCCAGTCCCGCCTATACTTAGAACAACTTTTTCTATTTTTATTTCTCTCATAGGGTTTATTTTTTTGTCAGCCATCTTATTCAAGCACCATTAATTGTTTAATCAAAACATTAACTTCTTTCTCGTCAACATCAAGTTTTACTATCTTTTTCTTAATATCTAATTCTTTAATTACACCATTTTTTCCAGCATGTTTCCCTCTAAATACAATTGCTTTTGCCTTTTCCTTCAAAGGCAGACATTTCTCTATTTTTCTATCTTTGAGATTTATTGATACAGAGTCATTAACATTACATTTTATGTCTGATAAAAAATTCCTTCCATCACTAAGATTTAGCTGGATTTTTTTACCCTTTAGTATTTTCTTATTTATTATCTTTGCAATCTTCTTATTTGACCCAGTATCTTTTATTTCTTTTATTTCAAACTTACCCTTTTCTGATAATTCAACCCGATAATTCTTTTTAGAAGGTACAATCGTTATTATATCAAATAACAATGCAGTGTTTTTTTCATCCATTAATACTTTGTTGTTAAGAAGTATATTCTTAGAATTTATCGCTTTCTTTAATTCTTTTCTTGTCTGAGTTAATTTTAAGATATCCCTGAGTATAATCAAGACAGGAACCCCTCTTTGAGGATTAAAATTAGCTTTCACTACATAAGCTGTTCCTTTTCTGTGTATTGGCCATCTCTTTGGGACTTTTTGTCTTTTTTGATACATTTTATTTTTTATTTATGCCCTTTTTAGGGGTATTCTCCTTGATTTTCTCTGAATCTGTCTTTATATCCTTTTGGGCTTCTTTCTCTTTTGTTCTCTCTATTCCAAGCTTTTTAGTTCTCTTTTTATCTTCAAGGTTTAATTCAATAATTTGAAGATTTGATGGCTGCATCTTAATATTTACTTTTGAACCATCTTTCTTTTTAACTTGTATATTTTCTACAACAACTCTTGATTTCTTTAATCCAACTTCCAGTACTTTTCCTTGCTTTTTCTTGAATTTTCCCCTCATAACCTTTACAACATCACCCTTTCTCACAGAAATGTTTCTTTTACCATATTTTTTTCTTAATTCTTTTGAGAGATTCACACTAACAAATTTCTTTTTAATATGTAATGGAGCATTTGCTAGGTATTTTCTCTGTTTATTCGGGCGTTTGCTTGCCTTCCATGCTGTTGAAAATTGTTTTCTCATTTTTATTTTACAAATTTAATTCTGGGAAAATCTCAGAATATTTCCGGTTAGATTCCTCAATTAATTTTTCTGTAGGGAATGGAACTTTTTTTGCTAAATTAATAACCTCAAAATAAGGAAGAATATAGCGCTCTATTCTATCTTCCTTTCTCTCTTTAGCTTTAGAGGCTTCATTTAATCTGTATGCGATTAATAATTTCAATCCATGTATAACAATTTCTTTTTCTTCTCCACTAAGTTCTTTCAACTTAATTTTATTTTCTATATCCATCTTAATATACAATTGAAGCGATTTTAGCTACTTGAGGCCATCGCTCCATTACCTCCCTTGCAATTGAACCTTTAATCTGAGTTCCTTTTGGATTTCCTTTGTCATCTTTTAATATTGCTACAGCATTATCTTCAAATGCAACTCTTTCACCATTAAGTCTTCTATAAGATTTCTTTTGTCTTATTACAACTGCATCAAAAACCTTCCCTTTCATGTCAGGAATACCTTTTCTTACACTAACTTTAACCCAGTCAGCTATTTTTGCACACACTTGCTTTCCTTTTTTCCCCTTTGCTCTCTTAACTGACACTAATCTTACTATTTTTGCTCCACTATTATCTGAGGAAATCATCTTTGCTCCTAAATTCAATCCTGCTGTTGCTCTTGCACTTATTGGTTTCATTTTTCTTTTTTCTCCTTGTTTACTTTTCCGATAACTATGAAATGGATTATCTTACTCAATGGCCTACATTCTTGAACTTTTATTAAATCTCCAATATTAACTTGATCTTCCATACAATCAGGAAGTCTTGCATGAATTTTTGTTCTTGATTTTGAGTATCTTTCATATTTTCTTACATAGACCATTCTCTCGAATTCTATTACTATTCTTTTATGGAATTTTTTGATTACCTTTCCTTCAAACACTCTTCCTCTAACACTTAAATTTCCATGAATATGGCACCTGATATCTTTGCATAAAGCATCAGCTATCTTTTTCTTTTCTTCTTTTTCAGTTTTGTTTTCTGTTTTTTTCTTCATTTTCTATTTTGTTTTTGTGTATGTCTCTTACTTATTCACTTATTGATTCTTCATCAAACCCCAGCTTGACCAACAGTTCTTTTATCTTTTTTCTGTGGTCTCCTTGGAGTTCAATCATGTTCTCTTTGAAAGTCCCCCCACATGCAAGCTCATTTTTAAGAGCCTTGGAGATTTTCTTTATATCAATTCCACTCTCGAATCCTGTAACAACAGTAACGATTTTTCCATATCTTTTCTTATCTGTTGTTACCTTTATCTTCTGTGAACTCTTGACAATCTGTTCACATACACATGCTTGCTGAGGCAAGCCACATTTTGGACATATTTCCATGTTATTTATTGAGCATTAATATTCTTGCAATTATTTTTTTAATTTCTTTAGTTTTTGAGTTTCCTGTTTTTGAGGAATTTACTTTTGATTTGACTAATTCCAGTCTTAATTCTTTCAATTTCTTTTCTCTATCTTCTTTTCCCATTTTCTGAATATCTTTGAATTTTAGTGTAGTCATCTTTTTTTACACTCCCTTAAAAGATGAGTGCTCAAAATTTTTAATTTTGTTGTAGCCATTTTATTATTTTTTCTTTATAGTTTTCTTTTTTCTAGGGGTTTTTTTAGTTGATTTCTTTTTTTCCTTTTGTTCTTCTTTCTCTTCCCCAGAACTATTTCTTAGTTTGTTTAGCAATTCTTCATCAATCTTTATTTTATCAGTTAGTGGGGCGTGTGGGGAAAGTATACTAACTTTTACACCAACAGTTCCTGGTTTAGTTTGGGCTATTGCCTGCGCCCTATCTACTATTTTTGCACTGTCTCCTGTTTTTTTCAAATATCCCTGCGCAAATCTCCATGATTTTGCCCTTGAGCTTGGAAGTTTGCCACTTAATCTTATTTCAACACCAAGTGCACCAGCATTCATTATTCTTTGAAGTGTTCTGTAAGCAGTAACTTTGAATTTAAGTGGGCCAAACCTCTCTAATGCAAGTGCAATTTCATCAGCATTTATCTGTGCATCAAATTCTGGCTGTTTTATCTCATCTATTTCTATATTAGGGTTTTCTAGTTTAAACCTGCTTTTTAATACATTTGTTAATTCAAAGATTCTTTCTCCTTTTCTGCCAATTACTAATCCTGGTTTATGTGTTGAGATAATTATCTTCTCCCCTATAGGGGTATATTCTATTCTGACCTGACTTACTTTCCCTTTTCCAAGGCTGTCTTTTATATATTTCTTAATAGTAAACTCGTCTTTCTTGAATTTTACAATATTTCTTTCTTCCATGTTTAAATTTTCTCCTTTTTCTTTTCTTTATTTTTTGATTTTTTTTCTTTTGCAGTTATTTTAACATGTGTTCTTTTTCTTCTCACCCTTCCAAATTTCCCGTAAGGTCTTGAGGCAAGATTTGCAATAGCTTCTGTGATTATCGGGTTATTTAGATCATTAACATTGGCATTTGCCGAAAGGCTCTTTAATAGTTTGATGAATTGTTCTGCAGATTTTTTAGGATATCTTCCTGAAGATATGCCTTTTCCCTTCTTATGTGGAATTTCTCCTTTCATAGGAACTACTTTCTTAATCATGGAAACTTGTTCTAAATCAGTTATAGCTTTCTCTATGCTTTTTCCTTTGACGAATTTGCATATGGCAATTGATTGTTTTGTTGATATTGGAAGATTAAGCACATCTACAAAAGCTATTGTTTTTTTGACTTTTGGTTTTTCAACTTTCTTTACTTCTTTCTTAGGCTGTTCTTTTGCTTTTTCTTCGGATTTTTTAACTTGCTCATCCACTTTCGGCTCGCCTGATTTATCCACAGAAGATATTTCCTTAGTTGCAGGTTTAGTAATGGGTGTTTTGTTAGATGATTCTTTAATCTTTGGAGTATTAACTACCCCTTGTTTCTTTATTTCTTCTTTTGTTGATGGTTTTTCTGTATTTGTCATTTTATTTAAACACGGTACTGTGACGCAGTATCGCGTGAGTGTTTAATTGATTGAAAATTTCTTGTTTTCATTTTAATTATTTCTTAGCTTTAGCTCTTGTTCCTTTAGTTGCTCCAACCCCTGCACTTCCATGCTTTACTCTTCCCCTTGTTGGAGCGAATTCTCCTAATTTATGTCCCAACATTTCACCTATAACTTCTATATTAGTGAAACTTTTTCCATTATATATCTGAATTTTCATTCCAATCATCTCTGGAACTATGACCAAATCTCTTTTATGGGTTCTTATCTTCTTGTTCTTTGATAATTTCTCTTTAGCATTACTCACAAATTTCTCAATTTCCTGGAATCTTCTAAGAACACTTCTCCTATTTCTAGATTTTAAGTATTTTGCAAATTCTCTAACATCTAATACTTTTAATTCCTCTACAGTCTTTCCTTTGTATGTGAATTCTTTTTTCTTTAATTCCATTTTATAATTTTTTCATGATTAGTATCCTATTGAAGTATTTGTAAGCCTTATCATCTTTGTTATATGAAGTGTATTTTATTCTTGAGTCTAGTTTGATGAATTTGTTGTTCATTTCTTTCTTAATTTGAAAAATTGGAACATGATATAAGATAATCTCTTCATTTTTTCTCCCTAAAAAACATAAAACATGGATTTCTTTATCATACCCACAGCATAGAAACCTTTTTTTTTCGAAATCTACTTCAATAAGTATAACTTTTCCGGTGATTTGTTCTAATTTTTGTATTTTTGCATTGTTTTCCATCTTACTTCTTCTTACCTGTTCTTCTTGGCCTTATTAAACCTACTTTTCTTCCAGGAGGAGCATTTCTCTTAGCAATCTTGCTTTTCACATTCTTTGCTCTTCCAGAACCAAAAGGATGATCTATTACATTCATCTTTACTGCAGAGGTCCTTGGCCATAATTTACTTTTTGATTTTTTAATATGGTATTTTTTCCCAGCTTTCATGACTGGTTTGTCAAGTCTTCCTGCTCCTGCAATCACCCCTATAGTCACCCTGCAGTTTTGATTGAATTTCTTTTCTTTCTTAGAGGGCATTAAAACAAAAATATCTTCTCCAACAATTCGGTTCATAATTGCCGAATTTCCTGCACTTTTTATAAAAACTCCTCCATCTCCTGGGCGTGATTCAATATTATATATCTCTGTTTTTATTGGGATATTTTTCAGTTTAGTTATGTCTCCGGGTTTTATATCTTTACCATTGAATTTTATCTTTTGTTCTTCAATCATCCCCTTAAATGCAGGAATATAAAAGGTTCCTTTATCATATCTTATCTTTGCTAATGGTGCAGTATGTGCAGCTGAATTGAACAGTTTTATAACACTACCCTCTCCTTCAAGCTTTTGAGGATACTGAAGTTTGAATTTAAAAGCTTTTCTTCTAACTTTGTAAGTGTGAGTTCCCCTTCCTCTTCGCTGTTGTATTATTCTTTTTCCCATATTATTACATTAATCCTAATTTCGTAGCTAAGTCAATAGCTAAAAATTCCTTTTTTAATTTAACATAAGCATATTTTTTATTTCCCCGGATTAGTGTTCTGATTCCTTCTACTTTTACTTCAAATAATTCTTCAATTTCTTTCTTTATTTCATCTTTTGTTTTATTTTTATCTGTCTTGAATGTCAAAACATTCTGCGCTTCAATCATCATGACAGCTTTTTCTGTTACTATTGGTTTTAAATTCATTTTAATTTTTCTCCAAGTTCTTTAATTGCATTTTCAGTATATAGAGTTAATCTTCCAACACCACCTTTTGCCAAATCCTGAACTCCTAACATCTTTGTATTTTTAACTTCAATAACATTTGTTTTTAATTTCTCATCTTTTCCTGTAACAAGCAATAATCCTGCATTTTTCTTGTATTTTCTTCCTCTTAATTTCCCCCTGCCACTTCTTACTTTTCTCTTTTTTACTGCTAAATCAATTAAGCCTTCTCCAAGAATCTTTTTTAAATTATCAACAAGTTGTTTTGTTTTTAATGAGGTTAATTTTGATTCAACAATAAAAGGAAGATTCTCTAATTTTTTGTCTTTAAGTTTTGAATATTTTTTGGAAACTTTTCTCGAATCTGCTGTTGCACTTATTGCAGAGCATAGAGCTGTCATAAGCTCTTTTTTGTTTATTTTTAGGGTATTGATGTTTGCCAAGACTTTTGGAGGATGTGCTCTTCTTCCACCCCTTGTAGAAGGTATCTCTGCCCCTTCCCAGTTAAATTGAGAACCTCTCCTTGAAAATGCTTTTCTGGGAATTCTTGACATCCCTCTTCCATATGAACTCTTCCAGACATGTCTTCTATGTCTCAGAGTTCCGCTTGCAGAGTGTTGTTTTCCTGCTACAGGTGAAGGAGAATAAGGCTGTTTTGTTTTCTTTGCTTCCAAGACCTTTGCAACTATATCTTCTCTAATCTCCTGAGAAAAACATTTAGGCAACTCAATGCTTACTTTCTTTTTCCCTGTTATATCTAATATGTCTGCTTTCATTTTCATTGATTTATTATTTTATTATATTTCCAAAATTTAAATCCAAAAGGAGTATATATTTTTCTTTCAGTTTCAATTAAATGAGGATGCCCTGGAAGGATTTTTCTTAACCCGTAAGAAACTCTGATAATTGTTCCAAAATCAGTTTCGCCTATTAATGTTAAGTTATATTTCCCATCATTTTTAAGCACAATACCTTCTATTTCTTTAAATCTTACTTTTTCCTTGAATTGTAATTTTCTAAAATCTTTTAGTTCTATATTCCTATACTCATCTTTTTCTATCATCTCAACTCCAGCAATTCAAAATTTTTCTTTGATTGTCTTTTAGTTTCTCTTAAAGGAGAAGTAATAATTAATTGTCTTTTTGCAGACCCTTGGATAGATCCATATACTATAATATAATCTGTCTTTATATCTCCAAAATTCTTTATGTTCTTGAATTTATCTTCTGCTTTCCCCATATCAATTATTTTATTGTTGTATATTACTCTTGTGAACATTCCAAGCTGTCCTGCCATTGGAACTCTAAAAGTTACTCTTGCAGGGTGCCATGGACCAATGCTTCCTGGCCTTCTTCTTCCTTTTTCTGATTTATGGCTTTTAAGAGTTATTCCGAATCTTTTTACAGGACCTGAAAAGCCTTTCCCCTTTGTTAACCCTCTTAAATCAACAACTTGATTTTTTTCAAAAACATCTAGTGCAGATATGTCTTTTCCAAGATTTTCCTTTATAAAATTAATTTTTTCTTCAACACTTCCTTTAAGCCCAACTTCTATCAAATCCGGGGTCTTTTTTATCCCAGTTTTCTTGACTTGAGAATAGATAATCACTCTTACATCATCATAATCCTCTTGTTTTATGTCTTCAATCTTTTTACCCTTTTTCCTGGGAATTTTCACCTTTTTCTTTAGTTCTTTATCAAGTCCCTCTGATAATATTTCTTTGATTACTTTTTTATCTTTATAGAATCTAATAGAAAATATCTTTATTGGAGGACACTCAAGAATTGTTATTGGGATTACAATCCCTTTTCCATTTGTCATAGAATCAGGAGTATTATCTTTTACATAAGCAGAAGCCATTCCAGCTTTATAGCATATAAAACCTTTGAGATTTTTTCCAGAATTAATAGCATCCCAGTTAGTACTAGGTAAAAACTTTCTAGCCCTTTTTCTGGGCCAAAATTGCAAACTTCCCTTTCTCGGCGATTTTCTTGTAGGCATTTCTCAATATTTTTGCGGATATCATTTTATTCCTACCCTGGATATATTGGTTAGAAAAAATGGCTTTATAAGGGTTTCGCAGACAAGAATTAAGCAACAAACTCTATTTCTTTAATAGTTTCTTGACCATCAATCTTTGCTGTTCGGATAATTCTTCCTTTTCTTAAAGCAGCCTCACGAACTTTTGCAAAATCTTTCTCCTCTTTAAACTCTTCAGGAATCACGATTTCATCAATAATAAAGATATGATTTATTTCTGCATCTTTAAACTCAGGTTTCTCAAAGACAAAACTACCCCCAACCTCTTTATCATTTGTTATAAGTCTGCAAAAATTTGGTTTTGGAGCCTCTCCCCCCTTTGAGACAGGTTTTCCAGATTTTGGAGATTTTGGTTTTATCTTTAATTTTGTATCTCCTATCTCAAAACTTAATGCAAAAAATGCCTTTGGAAACTCATCCAGTAAATCAAGAATCTCTTTTCCAGTCATTTCTTTGTCTATGAGATATTTCTTAACTCCCTGAAACTGCTTTATTTCTTTGAAATCTAATTTATCTTTTAAGTCATTAGTAGAGATAATTGCACCTGTTACTTTTGCTTGGTCATCTCCAAGCTTCTCAGCAATAGTCCTTACCATCTCGTTTGCAAATTCTGCTGTTGTTGTGATAGTATATTTTCCTTTTGAGTTCTTCGCTTTAATGACTGCCCTATTTCTGAATTCACCTTTACTAAATTTTTGAAATTGAAAGTGGACATTCTCATCAATACTTTTATCAACAATCTTTTTTATGAAGTTCATATCTATCTTTATCTGATTTTACTTTTAAACCTTTTCATATCTCTCTTACTGTATAGGTTCATGACATATGTCGTAAGCTGAAGTAAACTTCAGCAGGTACTTTTCCGTGTAAACTTGTATGTGGCCTAAAATGATTATACCTCATTCTAAACTCATGATGATCTACACAAAACTTTAGTTCTCTGGCTAAAGTCTGAAAGAATCTTTCTATCTTCCCAGTTGTTGTGGGGCTATGAATTGCTGTTCTGATATGTTTAATGCCCCTTCTTCTACACCCTCTATCAAACTTACTATGCTTACTTCTAAGTCCAAATGCACTTCCATTATCAGTTAATATCTCCCTTGGTTTTCCATGAACTCTAATGAGTTCATCTAAAATTTGCGTTACAACTTTAGTTGTAACTCTATTCAAATCAATTATTCCCACACAATATCTTGAGCAATCATCAATAACTGCAAAACAATATTTATCTTTAATTTTCTGATCACTAATATCCATTTGCCAAAGGGAATTACAATGTTTCCTCTGCCATCGGATATATTTTAATCTCTTTTTACGACGAGGATTTGGGTTTGTGAGATTATGTTTGTTTAAAATTCTTTTAATACTTGATTCAGAAATTTCATGAACAAAACAGGCAATCTTATTTGCACCATAACCTGTTTTGTTTCTTAACTAAAAAGAAATCTCCATCTTTGAAGATGGAGTAATGAATCTCCACTAACCATTTATTCTAGAAAATATTGATTATAAGAGCCGAGATACTCGGCTCCATGAATGTTTCAATTAGTTGGAACTTTCTAGAATAAATAAATGTTTGTATTCGCTTAGCGAATGCTCTGGAGGAAAAATGGAACAGCAATTAATGATAAACCAGTACAAGAAAACTAATCACAGCGTCGGAGTTGTGATGTTGCATCTTGAGTGGT
>BDTJ01000039.1 GCA_002897655.1 archaeon BMS3Abin17
CCAGAATTATTGCTCCTGCGATTAATATGTATTTCATAATATTTCAGCATATAATAGTGTATTTAAGAGTTTTGGATTGCCGGGATTGTGAAAACACAGCTGAAACTTTTATGCCAAGGATTCTGGAGAAAACCACACACTTTAGTGTGTGGATGAATCCTTGGACATCCTAAAGTCCAAACAAACCGCACCTTTTAAGGTGCGGTAAAACACAAGGACTTTTTGATTCCTGTTCAAGTACCTAAAACTTTACCTAGATTTAACGATTTTAGGGCTATTACCGGGAATCCCGGTGAGTTGTATTTCTGATAAAAGATAATTTCTTTAGTAGCATCAATTTTCCCCATAAACAATATTCTTAACAGAATCAATAAATTCAACACATAATCTTTCTATTTTATCAAGCTGTTCTTTATCTTTAACCTCAAGATTCACGCCATAAGTATAATCTTCTCTAAGTTCAATAATGCTTTTTTCACTATAATCTTCTTCATTATATTTCATAAAGTCAATGATATATTGATTAATTGATATTTTTCCCTGTTCTTGCAAAGTTTCCATTAAAGCAATAGTGCAGGTTTGGTTTTTAGATTCATATCCTTGTTTTACTGCAATTGCCAGAAAACAGTGGTATAATGCATAGAAACCAGCAGTTATAGACCAATCCGGGAATCTATTTTCTCTGAGAAGCCTGAATACTTCTAAATTATGCCTTGCTTTCTGCAAATGTTCAAAAGCAAGTTTTTTGTCTGGCTTAATTTTAAATAAACCCCTGTGGCGAATCTTCTTTTTTTGCTTTTTGCACTCTTCTATTTCCCTTTTTGCTTTGTTTAAACACCAATCAAGATGCTTAGAAGCTTGTGAATTCATTTACAACCCCCATATAATCATCATACCCATATAAAACAATTGCTGTTTTAAGTATTTCCACCATAGGTTTGTTATTCTCTTTTATATTTTTTATCAAATCTTCCTTTGTTGTTTTAATTGCATGAAGTTTTTTTGGCAACATGCTCTGAATTTTTTCAAGTTTTTTGCTCACTTCATGAAAATCTTTTTTATTAATTACAATAAATATATCTATATCTTTTGCATTGGCATAATTTCTGGATGCAGACCCATAAAATAATACAATTCTGCCTTTTTCATGCAAAGATTTAAATTCATCCTTCCACCTCCGATATTTACCTGCTTCATTTATTAAAGCAAATGCAATTAGTTTTTGCACAAACTCTTCTTCTATACCAATCTTATAGACAATTGATTTTCCAATTCTTTTACTAAGGAGTATATTGTTTTTTTCAAATCTCTTTAAAAGTTTCATAGTTCCAACTTGTGTTATCCCAATCTCTTTACTCAGAGAATTCGCATTGTAAAAATTAGCAACATCTTTATAGATAATTAACAATGCTTCCTGTTCTTTCTTTGTTAGTTCTATCATTGTATAACGGGGGGTTATGATATAATAACTTCAAGTTAATATATAAATCTTTCTGTGTCCTGCCCCGCCATTATTTCTGTTACCTCTGCGATTAATATGTATTTCATTTTTTTAATATTTTTATGCCAAGGATTCTGGAGAAAACCACACACTTTAGTGTGTGGATGAATCCTTGGGCATCCTAAAGTCCAAACAAACCGCACCTTTTAAGGTGCGGTAAAACACAAGGACTTTTTGATTCTCCCCCATCACTCCTGATATGGGTGTTTTCTGCATCACAATAAGGTTTAAAAAGGCTTAACTTTTAAGTGGTAACATGAATAAGGCAAAACAACTGACAATAATCATAAGTGTGTTGATAGTAGTTTCTTTGATAGGAATTGCAAGTGCTCAGACATTTATTATTGGTAAAACTTACAATTCTGATTTTACAGGCATTATAGAAGGTGTTGATTTAATAGTTACATGCGGAGGCAATACTTTGGCCACAACAAGTTTAAATGACGGAACTTATGCAGTAGGTTTTGAAGTTTCTGCATGCAATGATACAGATGCTGTAAGTGTCAGTGCAGATAAAGGAAGCCTTAGCGGCTCAAATACAGGAACTTTAAAAATAGATAATGAATCTTTTGATTATTTTGCAGTTGTTAATATAAAGATGAGTGAAGTTTCCTCACCCCCAAGTTCATCTGGAGGAAGCCACGGAAATACCTGGTATTATTATAATTGCGGAAACAATGTCTGTGATACAGGAGAATCAATAAACACCTGCCCTGAAGATTGTGATTTAGATTTTGAAGCATTGAGTACAGATAATAAAGATATAAATAATTCTAATGAAAAAATAGACCTTACAGAATTAAAGGAAGGGCAAAAGGAAGATAGTTCAGGGATTACAGGTGGTTTTATAGGTGCTCTAAAGACAAAAACAGGTATTGGCTTAATATTTGCAATAATAATTATTGCTCTTGGAATTGGAGTGCTATCTTTGAGAAAAAGAAGATAAGTGATCTTAATCAAAAAGTCCTTGTGTTTTACCGCACCTTAAAAGGTGCGGTTTGTTTGGACTTTAGGATGTCCAAGGATTCATCCACACACTAAAGGTGTGGTTTTCTCCAGAATCCTTGGCATAATAAAAAGAATTAAATAATAGATGAGCTTTTATAATTGACTAGAAAATGGGATTTTTTGATAGTGATTCTGAGAGAGGAAAGAAAGATGGAGAAGAATATAAGAAGAAAATAGAAAGAGGTGAGGCTGGTTTTATAGATTTATTAGATGAAATAGCTGGAGGAGTATCTCCAGTTACCCCGCCAGAATATCGAAAAGCATATGATGAGGCTATGAGTAAATCTTATGGGGAAACTCCAAGTTCTAGAGAATCTGAAGTAATAGAAGATTCTTCCCAAAATTCAGATTATGGAAGTAGTTCTAGTGATGATGATTCTGATGATAGTTATTATCCAGACTCTAGTTCAAGTGTTGATATAGATTCTGGCTCTTCAAAAAAAGATGGAGGAGGATTAGTCAAAAGAATAATTGGAGCAGTATCTAAAGAAATTATGGATCTTTTAGAGGGGAAAGATAAGTATGATTTAAGGCGTATAGCAAAACGTGATAGTAATCCGAGTGTTAGAGAGGCTGCTGTAAATAAGTTAGATAGAGATGATAAGTATGAATTAAGGAATGTCGCAAAACGTGATAGTAATCCGAGTGTTAGAGAGGCTGCTGTAAATAAGTTAGATAGAGATGATAAGTATGAATTAAGGAATGTCGCAAAACATGATAGTAATCCGAGTGTTAGAGAGGCTGCTGTAAATAAGTTAGATAGAGATGATAAGTATGAATTAAGGAATGTCGCAAAACATGATAGTAATCCGAGTGTTAGAGAGGCTGCAGAGAATCGACTTAAAGAAATTTCTTAAAAAATTGATGAAACAAATTAATTAAAGATTGGCTTATTTTTTCATCAAATCAGAGTAATTACAAAAAACTATATTTTTATGACAATAATGCTTAAATAAGGTGTCATTCGATAATTACACATGAATAGTAAAAGAAGTTGCTTAAATTTAGTGGTAATAATTCTTTTAATTTCAAATGTGATTATTATCAGTGCTATTACAGGCTCTATTGGAAACTCAAAGATGATTTTGTATCCTGAAGTAGATGGCAAGTCTATAACAAAGATAGAAAAGAGCATCTTGACAAAAAATTTAAATGACGGGGCTGTTAATGTGACCTTAAAAATTGCAGAAGATGGAGGAGATTTTCTTGAATTAATTGATGAAAAATTTGTTCTTGAAGCAGGTGAGGAAAAAAAAGCAAAATTCTTTGTTTTAGTAAAAAAAGAAGGTAAGTATAATGGAAAAATCAATGTATTTTTTGATGATTTAGAAGGAGACAGCCCGGGAGTTGTCCTTACATCTACAATAATAGTTGTTGCAAAAAAAGCAGGGGATTATTCTGAGGAAGATAATAAGGAGGTTAATGAAAATAATAATACTGATGAGGGTAAGGGGGTCAGTGTAATTACAGGAGGAGCAGTTTATTCAGATAATAAAAAATCTATAAGCGGAAAAGATATTTTAATTGGAAGCAGTATAATGCTGTTGCTTGTTCTGGGAGCATTGTTATTTTTCATGATTAAAAAAAATAGTGTGAAAAAAAGTGGTGGAATAAATGGGAAAAAGAGAAAAAAGAAATGAAGAAATTTTTATGTTTAGCAGTGTTATTGATGATTTTTTTAGCTGGAAGTGTATTGGCAAGTGATGTTGCTTATGTTGTTCAGAATAGTGCAGACAGTTTTGTAACAGCTGAATTAACTGCCCTGGGCCTGACTTATGATGTAATTTATGAATCAGATGTTCTGACTGCTAATTTTTCTGAATATGGAATGATATTGGCAGGGGATGATAATTTTAATTCCCCTGAAGATATTCCTGTTAATGAGCACAAATCATTAATACTGAATCATTATAATTTTTACAGAAAAGGGACATTAGGCTATAATTATCAGTGGGGATGGAGCTGGAGAAGAGGTTCTCAAAGCAGCCCTTCAAATCTTGAGATTGATGATTTTGACATTTCAATAACAAATGGGATTCCTAAATTTTTCCAGGCATATACAGTAAGTGATATAGACACCAAGACATATTATTTAAGCAGCAGAAAAGCAACAGGAATAAGAATGCTTGGTTCTATTGATGGAGTATCTCACACAAGTGCTGATGCTTTTCTTGCAGTTGTTTATCCTGGAACTACTATGTTAAATGGAGGAGACCCTATAGAAGAAAGAAATTTATTTTTTGGAATTGTTTATCCTGAATACTGGACACCAAATAGCAGGCAATTATTTGAGAATTCAATTAACTGGGTTTTATATGGAGAGGATAATGATGGTGATGGATTTTATACAGATGATGATTGTGATGATAGTAATGAAACAATCAATCCAGATGCAGATGAAACCCCCTATGATGGAATTGATCAGGATTGCGATGGCTTTGATTTAATAGATGTTGATGGAGATGGATATGATTCAGATTGTGATTTTGTTACAGGAGATTGTTTTGTTATTGGGGGTTTAGATTGCAATGATAATAATGACACAATAAACCCTGATAACCCAGACCCTTATTTTAACTGCATGAATGATGCCCCAATAATTAATCTTGTTACAATGAGTGTGAATTATCAAGAAGGTGATTTAGTTGAGATTACAGTTGATGCAACAGACCCTGAAGAGGATGCTATATTTTATTCTATCAATGATACAAAATTCAGCCAGGTCAATAATACATTTACATGGCAGACAGATTATGAAGATGAGGGTGAATATAGTGTTTTATTGTCTGTAAATGACAGCAATCTAACAACCTCAAAGACTGTCTCATTTATTATAATAGACAAGAACAGGGCTCCTAATTCAACAACAATTCCAAATCAAACCTGGAATGAAGACACATCTTTTGTGATGAATTTGAGTGATTATTTCTTTGATGAGGATGGGAATAATCTGACATATGGGGTTTCAGACACTTCTTCAGGAACCAGCATAATATTAGATATTGAAGGAGAGATAGCAAACTTCACAGTAGAAGAAAACTGGAATGGGGAGGATTGGATTATATTCTATGCTTATGACGGAATGTACTTAACTGATTCAAATAATATTACCTTAACAGTAAACCCTGTGAATGATGAGCCAACACTAAAAGCACAAATCCCGAATCAGACCTGGAATGAAGATAATAATCTGACTCTTGATTTAGGTGATTACTTTGAAGATGTTGACGGGGATTTGACTTATACTATTGCAGGAAATACAAATATAAATCTAATAACTAATAGCACAGCTAAATTTGTGCCAAATGCAAACTGGTCTGGAGATGAAGATGTAATTATTAATGCAAGTGACGGAGTTTACAGCCTCTCAAGCAATTTGTTTAATTTAAAAGTCTTGCCTGTAAATGATGCTCCTGTTCTTGAGTTTATAGATGATGTGAATGTTTTAGCAGGTAATTTAGTAAATATAACTCCAGATGCAAGTGATGTGGAAGGAGATTCTCTTGATTATAGCTTTACTTCTCCTTTAAATTCAGACGGAGAATGGCAGACAAATGAAAATGATGTGGGAGATTATGTGACTACTGTAAGTGTAAGTGATGGTAATGGGGGCTCTGATTCACAGCAGGTTAATATTAAAGTCTTTCAAAAAGTTCTTATAAATGAATTAGTGACTGACCCTGATTCAGGAAATGACTGGATTGAATTATACAACCCATCTGATTCAAACTTCAATCTTGATAATTGTGAAATTAAGGATGGGAAAGACAATACTTTAAGTCTTGATGGAACAATAAGCCAGAATGGTTTTGAGGTATTTGAATGGTCTAATAGATTAAATAATGCAGGTGATATTGCTAAATTATATTGTTATGACACACTTATTGATAGTGCAACATATGGGGGCTGGGATGACGGAAACTTAAGTGATAATGCAGTTGCTCCTGGGAAGGGTGAATCAATTGGCAGAGAGCCTGACGGACAGGATACAGATGTAGATTCAGAGGACTTTATCCTGTTTGAAAATCCTACAAGGGGCCTTCCAAGTGATACTGACATGATTATCCCAACAGTTCAGCTTTTAACACCTGGCAACGGAGAAACAATTGAGGTAAGAGAAATTGATTTCTTTTTTGTTGCATTTGACAATTCTGATGAATTAGAATGCTCTTTATTGATTGACTCAGGCAGTGTTGACACAAAAACAATTGAAAGCGGGATTACAGACAGCTTTTCTTATAGTGGTTTGAGTGACGGCACTTATTCCTGGAATGTTGAGTGCTCTGATTCTGATAATACTGCATCTGCATCTTCAGACAGAAGCTTTACTATAAGCGCTCCTGACAACCCAATACTTAACTTAATAGGAAACAAGATTACAGATGAAAATAAAACACTTGAATTCACAATTTCTGCAACAGATCCTGATGGGGATAATTCCAGTTTTAATGCAAACAACCTTCCACCTGGAGCAGATTTTATTGATAATCCTGATGGAACAGCTACTTTCACATGGACTCCTGACTACAACCAATCAGGAGATTATAATGTTGAGTTTAAAGTTACAGATACAACAGACTTAACTGATTCAGAGACAATAACAATAACAGTAAGAGATGCAAAAGAACCTCCTAAATTCAGTGATATTGACAGATGTGAGATTACAAATTCAAGTTTAAAAATTAGAATAAAGAACCCTGATAAAGGAGATGAATTTAAGATAGGGGAAACAATTGATGTTAAGGTAAAGATAGACAATGACCATAATGAGGATTTGGATGTTGATGTTGAAGTATATTTATACGATGGAGATGAAGAAGAAATTATTGATGATAAAGATGATAACATGAATATAGACAAAGGGAAATCCAAGACATTTAATTTTGAGTTAGAAATACCAGAGGATGTTGAGAATAATGATTTCTACATCTTTGTTTTAGCAGAAGGAAAAAATGGAGAAACTCTCTGCAATGAAGAAAAAGTAAGGATTGATGTTGAAAGGCCGGATAATATGGTCGTTATTGAGAATATAGAAATATCCCCTGAAATAGCAAAACCAAGTGGAAGTATTGATGTAATTATTGATGTTAAGAATCTTGGAAGTGACGATCAAGAAAATGCCTATGTTGTTGTAGAGAATACTGCATTAGGAATATATGAAAAAAGTGATGAATTTAAGATTGAAGAATTTGATGGGGATGACAAAGAGACTGTGATGTTTTTGATAAGCCTGCCTGAAAATGCAGAAGAAAAAGAATATGAGCTGAAAGCAACTGTATTTTTTGATAAAGAAAATGAGCAAAACTCAGAGACAAAAACATTCAGCATAATCAAGAGTGCAACTAGTGGGGGCACTGGAAGTACTGAAGGAAATGGGGGAGTTATCTTCTTAGGAAATGGCATTGGAGATGATTCAGATACAACAGATAATGCAATAAGTGCAGGAGAAAAGAAGATTCAGAAATTATTACCTCCTGAAAAACCAAAGGCATTCACTGAAAAATTAAAAGAGTTAAGTATCTTCATGATAATAGGGATTATTATCATTATAATTCTTATTGTGATTGTCAGAAAGATGATTTTCCTGCTATAATAGATATTCGTAAAACTTAAATAGCTTAATTCTTGTATAATTATGTAGACTAGGTCAGCAGGTTAGCCCCCTGCTATTTGCAAACGGGCTTTATGGCAGACTGCAAGAAGGTGCGTGATAAGTGCGTTAAAGGGTCCTTGTTCGGACGTTGACGCTTTGTCTGCTTTGATCTTGCAGATGCGAACTGGGTCAGACCTTGATCGGAGCAGCCCTAAACATTTGTTAAGATGCTTAGCAGGTCGCAGAGCCGAGGAAGAATAAGGGTAGCTTTTTAATTATCTTTGAGCCAGCCTTCGAGTCTACACTTTTCATAATCAAAACATTAAATTAATAAACTTATTTTTGATTATATCATTATGAAACAGATAAAAAAAGGTGTAAAAATAAACAATCCAGAAATTTTCTTAATAATTATTCTAATCCTAAGTGGGGGGGCTATTGTGTCTTTTTTTCTTGGATATTTTCCTTTTGACATAAGCCAATCAACATTAGCAACAGCAATTATTGCGGCATTCTTAATCTGCGGGATAATTTATATGTTTCTGAGAAATAAAAGATAGTTTTTGTTGAGGATAAAAATAAGTTTGTGAGATGCTTGTAACAAAATCAGTTATTTTTTTTAAGAATATTATTATGCCAGACAACTATGTTTTTTCCTGAAAGCGGAAAAGAGGTGAGATTAAGAAGATTGCTTCTTTTTGCATTTTCATATTCTTCAATTACTGTATCAAGATATGGTTTCTTTTTTTCCCTTGCAGTACTGGCTAGTTTTTCTGTAGAACATACATGATAATTTGTCAAACCTGAATTATATTTGCCAATAAATTGTCCTATATAAGTCATGCTATTTCTCATATCTAATGCACAGACTTCTTCGCTTATTGGTAACTTCTTTTTCATAATGCATCTAGAAGGCCTTAGTTTAAAAGCATTGTTATAATTTAAGACGATAAAAGCAATCAATCCAAAACATCAAAAAGTCCTTGTGTTTTACCGCACCTTAAAAGGTGCGGTTTGTTTGGACTTTAGGATGCCCAAGGATTCATCCACACACTAAAGTGTGTGGTTTTCTCCAGAATCCTTGGCATAAAAAGAATTTTCAAAACATTAAATTAATAAAGTTGTTTTCAATAATTTAATTATGATTAGAAGGGGTGAGAAAAGAGGGCAGTTTTATCTTATAGCAGCACTTGTAATTGCAAGCATCTTAGTTGGATTTGTCACATTATCAAACTATTCAGATAGAAGAACTTTTGTAAGAGTAGATAATTTAAAAGAGGAATTAGAAATTGAGAGTGGAAGAGTTTTAGATTATGGAATATTAAATAATGATTACCAGATAGAAAACTTTACAAAAAATTTTAGTGATTATGCAGGAGAAGATGTTGATATATATTATATTGTTGGAAATGAGACAAGCTTGTCAGCCTACAAACACAATTCATCAGGACAAACATTGACCACTGCAATTAATAATGGAAAAGTAAAGGTTACGATAGAGGGTGATGATTATGAATTTAATATAAATCCTGGAGAAAACTTTTATTTTATAATAATCCAAAAAATAGGAGGGGAAAAATACATTGCAACAAACCAGTATTAAATTTATCAGAGAGAAAAAAGCAGTAAGTATACTAATTGGATATGTTTTGCTAATATCATTTGCTGTTATAATGGGGTCTCTTGTATATGGATGGATGGTCTCATATATCCCAAAAGATTTATTAGATTGCCCTGAGGGAAGTGCAATATTCATAAAAAACGTGGCTTGTGACAAAGATACTCTTGAGCTTACCCTGGCAATTGAGAATACAGGAAGATTTAATCTGGCAGGATATTTTATACATGCAACAGATAATATGACTCAAGAGCTTGCCACACTTGACTTGTCTCAAAAGATAGTCTCAGGAGGGGTTCTTTTAGGCAGTTCAGTAATCTTTGCATCTGAAAATGAAAATTCAATAAAACCAGGGGATACAACCACCCAGACTAAATTTAGTTTAGATAAGGAAATTTATTCTATTGAATTGATTCCTATAAGATTTCAGGAACAGGAAGGTAAGATGAGGCTTGCAAGCTGCGGAGATGCAAAAGTTAAACAGGCAATAACCTGCAGTATATTTAGTCCATTAGGCATCTCTGGTCTTGTCTCCTGGTGGGATTTTGAAGGAGATGCAGATGATAAATTAGGCAGGAATAACGGAACATTAATGGGAAACAGCGACTGTTCTGTGCAGGGATACAATGGCTCTGCTTGTTATTTTGATGGAGATGGAGATTATATTGATTTAAATGATCCTTTCCCAGAATTAGAAAACTTCACTATAATTGCATGGGTTAATATCTCTGGTAATAATACAGGAGCAGATACCAGAGGAATATTCACTTCAGGGGCAGGGGGTTCAAATAAAGGATATACTGCAGGAATAGATAATAAAAGTGCAGTTTGGATGATGATTAGTGATACTGCTAATGATACTTTAAATACAAGTGAAGGAATAATTACTCAGGGTATCGGGTATAATATTGCTGTTGTAGGGGTATCTGAATCATATATGAAGATTTATGTAGATGGTGTTGAAAGAGCAAGCAAATCAACCTCTCAAAACATAAATTCATCTTCTCCAAGTCCAAGAATAGGGACAATTAACAATCCCAGTACAGGCTTGATGAACGGAACAATAGATGAATTAATGATATTTAACAGAAGCCTAAGTACTGCAGAAATAAACACAATCATAAATTATTTCTCATAGATAAAGAATTACAATGACATCCTCTCCACACTAAAGTGTGGAGTTTCCAATTAACCCAAAAAAGTAGTTTCATGATGCTCACTTTGATTTCTTACATATTCAGTTACTTTGTCTAACTGAACAAACCCAACACTCGAAGC
>BDTJ01000040.1 GCA_002897655.1 archaeon BMS3Abin17
CTCATTATAGAAATGAAGATACGAGATTTAAGTATGGATTAATATTATTAATGAAACAGAATATTGATAATTTATTGAGATTAGAAGTAGAGAAATTAATTATTTTAGTGAATTGTTCGACAAACTCTATGGTGTCTGTTTCCTCAATAATCCTATTGCATTCTGCTTCAAGTGTGTTAACCCCCCCTTCACTATGTAAAATATCCATGACACATTCTGGAACTCTGGCCCTGTATTTTCCCAGGTTACTTAATAACCTTCTAGCAGATGAGCTTCTGTTTTTAAAGGTTAAGCCCCCCCTTCTAAGTGATTTTAGTGACTGATCGATAATAGAATAGATTTCAAGCATTTCTGCTATTTCTTCACATTGCTTTTGAGTGTAATCTTCCATCTTTCTCCCAGAAATCTGCTGTTTTTAAGGATTTCTATGCCCATCTCTTTTTTTCTTCAACACAATTTACAATCCAAAATTCTCAACAAATCTTTCTATAACTTTATATTCCTGAAGAAATTCAAATCCTTTTTTTGTAAGTGAAAATGTCTTTTTTTCCTTGTCATCAACTTCTAATTTGATAAATCCTTTACTGATTAATTCATTAATGTAATCCTTGAACATTTGAGGAGATAAATTAGAAGCATACAGCAACCTAGTTGGTTTTATCTGACGATTTTCCCTTACTGAATTTAGAATGTCTTTAATGACATCCAGTCTCTCCCTTTTTTTTGCCATTTCAAATTTTTATTTTTTAGTTACTTTTACCACTCCCCACAAAAATAACAGGAAAATTAGCATATTTAAGATATATACATTGATTAAAAGTGCCTGATTCCAATTAAGATATACTGCAGTTATAAAATTCATAACCCATGCTGCAAAACTAAATAACATTGCTATAAGATAAAACTTGAGAAATCTGTGTCTCCCTCCTTTTTTAATATAATTAATATAGCTTACAATAGATATAACTGCAAACAAGATTATCTGAGATACAAACATAAAGCCGTGTGTTCCCCACAAATAGTCCAAGAGCACTATCATAAGAGACATAAAATAAAATATTGCAATCTTTGAGTTAAATAACGAGGTATAATAATTCTCTTCAGTTGTCTCTATCTTCTTCCACAAAAGACTATAAAGTAAGAAAAAACCAGCCATTACAAGAAAGAATTCAAACAAAATATTTATTACTGGACTATAAAACTGAGATAAATAATTATAAAATATCATTGCCCCAAACAGATATCTTATGATGAAAGCCAGCCCATAAAACAAAAAAGCATTTCTAAAATACCTTATTCCTTTATGCATACTTATACGAAACAGCTTATCAGATCTATAGACTATAAAAATGCATATTACTGCTATTATTAATCCGTAAAATATCTTGATTAGTTCTTTATTCTCAATTAAAAGGTGTGACATAAAACTTCACTTACTTTAATTTATTTAAAGATTTATGTGGGGCAATATATAAAAAACTCCTTGTGGTTTTCCGGAGTTTTTTAGCCAGAAAACAAAAGTATTTGTTTTCTGTATAGAGGATTCCTCTCTATCTTCTGTAGGGATTTTTGTTTCTGACGCTTTATAAAGAAGTTTTATCTAAGATAATTATGAAAAAAATAAAAGGAGGAATTAGATATCATATTTTTTCAATAGAAAAGATTTTTCTGAATCCAAAAACCTCTATAAACCCTTGACCTTATTCATCCTGCGGACCTTCTCCGATATGATGGCTGGACTTGCTCCAAAAATCTTGTGGGACTCTGCGGGATAATAAGGTCTTTTAAACTTGGATTAGAAAACCTCTATTAAATAAAACACAAAAAAAGAGACAATGGAAGACATACCACCCTAACCTGCTAAAAAACAAAAAACTTCTTAAACATCACATTACTTATTAAGTTATGAAAAAGTGGTGGTTAGGAAAAGACTTTGTTAAAGCTTTAACTAGCTTTATAATATTATCAATAATTGTAATTGCTGTGAGCAGTTATTTTGTCTATAACAGCAAATTGATTGGTCCGGTTTTCCTGTTTCTTGGTTATATAAGTCTTTTTTTCCTGAGATTTTTTAAAATAGACATTAAATCAATTTATCCGGATATTGTATTTGGTGCAACAGATAATTTTGTCCTTGTTTTTGCAGCTACATTAGGTGCAACATTTGCAGGAGTTGCAGGAGCCATAATTGGGGGAATAGCCGGGAATACTCTTACTGATGGATTTGCAGGATTGGTTGAGGGCCATATAGCAAACAGAATGCAAAGACAGAAAATCAGACACAACAGAACTGCACTATCAACAATGCTTGGAAAAATGACTGGTTGCCTGTTTGGTGCAGGAATTGGCCTGATTTTTCTTTGGCTGATTAGTCTGGTTTGGTTTTCTCCCTCTTAACAATGCCCCCCCAGCAGGGTTTGCGTATAAATTAAGAATATCTATTTTCTAAGAATCACATAAACTTTCTTCCCTAGGAATTCTTTTGGAGCATCTATCTTTGCCCCATTACCAAACTTCGTAATAGTCTTTTCAAATATT
>BDTJ01000041.1 GCA_002897655.1 archaeon BMS3Abin17
TATGGGGTCTTGTAGTTATATTAGTTAATTTTCCAGAAGCCTTTCCTTTTCTAATCGGATTAAAACCTATCTTATTTTTAATATTAGGAATCATAGTCTTAGTTGAAATAGTTTTCTTGTTAGATAAATCAAAACCAAAGAAAAAAGAAGATAGAATTACTTTTACAATAAAAAGAAAATTAGAAACATTTTTTGAAGTATTGTTAGGTTTATCAGCAATAGCTCAAATTTATATTTTAGGAAGAGAGATAGATTTTATTAAATATTTCCCAGTTGTTTTAAAATGGATTGGATATATTGGGATAGGAATAATTGTGATAGCTTTGATTGTGTTAATCTTTTATATCTGGATTAAATTAAATAGCAGGAAATATGAAAAAGGGAAGTAAATGAGAAAAGCTGAAATGATAAATAGAAATAAATATTATTATGTGGGGATGTTTTTAGAAGAGGAGATATATTTAGAGAAAGATATGAAGTTAGATTGGAGTGTAAAAATACCTTTATTTTTTAAGATAAAGTTTCCAAGATTCTACAATTTTATACTTCCAGAAGTTTTCCAAGCAAAATGAAAAAACAATTAAACGAAGATAAAGAAAGATGCCCTATTTGTAAAAGTTATGACCATGTGAATTATGATGATACTTCTGGAGAATGTGATAAAGAGATGAAACACAAATCACTAAGCGAGAAGTTGAAAGGATATACTATATTTCAAAGTATGACACCGAAATTAGCTCAATCAATTACTCAAGACATAAACCAATCCATAAAAAGAATTTTGAATATTGTTGTTAATACAGAAGATTCAATTATAACTAAAATAGATAAAATAAAACAAGAAGTCGGGAAGGATTTAATATGAGTTTAAGCGATAAGAGGAAGGAGTTAAGGTGGCAGATTGAGAAAAGAAAAGAAAGAGAAGCTATGTCCCTTTTATTAGATGCTGTTGAGAAACAAGACAAACAATCCATAAAAGAATTGAAAGAGGAAATCTCTATTTTGTTAAATAGACCTGCAACAGATTATCAAAGAAGAAACAGAGCAGGGGAGATTTTAAGAGAAATCTTCGGCTCAGACCTCTGCGAAGATAAAGGTTGTGGAAAAAAGATAAAGTTTCATAAAGGATTAACTTGTTTTTGTGGAGTTTGTGGATTATGTGATGCCTGTAAAGGAGATGGAGAATGACAAGAATATTGTGTGGAATATGTGGGGGATTTATCAGGGAAGAAAATGATGGAATCGACACAAATGAGCCAATTGGATATGATGGATGTGAAGAACCATTATCAGCAGAGGAGTGGTATAAAAGGAGATAAATGATGAAAATAACTAAATACAAATGTGAAAATTGTGGAGAAATTAATAGTCATAAAGATTGTTATAATGATAAATATTGTTATGATTGTATTGATATTGAAACTGGTGAATTAAAAAAACAAGGAGATGGAGAATGAAAAAGAGAGATTGGAAAGAATTAGAGAAGATATTAAAAGGTAAAGTAAAAGGATATGGAAAAGAAGGAATGTCTGGAGAAGGAAAATATCTTGTTTGTGGAAAAGGAATATTATGTGATGATTGCGAAGATAAAGGAGATGGAGAATGAAAAATGAATTTGGTTTTAAACAAGCATGGGCATGGCCTGAAAGAGTAGAGAAATTCTTTAAAAAAGAGATTAAGAATAAAAAAAGCTGTCATGTATTTTGTGGGAGTTCTCCTCTTGGAGATATTAGAATCGATATAGAAGATAATGGACATTTAACTCATAAAGCAGATATTCTTCAAGGACTTCCTTTTAAGGATGAAAGTTTTGAAGTTGTTTTTGGTGATCCCCCCTGGCATATTGCTAAACATCTAAGAAGCAAAATCATGTATGAGATGAGAAGGATTTGTAAAGTTAATGGAATGATTATTTTAAATGCTAATTGGAATCCAAATAATTTAAGGGGTTGTTTTCTTTTAGAACCGATTTATATTTCTGGTGGGCGGATGCCCTTTGGAAATTCTGCTATGATAATTCGTTATTTAAAAATACAATCTGAAAAAGATAGAATCATAGATTTAAAAAACAAGGAGATAAATGATGGATAATTTAATTATAAAGTATATAAATCATACAATTAAACAATTAAAAAAACAAGGAGATGAATGATGAAATGTTGGTGTAAGGTTTGTGGAAAATTATTAAAAACTAAAAGAGAATATATCAAGCAAGATGATACTTGTGATAAGTGTTATAAAAAACAAGGAGATAAATGATGGATAGGTGTATATGTTGTAAAGAAGAAAGAATTATTAGTATGAATAAGTGGTGTCAAGAATGTTTAGATAAATTAGATAACCACATAGAAAAACAAGGAGATGGAGAATGAGATGTAAACATTGTCGTTGTACTAAAAAAGGGAGACATAAAGTTTGGTGTAGTTCAGAAGAAGCTAAGAAGATTAGAGATGAATTAAAAAAACAAGAAGATAAAGGATGTGGAAAAGAAGTTAATCCCTATAAAAATATAAAGATTCCTTGTGGAGATATTGCTGGTGGAAATATATATTATTGTGAAGAATGTGAATTAAAAAAACAAGAAAATAAATGATGGAAGATAAAACTATTGAAGATAAAACTATTAAAGAAATAAAGGAAATTATTATAGGCAAGTTTTGGGATAATTTAGAAGAAATTGAATTAGTTTATGGAGATAGTCCAGATAGTTTTGTAAGTCCTCTACTTGATGAAATAATAGAAGAAACTATTAAAGAAGTTGAGAAAAAACAAGGAGATAAATGATGGATAAGCAATTAAAAAAACTACAAGATTTAGAAAAGCAATTAACTTTATTTAGAGATGATTTTAGTTGTTTTGCTTCTTTTGTAGAACGAAATATCAGACAAGGAAAAAAGATTATAGAATTAGAAAAAGAGATTAAAGAACTAAAAAAACAAGGAGCTGGAGAATGAATGAAATAATAAGCCCAATAGACACAAAAAAGCTTATCATAGAAAAGCAAGGAAGAGACGGCATTAGATTAGAGATTTGGGAGAAAAATGATTTAGGAAAAGATATAAAACGCAGTGAGATTGTCGTTGATTTTAAATTATTGAAATCTAAATTAAAGAAACAAGGAAATAAATGATGGAAGATAATGAAAAAAAGATAAAAGAAGAAATGAGTAAATATCTCTTGGACAGAAAATCAAGCCCAGACTATCCAGAATCAGAAGAAGAATGGAAAATGAATGACTGGAGCAATTATTGTGCAACAAATACAAATAGAAATCAATGTGATGAAAACTGCACACTTTTTCCTATTTGTTTGATTAAGAAAATAAAGGTTCTGTACCCCAAAAAGCAGTACAAAATACCAAAGGAGATAAAAAATGAAACACCATGATTTCCAATGGAAAGTAGACTTAATCTATATTCCAAGACTTCGTCCAAATTCCAAAATTTGCTCCAAGCAAGGTGAAACACAATATGAATAACAAGGAATGGTTAGAGAAAAAGTATTTTCATTTAGGATGTGGAAGGGTAGATAGATTAATCTCTGCAAAAAAAATTCTAAAACTAATGAAGGATTATTTTTCCTCAGAATTTGATTGTTTAATGTTTAATAATTTTCTTAAATCTGGAAATTATCCTTCAAGGGGAGAACAAGTAAGCAGAATTTTAAAAGAATTTGCAGATAGAGGTTTTTTGAAATCTAAAAATACTTTATCTGATAGTGATTGTAATGGAAGAAAAAAGGCAAGATATATTTATGAAATATCAAATGGGGGTATTTCAAAATGAATGGAGCAACTAATCGCAAATTTTGGAACTTCTTGGAATATTTAGATTAAAAGGTTCCGAAAATAGGAAATTTTCTCCACCCATATTTTGCTATCGCAAAACATCTTTTAATCTAAATATTATGTTCAATCGGAAGGAGTTGCTCCAGGCAGGGATAAACTAAAATGAAGATATTCAAAATATTAATCGCTTGTGAAGAAAGCCAGGAAGTTTGTAAAGCATTTAGGCAGTTAGGACACGAAGCATTTTCTTGTGATATTTTACCTTGTAGTGGAGGTCATCCTGAATGGCACATACAAGAAGATGTTCTCCCTATTTTAGAACAAGAGTGGGATATGGTTATTGCGTTTCCTCCTTGCACACATTTAGCAGTTAGTGGAGCAAGATATTTCGCACAAAAAATCAAAGATGGAAGACAACAAGAGGGTATTGATTTTTTTATGAAGTTTGCTAACTGCAAATGTTCAAGAGTAGCCATTGAAAACCCTGTTGGAATAATGTCTACAAAATGGAGGAAACCTAACCAAATAATACAACCATATCAATTTGGAGAGCCATTTAGTAAAACTACCTGTTTATGGTTAAAAGGGCTTCCAAATTTAAAACCCACTAAAATAGTTGATAAGGGAGAACAGGTAAAATTCGCAAGTGGAAAATCTATGCCTAAATGGTATTCTGATGCTTTCAAACTTCCACCAAAGGAAAGGTCAATCGCAAGAAGCAAAACCTTTCCAGGAATAGCACAAGCGATGGCTAAACAATGGTCAGAATATCTTGAGCAACTAATCGCAACTCCTTCCGACTCTGCTTCGCAGGTCAGCAAAGCTGACGAACATAATATCAGTTTAAAGGAAAACTCTAAGGAGTTTTCCCAAATTTCTGCTAACGCAGAAACTTCTTTAAACAACAATATTAAATCCAATCAAATTTATTCACAATGAAAGACATAAAACAAATACTTCAAAGAGAAATTAATTATCACCAAAAAGAAATAGAAAAACATAAAGAACTTGCTGAGCAGAGAGATAGTAAAAAA
>BDTJ01000042.1 GCA_002897655.1 archaeon BMS3Abin17
CATTTTTCCTCCAGAGCATTCGCTAAGCGAATACAAACATTTATTTATTCTAGAAAGTTCCAACTAATTGAAACATTCATGGAGCCGAGTATCTCGGCTCTTATAATCAATATTTTCTAGAATAAATAATTAGTGGAGAATCATCACTCCATCTTCAAAGATGGAGATTTCTTTTGCCTTAAAAGATTTATTGTGACAACGAAATAAGATTATTTTAAATATTTTATTTAAGATAAAAATTAACTTTCCTTAGTAAACAAAGTCTGGCTAAAGGGTCTTTTAAGACTTGTGAAGATAACTCATCCCTGGCAAGTCTTAGATACATCCTCTCTAAATTCACACCCTTTCCATTTATATAAGTCCCACAAGGATTATCTAAATGAAATGCTAATTGCTTAACACGCTTCATATCGTCAGATTTTGATTCTAAAATTTTCATTTTAACTTTTAACTAATTTATCTATAAGATTTTTCAAATCAACAGGACCATAAGGTTTTCTTATATAAGCAGCAGCACCATCTTCACGTGCTCTTTTTCCAATTTCTTCTGCACCCCCATAAGCAAGTATAAAGAATGTATTCTCAAATTCTTCTCTTCTAGCATATTCTTTAATTATCTCCCCCCCATTAATTCCAGGCATCTCATGATCTGTAATTACCAAATCAGGAGGATTGCTGAAACTTTGCTTTAACTTCTTATCAAGAGATATCCCATCCTCATAAAATTCAGTATTTTCTCTTGGAAATATAAAACTTGCAGCTTTTCTAATACCTTGATTATCATCTGCAAACAATATTTTTTTCTTATTTGTCATTTTATTACTTTAAAGAATTCATTTATAAATTTAACCCAGATATGTGCTTTCATTAGTCACAGCTGATTTTGCCGATTTTAAGAAATTATCCTCTATCTTTTTATATACCTCAATTGTTGGCTTGCTTACACTTGGCTTGACTTTCTTCAGAGCCTCTTCAAAATGCTTCTTCCTTACCTGCTTAGCATCCATGTTTTCCCTCAATGCAAGCAGTGCAGCTTCTCTCACTAATGCTTCCATATCCGCTCCAGTATATCCAACTGTCTTTTTAGCCAAGTCAGTGATACTTACATCTTTTGTAAGAGGCATATTTTTAGTGTGAATTCTAAGAATATTTTCTCTGCCTTTCTCTTCAGGAGCACCCACTAGCAAAATCTTGTCAAATCTTCCTGGTCTTAATAATCCTGGGTCAAGCATGTCTGGCCTATTTGTTGCTCCAATAACAAGTATATCCTTTAAGTCTTCTAAACCATCCATTTCAGCTAACATTTGATTCAAGACTCTTTCTGTAACTTTTGTTCCGGTTTCCATTCCTCTTTTTCCTGCCAAAGCATCAATCTCATCAAAAAAGATTATGCAAGGAGCAACCTGTCTTGCTCTTTCAAAAACCTTTCTCATTCCTTCTTCTGATTTTCCAACCCACATACTCAACAAAGAAGGTCCTTTAACCTGAATAAAATTAGCTTCTGATTCTTTTGCAACTGCTTTTGCCAAAAGAGTCTTACCTGTTCCAGGCGGACCATACAATAAGATTCCTCTTGAAGGTCTTATTCCCATTCTCTCAAAACTCTCTGGATTTTTTATAGGCCATTCTACAGCTTCTTTTAACTCTTGCTTGATTTTATCCAATCCTCCAACATCCTCCCAATTAATATTTGGAGTTTCAACTAAGACCTCCCTCATTGCAGAAGGTCTTACAACTTTCAAAGCATCCATAAAATCAGATTGCTTGACAATTAAATTCTTTAGAACTTCCTGAGGTATTTCTTCCTCATCTAGTTTTATTTCATAAAGATGCTCTCTCAAAACATTCATAGCAGCCTCTTTTGATAATGATTCTAAATCAGCCCCAACAAACCCATGAGTCAATGAAGCAAGCTCCTCTAATTTAACTCCTACCAAAGGCATTCCTCTTGTGTGGATTTTCAAGATTGATAATCTTCCAGGCTTGCTTGGCACACTTATCTCTATTTCCCTGTCAAATCTCCCAGGTCTTCTCAGAGCAGGATCAATTGAATTAACCCTGTTTGTTGCTCCAATAACAATAACTTTCCCCCTTCCTTTAAGTCCATCCATCATTGTCAAAATCTGCGAGACAACCCTTCTCTCTACTTCACCACTAACCTCTTCTCTTTTAGGGGCAATAGCATCTAATTCATCAATAAAAATAATAGAAGGGGCATTTTTTTCTGCTTCTTCAAAAATATCTCTTATTTTTTTTTCAGATTCACCATAAAATTTACTCATAACTTCTGGGCCATTAAGCAAAATAAAATTAGCTTCTGACTCATTTGCAACTGCTTTTGCCAAAAGAGTCTTACCTGTTCCAGGAGGACCATGCAATAAAACCCCTTTCGGAGGCTCTATCCCTAATCTCTGGAAAATTTCAGGATGTTTCATTGGAATCTCAACCATCTCTCTTATTTTCTTGATTTCTTCAGACAATCCACCAATATCTTCATAATTAATCTCAGGTATATTTTCTTCTGTAAGTTCAACTGCCTTTGGATTTAAGACAACTTGTGTATTTTCTGTAACAATAACTGGCTGATTAGGATTAGAATTAACAACCAAGAATTTAATCTGAGAAACCCCTCCTCCTAAATTTCCAAAGCCCATATTTCCAAGCATGTCTCCAAGCATATCATTAAAATCACCCCCAAATTCTTCTGACAATAAATCTTTTCTTCTCTGAACTCCCCCTAAAACAACAACATCTCCTTTTAAAACAGCTCTTCCTAAAAGCCCTCTTCTCAGGCTTTCTGGATCTCCCTGGACCATTATATTTTTCTGAGCAGGGGCGATTATTATTTTTTTTGCCTCTCTAACCTCAACTTTAGAAATCTTAACCATCTCCCCTATTCCTGTTTTTGCATTTCTTCTCAAAATACCATCAATTCTTATAATTCCTTCACCAACATCTGCAGGATAAGCCCTGTCTGCAATTGCAACAGTCTCTCTGTTTCCTTTAATAAGAATAACATCTCCTCTTCTAATATCTAGGCTTCTCATTATCTCGCCATCTATTCTTGCAATTCCCTTGTATACATCATCTTGCAGTGATTCAACAACTTTTAACTGAATTTCTTTCTTAGTCATTTTTTAGTTTATCTTAATTTTATTTCCTTTTGAAAATTTATAAACATTTCCAATAAAACTTTTTTTATTATCCTCAACTATTATTACACTCGTTTCTGGGATTGCATATAAATCTTTAGATAAAGATAAAGATTTTAACTGTTCATCTTGGGTTTTATCATAATGAACATCAACTGCAAAGTTAACTAAACCAAGTCCCTTGATTCTATCTTCTTCTCCTTTGTAACCCATACAAACGCCTTCATTAGATAAAACCATTGCACCCGCACTATTTCCAACCAGTATACCTTTAAAATTTTTTAATGAATCTTCCAACTCATTATTCTTTATATTTTCCATTAAAATCGCAGGATCCCCCCCAGGAAGATAGACTATTCCAGAAGAATTAAGTTGAGATTTAATATCTTTTGAAGTAGATGCAAAGAAAGTTTCTTTAGACCCTAATTGTCTAAAATATTGTTTTAAAAAATCCCTCCAGGGAACTTTTTTAGAATCATCATTTGTAGTTAAATCTAAAACACAAATCCTTTTGTTATCTGTTTCACTAATAAATTTTCTGTCTATTTCTAAGGATTCATTTTTCATTAAATCTGCTCCCCCATTCAAATAAATTTTTTTTGACATCTTATTCTTTTCTCCTCTGCTTTAATTCTCCAAAACTTAAAGATAATCTTCCCATGTCTTCAAAGCATAATTTTACCATGTCATCCATTATTTTCTTTTGCTCATTCATAAATGAAACTATTTCTTTTGGAATTGATACAGCATAGCTATTTCCGACAAGTCTCATCTTTACTCTAAATTCCTTATTTTTTAGATTTATAAACCTGTTGTACTTCTGCCCATCTGCAGGATGAATTACTTTCTCATTGCATTTAGGACACACCACAGCCCTGAACACAAATCCATTTTTGATTATCTTTGCCTTTTGCATTTTAGAATCACACTTCTTACATAAAATCGTGTTGTCAAATATATCTGCCATTTTTTATTTTTTTAGTTGTTTTTTTATATCCATTAACTCATATAGAACCATTAATATCCACATTCCCAATATAGCCCCCCAAACTGAATACTTGCGTTAGAATATCCAAGAAATAAACCAATTCCACCTACGATTACAATTGCCCATATTTCATGGGGAATTTTCTTCCAAAAACTTTTTTCTTTTTTCTTTGCCATTTTATAAACATAAACCGCATCTTACGACGCGGCTTGAAGGGTGAAAGAAGGTTATACAAAAATATGTATATACCTACTGTGTATACACACAAATAGATACTATTTAAATGTTTTGGAGGATTCGACTTTGTGTAATAAGTAGCTCTTGTGTAAAAAGTCTATTTTAAGTAAATACTAACCCCTACTAAAATAATTGTTGCTATGGCAAAAACCAAGTAGCGCGAACCAATTTTTTGTTCGTTTCTATTGTATTATGAACTAACCACATATTAAAAGCCCTTTCCTCAATATGTTCATTTCCAAAAGGGTTAGGAAATTCATCTAAAATTTCTTTTTCATACTTCTTATAAAAATCTTTAAATTTCATTTAATCTATATACTCCACAACACAAATTTATTTCTGCTTCTCTAAATATCCTCTAATTATTAAACCTTTCTTTCATCATCCAAGAAAACACTTAAAAACACATTTTTCCTATAACATCTCATGAACTTAAAAGAGGTGTGGAAGAAATTCTGGTTTATTTTATGGAAGGACGATAGTCTCAAAGGATGGATACTATCAATCCTCTTTGTGTTTATCTTCATTAAATTCATATTTTTCCCAATATTGGGTTTGGTGACCGGAACAACTCTGCCCTTGGCAATTGTAGAATCATGTAGTATGTATCATGATGGGAATTTGTTATCTAATTTTGATGATTGGTGGACAGTGCATGAATCAAAATATTCTGCATTGGGACTGGCAAAAGAGGAGTTTCAGGATTTTTCATTCACAAAAGGATTCAATAAAGGAGATATTTTATTTGTTATTGGGACAAAACCAGAAAAACTAGAAATAGGGGACATTATAATCTTCAGTGCAAATCAAAGAAATCCAGTTATACACAGGATAATAGATATAAATACAGCAGATGGGAAACTAATTTTTTCAACAATTGGGGATAATAATAATGGCCAATTGGTTTTTGAAAAGAATATTAAGCAAGATCAGATAATAGGAAGAGCCAGCTTAAGGTTAGCCCCTTATATAGGCTGGATAAAACTCATATTTTTTGAATCACAAAAACCCCTTTCTGAAAGAGGGTTGTGTCAATAAAGAGAAAAGTTTTTAAATTAAAGACCAATAAAACAACAAGATGGAATTTTGCCCTAAATGCGGAGCAGTTTTAGTCCAAAAAACAAAGAATTACGGATGCCCTAGATGCAATTATTCTTCAAAGGAAAAAGCAAAAATAAAATCTTCTGAAAAGATAGAAGAAAAAAAGGAAAAAATAACAATTTCAAGAAAAGATACACAGGTTTTTCCAATAGTCCCAGAGGAATGCAAGAAATGCGGAAATAAAGAGGCATATTTCTGGACTGTCCAGACACGGGCAGCAGATGAAGCAGAGACCAAATTCTTCAAATGCACAAAATGTGGAAACACCAAAAGAGATTATAGATAAACATTTAAACAAATATTTCTAATAAAGTTCATGGCTTCGTAGCTCAGCCTGGTCAGAGCACGTGACTCTTAACTTTCATGATGCAAATTCCTGAAAGGTTAACGATTGCGTCTGCAATCGAGAAATCACGGTGTCAGGGGTTCAAATCCCCTCGAGGCCATTTTTAGAATCTTCTAATCTTCTTTCTTTTAGAAAGTTTAATTATATGTGCTAATGGTAAATTTGAATTTCTTTTATAAGGTATAATTTTTACATTCCATTTAGAAGAATAGTGATTTTTTAGATAAGGTATAATCTCAAAATCTTTAGGTTCAATAACAACACCTATTAAATTTCCTTTAGAAGATGTTCCAGCATCAATTGCCTCAATATAAATTTCACATATCCTAATCATTTTACTATCTAAGTCATACATCATTGGTAAGGAATTTCATTAGTTTAAAAATCTTCCTTAAAACATACTAGCTAATAACTAGTATAGAACTCTTAACCCTTTTAGGGTTATTCAGGGGTATAGCAGGTTTATCTTATCAGTTTCTGGATATTCTCTATTGCGTCAGCAACTTCTCTACCCTTCTTTGTTAGTTGTATCACCTTTATTCTACCCCTTTTTTCAAAACTAACTAACTTCAATTCTTCAAGTGTCTGAAGAATCTTTACTGCGTGGCTATAAGTGCAATCTACTTCCTTAGCCAGAAGACTACCATACCTCATCCTTGTATTCTTCTTCAAAGAGACCAGCATCAAAGCAGGCTTTCTCCTGAAAAAGATATCAAAGTTGTCTTTCATCTTCTTATATACAATTTAATGTATATATTTCAGACAGTATATTCCTTTTAAATCTTTCGAAACACATACTTCATAACATTTATTAATAAAAACTACCTATTAAAGAATATGAAAGATAAGAAAACAAAGATACTTGCAATAGGGGACATTCATGGAGACACAGGATTAGTAAAGAAAATGGCTGAAAAGGCCAAAAAAGAAAATGTTGATTTAGTAATTCTTACAGGAGACCTAACTTTTGCAGAAATGTCAACTAAAAATCTTATAGGCCCTTTTCTAAAAGCAAAAAAGCAGGTTCTCTTAATTCATGGAAATCATGAATCAATTGCAACAGCAGATTTTTTAGCAGATTTATACTCCCCAACAAGAAATATTCACGGATACTCATTTAAAAAAAATGATATAGGCATCTTCGGGGCAGGAGGGGCAGATATTGGATTTGACATAGTCAATGAATCTAATATATTTAATATATTAAAAAAAGGTTATGAAGAAATTAAAGATTCAAAAAAGAAAATTATGGTAACTCATATGCATGCAAAAGGCACAAAATCAGAATTCTCTGGCTGGGAAGGAAGCAAAGGGATAAGAAAAGCAATAGAAAAATTCAAACCAGATTTTTTAATACACTCCCACATCCATGAGGCAGAAGGTATTGAAGATAAAATAGGAAAAACAAAGGTAATCAATGTTGGAAGAAAAGGCAGGATTATTGAAATCTAATCCCTTAAATTATCAGAAACAGCAGATAGATATTCTTCAACATCTTTTTTAGAAGTAGCATATGGGGAAATTAAAAAATAATCAATTGTGGTTTGGGGAAATGTGGTAACTTGCATTCTATTAAAAAATCTTTTTTTTAAATTAAAATCAGTCCAAGAATGCCTTTGAGTTTCTCTAACAGAACCAAGAGTATATTTCTTTTCATATTCCTTTTTAGAATCAATTTTCCACCCTAATTTTTCTGCAGCTGTTCCTAATGCTTTTTCTAAGGTAGCACGACTTACCCTTTTCCCAACATCAACCCGAGTGCTCATTTTAAAATAAGATAAAAACCATATTTAAGATTATATGTGATAGACTCAACATAACCAAAAAACCTTAAAAACCCTCTTCCTTCCTGATAATCATGCCGAAGAAGAAGCAAATTTCCAAAGCCGAGAAAATCTTTCAAAAAAGAGATTTTCTGGCCCAGAGATTTTAGAAAATGAAAAAGAAGGAAAAAATCTCCCGGGAAGAAAAAGTTGCAGAAGAATTCTTCCCTGTTGACGAGGAAGATATAGAGCATGCTGTAGAAGTTCGTGTAAAAGAACCACTTCCAGCAGAAGAGATTAGAAAAGGGGCAATTGAAAAAATCTACAAAAAACCAGACAGAGAATCATTAGAGCTTGTGGAAAAAGTTTCAAAAAAGAAAACAATAACAAAAAAATCCTCTAAAAAGAAACCCTCAAAAAAACTAAAAAAAACTAAAAAACCCGCTAAACAGGTAAAATATACCCCTCCAAAAACAGAATTAAAAGAAGGAGGATATGAATTAGTTATCACAGAAAAACCTCAAGCAGCATTAAAAATATCAGATGCATTGGGAAAATCAACAAAAAGAAATGAAAAAGGTATTCCATATTACGAAGTTGACAGAGATGGCAAAAAAATAATTGTCGCATGCGCTGTAGGACACTTGTTTACATTAAAGCAAAATATAAATGGCTCAAGCATACCTATTTTTGATGTGAGTTGGGTTCCAAATTATCTTGTAAGAAAAAAGGATTTCTCAAAGAAATATTATGATGTTTTGTTAAAACTTGCAAAAGGAGCAGGAAGCATAACAGTGGCAACAGATTATGATATTGAGGGAGAGGTAATTGGATTTAATGTTGTAAGATTTATTTGCAATCAAAAAGATGCAAACAGAATGAAATTTTCAACACTTACAACAAAAGAACTAGATAAAGCATATGATGAAAAAACCTCCAGTATAAACTGGGGGCAGGCAATTGCAGGAGAAACACGACATTACCTTGACTGGTTTTATGGGATAAATCTCTCAAGAGCACTAATGAATGCAATAAAAACAACAGGAAGTTTTAGAATAATGTCTATTGGAAGAGTTCAAGGACCTTCACTAAATTTAATAGTAAAAAAAGAAAGAGAAATTCAAGCATTTAAATCAAAACCTTATTGGCAGGTATTTATTACAATAGATGATGAAAAAAACAAGTTAGAATTAAGACATAACAAAGATTTATTTGATAAAAAAGAATTAAAAAATTTCAATGGATTAAAAGGAAAGACAGCGCAGGCTAAAACAAAAAAGACCGAACAAATTTTTCCACCAAATCCTCCATTTAATCTAACAACACTTCAAACAGAAGCATACAAGTTTCATGGAATAAGTCCTACAAACACTTTAAGAGCAGCCCAATCACTTTATCTTGCAGGATTAATATCTTATCCAAGAACCTCAAGTCAGAAACTTCCAGATTCAATTGATTACAAGACAATTTTAAAGAAACTGTCAAAAGAGTACAAAGTAGAAAAATTAATCACAAAAGATAAACCAGTTGAAGGGAAAAAATCAGACCCTGCCCACCCATCAATCTATCCAACAGGAAACACCCAAATACTAAGTGGAAATGATGAAAAGATATATAATTTAATTATAAAGAGATTTCTCGCTTTATTTTGTGATGATGCGATAATTGATAACAAAAGAATAACGGCAGAAGTTGACAAATTAATCTTTAGTACAAAAGGTTCTGCAATAAGGAAAAAAGCTTGGATGGAAATTTATCCAATTAAGTTAATAGAAAAAGAGATACCAGATATGGAAGGGGAAGTAAAAATAACAGATTTAAGAACAGAGGAAAAAGAAACTCAGCCCCCAAAAAGATATTCTCAAGCTTCAATACTTTCTGAATTAGAAAAAAGAAACCTTGGAACAAAGGCAACAAGAGCAAGTATACTTGAAACCCTATATGATAGAGGTTATATAAGAGAAAAGAGCATACAAGCAACACCTTTAGGAATATCTCTAATAACAACTCTTGAAAAATATTCTCCAATAATAATTGATGAAAAACTAACAAGGTATTTTGAAAAAGAAATGAATTCTATTGTTAGTTCTAAAAAAGATTTTCTGGGGAAAGAAAAAAAAATAATTGAAGAAGCAAAAAAAGCAATAACAGATATTTCAAAAGATTTTAATAAAAATGAGAATAAAATAGGAAAAGAGCTTTTGCAAGCAAACATAGAGCAAAGAGAACAACAGAAAATAGAAAACAAATTAAGAATTTGCCCTGTTTGTGGAAAAGGACATCTTGCAATAACTTATTCAAAAAAGACAAGAAGGTCTTTTGTTGCTTGCGATGCTTATCCTGACTGCAAGACAACATATTCTCTTCCACCAAATAGTTTAATTAAAAAAACAGATAAAATCTGTGAGGAATGTGGCTGGCCAATGCTAATGTCCCTACGAACAGGCAAAAAACCTTGGATATTTTGCTTTAATAAAGACTGCCCCACTAATAAAAAACGTATTGAAGAATATAATAAGAAAAAAGAGTTGGAAAAACAATAAAATTATCTCTTTCTTTTCTTTTTAGTTTTTGGCTTTGATTTTGCTCCTACACCACAACAAGCAATATCTCTGCATCCAAGTCCATGGATTAATAATACTGCTGCAGCAATAACTATTACCCATTTAGAGTATGTTGTCTCATAAAAGGCAAATATCAAGATTAACGCGGCAACAACAATTTCTGTTAACTTACAATTACACATCTTTCATCCTCCTTTTGATAAAAATTATAATTAAAATCACTTAATAAAAGTATTGTTTTTTGCTAAATACTATAACGCCCCACTACAGAAGATGGTAAAATGTAATCCTGATGAGATTTTTATGGGTTTAATCTGCCCTTATTTATTATATTAAATAAAAGCTTGTTTTGTTTATAAATCTTGTCGAGATAGAGTGTATAAATTCAACACCAAGTTATTTCCCAAATATGTGTGACATCCTCCGATGCCCTAAAGGGCACGGCGTCCTTTAATCTTCAATGAACTGAGTGGTGTAACTCTTGGTTTTCTATGTACTTCAAAGCTCTCTCAAAATCACTTCCACAACCTTCACAAAAATATCCTTCATTCCAAAAATGCCCCTTGGGATATCTCTTTCTGATTTGGGGGCATAACCTAAACAAGATATACGACGATAAACCTTTTATTATCTGGATTAATTTTGCATCACTCATTGTCCTCGGGCAATCAACAATCATGTGACTATGCTCATCAAGAATTTTCAGGATCAAAAAGTCCTTGTGTTTTACCGCACCTTAAAAGGTGCGGTTTGTTTGGACTTTAGGATGTCCAAGGATTCATCCACACACTAAAGTGTGTGGTTTTCTCCAGAATCCTTGGCATAACAATTTCAATTTTATGCCTTTTGCATGCTTCCTCAATAGAAACCTTACAATAAATTTTTATCTCCTCTTTTCTCATCATTTTGTACCGGTATTTAGTTGTTATCTGAATTGATTTTAGGTTGCTTCCAACAGAATTTCTATAGTGTCTATACATTTTTAGTTCTCCGAAAGATTTATTTAGAATGAAAGTCTCAACTATATCAGATGACTTTCAAAGAGGTTAGTATCTAACCTCTTCATAATAACTAATCAAGAACTAAAAATATAACACCATTCATCCCTCAGCTAAAGCAGAGAAATTTCTGGCTAAGCTTTAAAAACTATATCACATTTATATAAGGATTATGAAAAGATTTAAAATCAAGCAAAAGGGCATTGAACTTTATCAGGCAGGATTGCCTCATTTCCCAAGAAATTTTACTAGAGATAGCATTATATCAACACTTTTATCTGGCGATAATAATATGCTAAAAAATCAATTAATTTTCTGTGCGATTAAACAGGGTAAAAAAAACAACCCTTTAACAGGTGAAGAACCTGGAAAAATACACCATGAATCCCCTGGTTATAAAATGCCTAATGGAAGATTTACAGATTATAATGGATGTGACACAACAGGATTATATTTAATTGGGCTATCGTCTTTTCCTAATCTAGCAAAGAAACAGAAAGGTAATATAATCCGTGCTACAGATTATATTCTATCTCATCTTGATAAAAAAGGAGTTTTTATAGAAGATCCTAAATTTTGTGGTGATGATAAATTTGGATTAAAAGTCACGTTTTGGAAGGACTCTGCTATGGTTAATAGAAAAGACGGGCAACCTATTTATCCTGTTGTCTATCCTCTAGCGCATATACAAAATATGTGTGGATTAAGAAGTGCTGCCAAGTTATTAGACTCTAAAGAATTAAAGAAAAAGGCAGAACTGATGGCAAACACCTTACCAGAATTATTTGATGAAAAATCTGGTAATTTTTATCTTGCTATTGACAAATTAGGAAAAATACATGGAGTTAGTTCAGATGCTTTACATTCTCTTTTTTATCTAAATCCTGAAGATTTATCAAAAAAACAATTAGAAAAAATTGTTAAATCCTCTAAAGTGTTGGAGACACCAATAGGATACAGAACACTAGCTGTTAAAGGAGTAAAATATGGGGATTACGATTACTCTCAACAGGTTTGGCCATTTGAACAAGCAATAATTCACAGTGGTGCAAGAAAATTTGGTTTACCTGGAATAGCGGATGTAAGCTCGAGAATTATGAACATGTTAGAAAAAAATTCATCACCCGAGATCATAATAGTAGATAAAAAGAAGTTTATAAAAAACAGTTGCGACCCTCAATTATGGACATTAGCTGCAAAAAAATATTTTGAGTCTAATAATATTAAAAAATAAACGCCCCAACAGAGGGTGTTTTGGTTAAAACCACTTCCCTAAATTTGTCTGGGTTCTAATCTGCTCCAGTAATTTGCTCTTTTTTAGTATGTCTGAATTATCAAATCCAAACTTTATCATTCCAACCTTTTTTGAACCCTTAATTAATTCGTTAAAATCATCAAACTTTAATCCAGATTTATTCAGGGCTTTTCTTACAGATTCACGAACTACCCACACTCCCAAGGCAGCCCAGTAACCAGGGGTTTCTATTCTGATTGCCAAAACACTTGCCTGTCTTTTTATTTTATTCAAGTAATCTAAAATGGGCAAACGCGCAGCATAATATCCCCCTGCAGTATTGCTTGCATAATTTTTTCTTCCAGAATAATTCTCAAAGTCTGTTGCAGCTTTTATTTCATTAGAAGGATTCCAGGAACTTCCAGGAAGGTATAATTCAAACAATTCATAACTGAAAACATTTGGAAACAGCAATATTAAATAACAATTGCCCATAAATTCCCCAAAGAATAATTTGTAATCTTCAATCCATTTGTAATCTTTAATTTTTTTGATGAGTTTTTTCCCAAGAGTATCGTCTGTTGCTGTAATGCTCCATCTTGTAGGAACAAGTTTTTTGTCTTTTTTCAAACCAAGAACCCCCACACTCAGTATTTTGCTTAAAGTGTGAACATCAAAGTTATTTTTATACAAAAGACTCAGTCCTTCTGCAGATTTAATCTCATCATTCATTACTCTGTCAAGTTTTTTATGAACCTTAACATTAGAAGTTATTTTTGCTTTTTTTAAAGGAGCTCTCATTCCTTGTGATACAATCACTCTATCTTTTTGTCTTCCAACATTAACTCTGTTTTTTAACTCAATTTCAATATCCACTGGTTTATACGCAATAGCCACTTCTTGTGCAATCTGAACAAATTTTTTATTAAGTCTTGAATCGGCAACTTTTGTCTGAAATCTTGAATTCAATAAACTATCCCTAAGCTTTACAACATCTGCTATCTGAAAATTATTCTTAGCCCAATAACCCACATCATCATATACCCAAGCATTTTCATCTTTTTCTAAAGGAGACAAAATACCTACATTAACTAAGGGATACTTTAGCTTAGAACCAATAAAAACACTTGGTGGAGAATTAGTGTCAAGATTGTCAATCTTTCCAATATCTTTGTATTTGAACTTAACATCAGCTATCTTCTTAATCACTTCAAATTTTATATCATCACCCATTTTATGCACTTCCAGCTGTATAAAATCAAGGCATCACAAGTTTAAATTATTATATGGCTACTTAAGAATAATAATTGTTATAAATGAAAAACACAATGAATTTATATGGATTTCCAAAAACCAGAAATAAGGGGGACTTTGAATGAAAAATTAAAAGAAGTGAGAGCCATTAATACAAAAATTAAGAGATATCAAGCAAAAGGAATTAGAGAATCAACCACATTAGATAATTTATTGGATAGAAGGCATGATCTGGAGTGGAGCATTGGAAGAAATTTAAGTAGTAAAAAACGTATTTCAGACCCTATTTTAAATTATTGTTTCAACCATCTTGTACCAACAGATGAAAAATATACTGTTTTTGAAAAAGTTCCATTAGTAAAGGATTTCATGAAACATGTTAAAAGTCTAAAAGGAGAAAAAATACTTTCTGCACAAGGAAATTCCCTTAAAACAGGAATTATCTCGGAAAAGTGTGTTTTTGGAAAAGACAGATATAATTACCTTTATGTCCCAGTTAAAAAACTATACACTCTTAATTCTGGAAAATGGGAAAGGGGAAAAGAGAATCTTCTGTATATTAGTAGGGATATTTTTCAATATAATAACAGGCATAGTATGTATTTTGATAAATCAGTAAGAAATAATCTTGGAGACGCCTTAAAAAAAGCAGGTATGACAATATTAACTAACAGAAAAAAAGGCCATATATGGGAAACAGATTACTCAAAAACTACATGGTTTGGCAGAAGGCCTGCTGATATAAAAATTTATTTGGGAAATAATTTTGTTGATGAAGAGCTTAAAGATTATTCAGTTAAGATAGAAAGAAGAATAAAAGTCCCTCTTCCTAAATTCTAAATCCACCCTTTCTTGAAAATTCCTTTATTCCTTATCTCAAAGCTGAACTCTTTTTCTGGAAGGCTCCTGTGCTTCAGCAAAACAGCTTTTTTCCTGTTTTTCTCATTTCTCAGCTCAATTATGCACTTGCTCCAGTATTTGAATAAATCTCCTCCAACAAGCCTGACATCTTTTATTACCCCTCTTCTTAATTCATCTCTTGTTAAAAAATCAGAATAAACTTGGTTAGTGATCAAAATCGGCAGGTTTTGTTTTCTTGAAATCTCTGCAAGAATTCGCATTTGGTTTGCAACCTCTCTGTTAACTTTTTTTATTTCATTATCATCTTTTTGCTCAGCAGCATCTCCTAATTCAAGTCTATAAAGCATTGCAATCCCATCAATAATAATCAGACTAACCTGCTCTTTTTTTATTTGCTCGAGCAATTTCTGAAATGTTTTTTTCAGCTCTCCAAAACTTGTCGGCTCAATTAAAAGAATGTTTTTCAGAACCTCTTTGTAGTTCTCTCCAACAATCTGCTTTACCCTATCTGCAGAAAACCCCCCCTCTGTATCAACAAATATTACCTTGTTTCCCTTTTTTGCCTGACTGCAAGAAACCAAGATAGTTAGATTAGTCTTTCCACTTCCAGGAGGACCTGCAAGCATTGTTATAACATCTTTTTCATATCCCCCATGCAACCACTTGTTGAAATCAAAACTGCCTGTTGATATTTTGTTTGACATATTAATGAACAATAATCAGAATTAATAAGGATTGTTATATCAGAAGAATAATATCCAATCTCTCAAATGAAATGCAATGTCTAACCCAACATGTTTTGGGAAGCCCCTACTTTTTCTTGATAAAGCCCTATAGAGACCAGAATCTCCCCCGGATTTTGAGAGCTTATCTCTATTAAAAAGAACATATTTGTCAATATTTTGAATATAATAATCTAGGGGGTCATCACATCCCCTATATTCTCTAATATTCTCATTATCTTTAAAGCCTCTTTGATTAACCGCTTTTGTAATTTCTTTTTTAAACAATCTTGTTTTTTTACTGGAGATTAACTTGTCAAGTAATCTTTCCTTCAATAGACGCTTATATCAAAAAGTCCTTGTGTTTTACCGCACCTTAAAAGGTGCGGTTTGTTTGGACTTTAGGATGTCCAAGGATTCATCCACACACTAAAGTGTGTGGTTTTCTCCAGAATCCTTGGCATAAATAAGAATCTTTCTTTGAAAGTTCTCCTCTACTTAATCCTTTATACTTATCAAGATTTGCTTTATAATATTCTAAAGGGTCTTTAAGGTCTCTTTTATTCTTGGTTATTATCCCTTTTTTATTGCAACACTTACGGATTGCTTCAGGACAACGTTTTAACCTCCTTGAAGTTTCAAGTACATTTTTACATGACCTATACACTTTCACAGCTCTCTTAATTTCTTTTTTAGATAAATTTGTTCTTACACAGGGGATTAGCTTATCGAGCAATCTTTTTTTTAATAGAGATCTATGCAGATAAGAATCTTTTTTTGAGAGCTCCCATCTACTTAATCCTTTATACTTATCAAGATTTGCTTTATAATATTCTAAAGGGTCTTTATACCCTCTAAATCCTATTTTTCCCATCTTAATCTTCTCAGAATTAAGCTCTGAAGTGCTATCCCCTCTTACTTAAGCTTCTTAAAATCCCCAGCAACCTTATCAAGCTCTTTTGTGATAGAATTAACAGCGTCAGCAACTGCTTTTTTTGCTGCTTTTCCTTTTGTCTTTACTGCAAGAATCGGCATCTCAGTAGGATGCTCTCTCTTCCAGGCTGCAAAACTTACAGATGAATCCTTGTTAAGATAAACTCTTAAAATCTCAACTATTGTCAAACTTTCTAACTGAACTTCAAGTTCATCTTTTGTACTCTTTAAAATATTAAGTTCCATATTAGTAATGGATAAAAATCATTTATAAAGGTTTTTGTTATTAAAATCCAGGATGTTGAAGAAACTTATTACCCTCTCCCATAAACTATATCATCAATCTCTTCATCACTTAATTCTTTATCTTCAGAAACCTTTTCAATAGCCTCTCCAAGCTCTTCAGCCTCTTCAAGAACCTCTTCTTCAATTGGAGTAAGCTCACGAGTCTCAAATATCTCCATCTCTCTTTTCTTATTCCTACTTTTTACATCATCAATTGTTAGGTTCCTGACAGATAAAGGGTCAAAAGCCAAGTCTGTTGGTTCTCTAACTTCTTTTGTTTCTTCTAAACTTATTTCTTTTATTTGTATTTGCTCTGGTTTTGGCTTTATTTTCTTAGTTATATTAACTCCGAGATAACTCTCTATCTTATTAACAAGCCTATTGTCATCTTCTGGCAGAATCCCCTTCTCAGACATTTTAATTGCAGTCTCACTCTCCTGAATCTCTTTTGCAAGCTGTTTTTGAGTTAATTTCTTTGACCTTCTTGCCCTCATAATTACCCAGTGAAAATTTTCAATTAAATCAGGACGTGGTTTTACCTCTTTTTCTACTCTTTCCTGATAATTTCTGTCAACTATTTCTCTTAAAGTCGTATCTTGCTTCTCAAGAAGAACTTTATTCTCTTTTTTTTCCTGATTAACTTCAGATGCCTTTGATAATTTCTCATAAATACCTTGCTTTCTCTCTGACTCTTTTAATTGAAAGATTGTTGGCTTTCTTATAATGGGCATATCTTCATCAGAAGAACATTTGCTGCAAATTTTAACTATTCCTTTACTAGAGATTGCGTCAAACAACCTTACATTATCCTCAGAAATCCCACACTTAAAACATCCCATAGAATAAGCAGATTAATCCCTTTTTTTAATATTTGTATTATGTAAAACTACAAATTATCTAATATACTTAATATCTCATCAGGAGAATTTAAGTTTGTAATCTTCACATTCTCATCAATCAAAATTGTAGGCAACTCATCTATCCCATATCTGGATTTAAGTAATTCTAAAGATACAATATTAAGATCTGCAGCTATTGGGATTAAAATAACTTCTTCATTTTTAACATCTTTTACATCCTCTAAAACTTTTGAAAACACTCCTTGTCTGGATTTTTTATCTAAACTTGGATCTATATACTCATAAAAGTAAACAATATTGACATAATCGGGATTGCACCTTTCTTTTATTTTTATTGAATTTAGCCATAACTGGGTTCTAAGCAAATCATATTTCTTATGTTGTAAGACAATATCATCAGTAAGTTCATTTGAGTTTTCATACTTTGACAGTGTGATTGCCTCAAAGTAAATTCTATCTGCAAATTCTAAATTCTCCTTAACAACATTATCGCAATTAATATCCCCCATATCTAAAATACTGGTTTGCAATCTAACATCTAACATTTCTAGTTCTGAAGAAACATACATCTCTGCAATCTTATCTGTTCTAGCATTCTCAACCCAAACACCCAATAAAATCCCTATGCCAAAAACACATATAGTAATTATTAACGCTTCCCAAAAAACATGTTTTTGACTAATCATCTTCATTTTAAATTAAACAGAGTATTCAAATCTTTAAATATTTCTATGTGAATCACCACTTCAAATCTCCTTTTATTATCCTATAAACTGATGTAAACCAAACAACAGGATACAAAGTTAGATAAATAAGTATATAAAAGAATCTATTAAAAACTTTCCAAAATTCCTGTTCTGCTATATCTTTATGTTTCATGCTCATTAATATAAATCTGTTATAAATCCAACTGGTTGTAAACAGGACAAAAAGAAAAAATAATAAGATTGAGGGGTTTAGATTTATATCCTGCATTCTTAATAAAACAACCTTTGAAGTGTAGCTATATTTAGCAGATAAAAAAATAGATAAAAGAGACCTAAAGATTAAGTACAACCCAAATAAGAACGCAAACATACTTAAAAAAATAATAAATGAAACAAAAGGAAGAACAAAATAGCCTAAAAGACCTTTCCTAAAAAAAGTCCATTTATATTTAATAATCGTCTGGATACCCCCAATTCCCCATCTCTCTCTTTGCCTATACCATCTCTTGAATTTATTTGGGGCAGAAGTATAAACAATTGCATCTAAACACATTTTTGTCTTATATCCAAGACTTAGAATATGCCAGGTAATTTCTATGTCCTCTGTTACAGATTTTGGATCAAATCCATTGGCTTTAATTAATGCTTCTTTTCTATACATGCTCAATGGACCATTGGTTACATAAACTGCGTCCAAAAAGTCTAAAAGTTTTCTAGTCCATGCAAGAACTACATATTCTATGGCCTGAATTTTCTCTATAAATTTCTTCTTATGTTTTAATAATACTGCAGAGGTTGCAGCTCCAACTTTTTTATCATCAAAAAAACCAGTGAGCTTCATAATTGAATCTTCTTTTGGGTAACTGTCTGCATCTACAACAGCAATAAGCTCTCCTGTTGATTTTTTTATTCCTTGATTCAATGAATCTGCTTTACCAGTATTTTTTTCTTTATCTATTAACACTAAATTAGAATATTTCGTCATCAATTTCCTTACAATTTTTGAGGTTCCATCTTTGCTTCCGTCATTTATTACAATAACCTCAATTTTCTCTTTATCATAATCCGAATTAATAATTGACTCTATAGTGCCTTTTATAGTGCCCTCTTCATTGTAGGCTGCTACTAGAACACTCACTTTATAAGTCTTATTTGGTTTTGGATAATCAAACATCTTGCCTCTATTTTTAAGAATAAGAATTATATAAAAGAAAAACATGTAAAGTGCTATAAATATAAATACAAGATATAAAATAGTTATAACTCCCATCTTACTCCCCCCCTATCACATCTTTTTTGACTTCCAAAACATTATCTCCTTCCTTGACGTTGAAATAATCATAAAAATCATCGCTTAAGCTTAATTCATGAGTATGCCCTGTTCTTTTCTTTTTAATTAATCCTAAACCTGCAAACTTTTTCACATGGTCATAAGCCTTGTTTCCTCTTATCTTTATTATAACTGACTGCTTTATTGGCTGCTTAAATGCAATAATAGCAAGGGTTTCCTGCTCTGCTTTTGAAAACTCAGAGCTTCCTGTTGCAAGCTTATTCACAACCTCAGAATATTCCTGCCGGACATCCATTTTCCACATTTCGTTTTTTTCAACAATCTCAATTGCAGAATCTGATTTCTCATATTTTTCTTTTAGTTTTTCAATTAAATCTTTTATAATAATTGGGTTTAAATCAGTTAAAGAAATTAAATCTTGCATATTTAGATATCTTCCAGAGACAAAAAAAACAGCCTCAAGTTTTTTCAAGTTCTCTTTTTCTTTTGATTCATCAATCTCCGATGCCGTCCTTGAAGAGACAGCTAGGGCTCGAGAATTCAGAGAATTCTCGTTGTCTTTTAAGGTTTCACTTCCTACATCCATTATTTAGAGAAATATAATACATTTATAAGTATTATCTAGAAAGCAAAAACTTTAAAATATATCTTAGGAAGTATATATCATGGTATATAAATCACCCCCTGTAGGAAATGAAATTTCATGCGTCATGTATGGAGTAAAAGAAGAAATTCTGAACAATCATGAACATTTAAAGGAGATTTTCTTAGAGGCATTAAAACAGGAAAATTTCACAATCTTAAACCAATTTTCTCATGAATTTGAACCAAAGGGTTTTACTATGATAATTATGCTTGCTGAATCACATGCTACACTGCACACTTATCCAGAATACAATTCACTGCATTTTAGCATATATAGTTGCAGAGGACCAGAAGACGGCAAAAAAGTCTTTGAATTTTTAAAAGAAAAACTAAGCCCAAGCTCAATAGATTTCAGTGAAAAAAGAGTCATTGTAGATGTTAGGCATGGAAATCACAAAAATACTTAGTAAGATTTAAATAAGTTATTCTCAAACATTATGAGATGGATATTATAGATACTCATGTATTTTATGAATATAATAAACTTCTAAATGTAAATCATAAATTAAAGGATCTTAAAGAAATTAGGGAAAAATATAAGGGAAAACATAACATTAAATTTATTGTAATCCCTTTCTCTCCTGAGATAAATAAAAATATTGCAGATATAGTAAAAGAAAATTCTGATTTCATTTCAGGAGCATATCTAACTGTGATTCCAAGAATGGATTTGCCTTATTGGAGATATACCCCTCCAGATGAATTAGCTACTCTCTGTAAAAGAGAGGAAATTAGGGGATTAAAGATACATACTGCAGCTACTGGGACCCCGATAGATAGTAATTCATTACTTCCCTATATTGAAGTTGCAAAAGAAAAAGATATTCCTATTTTATTTCATTGTAGTTCAACAGGTATAGAATATACTTCTCCTAATAAAATTAGAAATCTTGCTGAAAAGCATGACAAATTAAAAATAATTCTTGCACATTTTGGTGGCCTAAATCCAGATTATATTAATGAAAATCTTGATTTGGTAAAAGAATTCTCTAATTTATATTTAAACACAACAGGAATGTCTGGAGAGATAAAACGTTATGAGTTAAGAACTGATAAACCCCATATAAAAATTCACTATACTAACCTTGAACTAAGAGAGAAATGGAAAGAGGTACTAAAAAATACTATGCAAGATCCTATTTTATCAAATAAAATATTATTTGGAACAGATTATCCAGATATGGGTTACCAACTATACCCCCTTGATCAATTATCTAGAAGAAAACAAGAAAAAATTTTAAAGAATACAACAACACTTTTTAAATTATAAACCTCCTAAACCCTAAACCTTAATATTGCCCCAATTCCACCCAAATTTTTAAACTGATCACCTTCTTCTGTTTCTGTTGATACAATCTCAACACTAGAGCCGATATTATCTGCTAATTGCTTTAACTCTTTTGATAGTGTCTTGTTTGTATCTTTAGATAATATAAGCATATCAACAGCACCGTATTTCAATGCCTGTTTTGTATCTTCTTCTTTTAATGTCGCCATATCTGGTTTTCTCCCCAGATGATCAAAAAACCTTTCTAACAATTTTTTCTCATGTATTATCTCCTGGTCTGCCAGGATTTCCTGGGATTTCTGGACAAGCTCTTTTAGTCCAGATTCATCACTACCCCCAATATCAATTCTTCCAATAATTTTTTCTCTTAACTTAGTTACCATGTATTGTTCATCAATAAACTCGTCTTTTGTGGGGATTGGCCCTCCGACTAAAATTCCTTTTAATTTCTTATTTTCAAAAAAAACCTCTTTCATCTGCCCAGCAATTCTCTTGTAAAAATCTCTTGTCAAACCCTCTGTGATTCTATGAAATCTCTGACTTGAGTTGTGAACCACATGCTCGTTAGCGATAAAATTCCCCCCTTCAACCTCTAAATCAATTAAATCAAATTTTCCTTCTTTTACATTAATTTTTATTATACTGCTTGATGAACCATCCTGATATAATAAATTATCATTTAAACTTAATTCTTTGGCTGTTTTTTCTACTACAGCCCCATCTTGTTCAATTACAAAGAAGGAATGATCCTCTGAACCTAAAATATTGCCTACATTCACGGGTAATATCTCATATAATTTATTTTTAATGACATTCCACTTCTTTTTTACAGTTCCAAATATTATTTTTTTACTATCTAAATCATAAATTCTAATATTATCCTTCTCTTCAACTTCTTTTAGAATAATTGGACCCTTATTTTTTTCAAATACAATGGTATCGGGAGATAAGCACTGCCCTCCTGCTCTAACTTTACTAGGAATTCCAGAAGTCATCTTGTGAATGGTCTCTATTCTTTTTCCCTCAAGCATACCAATTGTTGCCTCTTTTCTGTCCATTACTAACAAGCCATAAATCTCCTTAATTTCCAGCAACTCTTTTAATGGTTCTAAAACAAATTCCTTGTCACATCTATACATTCTTATTTTCAAAGGCATAGGGGGCTCAATATCCCATAACTGCAAGTCATCCTGCCCCTCTATTCTTGAGATATTCCCGCAAAATACAGCAAGCCCGTTTTCAGGTGTTTTCTTGTAATCCTTTAGATATCTTGTTATCTTATCAAGAGCATTAGTTACATTCTTCTTTGTGGCTGTTGACTTGATGTTCTTAGCAGTGGATTTTTCTGCCTCAAGCTGATTAGAAACAGTATGGATATTCTGCCCCGCAGGGATATAAACCGTAATTAATTCTGTGGCTCTTCCTTTGTAACCCTCTAATTTTTCAACAATCTCTTCTAATTCAAACTTGGTTATTGCTGCCATGATAAACTAAAAGCAAAAGTGTTTATAAAATTGAGTATAATGCATCTGCTTCCTGAATATAGAACTCTATTAAATCATGGTAATAATGAAGCATTCTCCCATTATCTTTGATTATCAAATATCCTAAAGGATCAGACTCATTAAAATCCAATATTCCAAAAGAAAAGTCTTTTGTCTCAATATCCCTAATTATCACAAGTTTTCCGTCATGTTTTTTAAAACATCTTCTTTATCATGGTCACAATCACCTAAATTAATTTTTCTAAATAACGCAGAAGGAAAAGCAATATTATTCTCCAAAGATTTGTTTATTGGCAACATATAAAACATGTACTAACATTGTTTAAAAACATTTGTATCTTCTTATACAATATTATGCGCTGAAATTAAATCTTTCTTGAATTTATCAAGACCTTTAGGGATTTTAATTCCTTTTATTTCATTCCTTAAACTTATTCCAGCATCTTTTTTCTTTTTCCATACACTGCTGTTAAAATCCATTATCTCATAAATTAATTTTAAATTTGATTTTCCTTTTTTTGATTTAGGCCACTCAAATTTTAATAGATTAATCTTTTTTTCTTCAGCAATTGTTGTTGTAATTTGGGGGAGAATAGGATATAATAAAACTAAAAATCTCTCTAATAAAAAATGCAGAGTATATTTGGCAGCATCAGATTCTTCTTTACTAAACTTTTTATCATTATTATAGGCCCGTGATTTAACTATCTCAACATAATGAGAAGCAAAAATTTCCCAGAGAAATCTTCTTAGTTTTAAGGCAGGATGATGAAAATCATAAGTCTCATAAGACTTGTCAAATTCTTCAGTAAGGTCTTCAATATAATCAATAAATGTTTTATCTAATTCTGTTAATCTTGGTTTTTTGGGTTTATTAAACAGCATAACAAATTTTGAAACATTCAGGATTTTATTCAGAGTTTTCAATTCAGCTCTTATTTTTTCTTTAGAGGAGGAAAAATCCCCCCTTGACAAGTCTCCTTCAATTGCACTCCAGAATCTCAAAGCCTCCCCACCATAATCTTTTAAAATCTCCTGAGGGTCAATTATATTTCCCAAAGACTTACTCATTTTATGACCTTTTTCATCTAATATATGCTGGTGTATCCAGACATCTTTAAAACAAGGTTTTCCTGTTTCAAGATAACCTCGTAAAAGAGTATAATACAACCAGGTTCTTACAATCTCTTTTCCTTGAGGTCTTAAAGTAACTGGATAGACTTTTTTGAAAAATTTGTCATCAGATTTATATTTTATAATAAATAATTCAGAAATACTTGAATCCATCCATGTGTCCAAGACTCTTTCTTCACCTTTCCATTCCTTATCTGGAAAATCCTTAACAAAACCTATTTTTTTCCCATCTTTGCTTGTGCCATTTATGATATAAACGTCTGCATTCTTTGGAACCTGCTCTTTCCATGGAACATAATATTTTCCTGGTTTTGGCAGGGCGATTAAATCTCCTGAGCCCCAAAGAGGAATTGGAGTAGCATAAAACCTTCTTCTTGAGATAGGCCAGTCAATTGAAATAGAATTAAGCCAATCATCCAGAATTTTTTTGGATGATTTTGGATAAAAATTAATTTTTTTAGAAATTTTCTTTATTTCGTTTTTAAATTTAAGTTGTTTAAGATAATATTCTGGCATTTCAATAAATTCTATTTCCGCCCCAGACCTTTCAGAAATAGGTGTTCTGTGGGTTATTTTTTCCTGTTTAACAAGCAATCCTTTTTTCTTTAATTCTTCGATAATTTTAGTTCTTGCCTCTCTAATCTTCAAACCATTTAAAAAACCAGCATGCTCGTTCATTGTTCCATGCTTGTTTATTGCTATAACTGGTTTCAAGCCCTGCTCTCTAAAAAACTGAATGTCAGACAAATCTCCAGCAGAACACATCATAACCAATCCTGTTCCTTTGCCAATATCTGCCATTGGATGTGACTTTATAGGAATCTCTTTGTTAAATAAAGGGGAGAGTACTTTTTTCCCATTAAGATGCCTGTATCTCTTATCATCTGGATTGTAAATAACCATGCCACAAGTACAAATAAGTTCAGGACGGGTAGTTCCAATAACAACTTCTTCTCCTGTTCCTTTAATCTTCCACTTAATATCATTAAAAGTTGACTCAATATCTTTGTATTCAATTTCAGAATCAGCAACAGTTGTCTGAAGTTTTATGTCCCAATTATTAATTCTTGTATCCTCATAGACAAGTCCTTTTTTATACAAACCAATAAAAGTGGTCTGAGTTAATGTTCTGTACTCTGGAGAGTCTGTTTTGTAGATTCCTCCAATATGCTTTCCTTCCTTATAAGAAGTAAAAGAGATTCCCATTTTTGAGAAAGTATCTGTGGTTTCTGTTGAAGTCTCATTAAGTAGCTTTCTGCAACATTCGATAAACTTCTCTCTTCCAATCTTAAATGGAGAAACCTTGAACTTCTTTTCTGCGCCTATCTCAATTGGTAACCCATTCCTATCAAGACCCAATGGGAACAAAACCTCAAAACCCTTCATTCTTCTGTATCTTGCAATCATATCCATAAAACAATAAGTAATTGCCTGGCCTATATGAATTGGTGCATTCACATATGGAGGGGGTGTGTCTATAGAATAAACCTTTTTTTTAGTCCTTGAATTAAAATTATACAACTCTGCCTTTTTCCATTTATCAGTAATTTTCTTCTCTATCTCAACACTCCAATTTTTGATATTTTTAAGGCCCATACTCAAATAACTCACAGCAACTTTTAAAAACTATCTGTGTTTAACAAAATCATGGCACAAGATAACAAAGTAAACCTCCCTGGGGGGTTTGGTGGATTGACAAGATTCAGCGAAGAATATGAAAGCAAGATAAATCTAAAACCAACACATGTAATTGTATTTATAATTCTAATAATCATGTTCAGAATAGGGCTAGGGGCATTCTTTTAATAATTTAAAATGTTTGGCGGAATAAATCCAAAAAAAATGCAGGCAGTCATGAAGCAAATGGGAATGTCTCAGGAAGAAATCCCTGCTTCAAGAGTCATAATTGAAAAAACTGATGATACTAAAATAATCATTGAAAACCCTTCTGTTACAAAGATTAAGATGCAAGGACAGGAAACTTTTCAGGTTGTAGGGGATGTTAAAGAAGAGGATGTGGGAATTTCACCAGATGATATTAAGACTGTAATGGAAAAAACAGGGGTAAGTGAGGAAAAGGCCAGTGCATCTCTTGAAAAGACACAAGACCTTGCTGAATCTATTTTAGAGCTTAATGAATAATTCTTAGCCCATACTCTAATCTAATGGTTTTTGAACCAAAAACCATATTAATTTAAATGCCCTCTATTTTTATGGAGAAATTCCTGCAAAACCTTCAAGAAGCAGAAAAGATGATTAGGACAGCAGACCACCTGATTTATGTCACTTTTCCTCTAATTAAAGACAAAAAACTCCTCTTAAAAATAATATTAGAAACAAAGGCTGCTATTGCCAATTGCATAAACTCGATATTGCAATATGAGTATCTCTACAAAAGGATAAATTTGTATAAAGACCCCATGTTAAATTTTAGAACATTCAAAGACAAGTGCGCCCAAAGATACAAGATGACTGGAGAAGAGATTAAATTAATTTTAGAATTGTTTGAGATTGTGGAAAAACACAAGAAAAGCACAATGGAATTTATTCGAAGGGAAAAAGTAATAATTTTATCAGAGAACTTAGAGCAAAAGACAATAAGTGTGGATAAAATAAAGGAGTTTATTCTTTTGGCAAAAAGCATATTGAATAAAACAAAAGATAAATTCAATCCTGTTTAAGATAAATATAAAAACCCCAATACCCTATTAAATTATAATTCTAATTAAGAGGTTTAAGGATTAAAATGGAAGATATAATTCAGGAAAAAATAAGTGCAGACCATTTGCTTTATGTTAGCTTGAAATATACTAAAACCTGCGATGTTATTATAAATTTGCTCATAAGATGGGGAAGGATGATTGAAACAAGTATTGACGCCATACTCAAACATGCTAAAAAGAAAAAGAAGATTTCTTCAATCTCTTCAAATCCAATTGGAAAAATCGAGCAAGTGAAAAAATTATTCAGGAAAAACAAGGATTTCGTTAAAGTTATAGATATGTATGAAATGTTCAGAAAAATCAGGGAATTGAGAAAGGAGAGGATTGGAGAATTTAGAAAAAATGTTACCTTAAAGGTATTTTACAGAGGAAAAGAAATAAATATAAATCTAGAACAACTGAAAAAATATGCAGAAAGGTTAGAAAAGTTTATAAGTACAACCAAACAATTTCTTCTTAGGTAAGAAGTCTTTGGGACAGAAATTTCAAAAACAGCAAAAAACAAGAAATTTCTGTAGTAAAAGCTTCTTAAGGTTAATTAATACTAAAATGAAAAAGTTAATAGTAATAACTTCAGGAAAAGGGGGTGTTGGAAAGACAACCACTGCTATAAATCTAGGAGCAGCAATGAATTATTTTGGAGAGGAGGTCTTAATAGTGGATGGTAATTTATCAACCCCAAATGTAGGAATCCACTTAGGCTCTCCAGAGGCCCCTATCAACCTAAATCATGTATTAAAAGGAGATGTTGAATTATTCGAGGCAGTTTATGAGCATGAGTCTGGATTAAAAATTATACCTTCTTCTATCTCTATAAAAGAGTTTAAGAAGATAAAGCCAGAAAAATTAATAGAATTTAAAAAAGGTTTTAAGAAGCTCTCAGAATGGGTTATTGTTGATAGCGCGGCTGGACTTGGAAACGAAGCAATGTCTGCAATTAATATGGCAGATGAATTGATAATTGTGACAAACCCGGAAATGCCTTCAATCACAGATGCACTAAAAGCAATAAAATTAGCAGAACAATCAAATAAAAGAGTAAAAGGAATTATTGTTACAAGGGTAAAGAAAAATGATATTGAAATGTCTCCTGACACAGTTAAGGATATGTTAGAATCCCCTATTCTTGGGATGATCCCAGAAGATATTTGTGTTTCAGAATCCCTAAGTAAAAAAGACGCTGTTGTCCATACTCACCCAAAAAGCAATGCTGCAAGAGCATACAAAGAAATAGCTGCACAAATCTTGGGGGTTGTGTATGATTCAGAAAAAGACAGGGAAAAAATATGGACAAGATTTTTTAAGAAATTAGGTTTGAAGAAGTAATCAAATCTTCCTAAATCTTAAACTTTCATAAAGTTTGAGAGTCAAAAAAATTCTCAGATTTTTTTGAACAAAATCTCACTCTTCTTTATCTTCTTAATCTTCAGGAGCTTCTTAATCTCTTTAAAATCAATCTTAAATCCAAATTGTTTTGCAATTTTCTCAGATGTTGAAGGAATAAACGGATAGAGCAAGATTCCAATTGCCTTAATGCTATCAGCTAATTCATATAATACCTTCTTATCTTTTGTCTCCCATGGTTTTTTAGCCTGAATATACTCATTACAAACATCAATAAATGCAAATATTTCATTTAAAGCTTTATCAAACTCATAATCTTCAAAAAGTTTTTCAATTTTTTTGATATTTAATTTTTTCAAGAGTTTATTCTGACACTTCACAATTCCATTTTTTTCAACTAAAGCAGAAACTCTGCTAACTAAATTTCCAAGTTTATCTGCAAGTTCGTTGTTGTGTCTTTCAACTAAGGCTTTTTCTGAAAAATCCCCATCTTGGCCAAAAGGTGTTGCTCTAAATAAAAAGTATCTTGCAGAATCAACTCCTGCTATAGAAATTAATTCATCCACATTCACAACCCTCCCTCTTGATTTGGATATCTTCTCCTTATCAAAAGTCCACCACCCATGTGCAAATATGCTCTTTGGAAGCTCAATTCCAGCAGACATCAACATTGCAGGCCATATCACAGCATGAAATCTTAGAATATCTCTTCCAATAAGATGAACATCAGCAGGCCAGAATTTTTGTTTTCCCCCTTCTTTTGTAGCAGAATAATAATTTAGCAAGGCATCAAACCAGACATAAGCTACATGCTTACTGTCAAAAGGAAGAGAGATTCCCCAGTCAAAATTTGTTCTTGAGATGCTCAAATCCCGTAACCCTTCTTTAACAAAATTAACAATTTCCCTGGCTCTGCTCTCAGGAAGGATAAAATTCTGATTTTTCCTGTATAATTCAAGAAGTTTTTTCTGGTATTTAGAAAGTTTGAAAAAATAACTCTCCTCTTTTAATTTCTCAATTTTTGTCTTATGTATTGGGCAGCAACCATCTTCCAAATCTCTTTCAGTATAGTATGCTTCACACCCAGTACAATAAAAACCTTCATATTTCCCAGGATAAATATCTCCCTTATCATATACTTTTTGTAATATTTTTTTCACAATCTTTTTATGGTCACTATCAGTTGTTCTGATAAACCTATCATAATCTATATTAAGTTTTTTCCATGCATCTTCAAATTTTGGAACAAGGGAATCAACAAACTCTTTTGTTTTTTTATTTTGTTTTTTTGCGGCATTCTCAATTTTTTTCCCGTGTTCATCTGTTCCTGTAAGAAAAAATACATTATTTCCCTTAATCTTGTTCCATCTAGCCAAAACATCTGCTGCAATAGTTGTATATGCATGTCCTATATGGGGGATGTCGTTTGGATAATAGATAGGACTTGTAACATAAAATTTCTTCCTTGCCATGAGAAAAGGTATTCTCAGACATATTTAAATATTCTCCATTATATATCTTACAAAGATGGTGAGAAAAGGATCAAAAAAAGAGAAAGAATTAAGACATAAGGCTAGAAGACTCAATATAAAAGAGGGAATTCTCTGGACATTTGGAGATTCACTTGGATATAATTATATTTCTCCTTTTGCAATAGCAGTTAATGCGAGTAACTCTCTTGTGGCGATGATAAGTTCTTTAGTAGGCTTAATTAGTCCCTTGGGTCAAATCATCGGGTCAAATCTAATGGAAAAGCACTCAAGAAAAAAAATATTCTTAAAAACAAGGTTTTTTTCTTCATTAACATGGATACCTTTGATCATAATTGCTATCTTATTTTACAAAGGGATAATAGTTAACCTACTTCCTTTGGCAGTCTTGCTCTTCTTTTCATTTTATGTTGCTCTTTCAAGCATATTAATTCCTGCATGGTTCTCATGGGCTGGAGATATTGTAGATAAAAAATACCGTGGAAGATGGTTTGCAAAAAGGAACTTGTTTACAGGCATCTTCACCTTAATCCTTGCTGTTTTAGCAGCAGTTTTTTTAGATTATTTTAAAAAACAAGGATGGATCATGTTTGGGTTTGGAATTTTATTTTTATTAACATTTATGACAAGATTTGCTACTCTCAAAATTATTAAAAAAGAGTATGAACCAAAAATCAAGATTAAGAAAAGGGATTATTTTTCATTTTGGAATTTTTTAATAAAAGCTCCAAAAACAAATTTTGGGAGATTCGCCATTTTTAGACTATTTTTGAGTATGGCAAACATGGTATCTTTTTCTGTATTGGCTATTTATCTATTGAGATTTCTGGGGTTTAGTTATACATCATATACCTTAATAATTCTCTCACATCTCTTTTTCTCTTTATTTTTTATAAGATTATGGGGGGTTATTTCAGACATATATGGAAACTACAAGGTTTTATGTATAACAAGTATGTTGATTCCAATAATCCCAATTTTATTAATACTTAATACTTCTGTATTATATCTAATAAGCACAGGAGTTGTTAGAGGATTTGCATGGTCTGGATTTAGCCTATCTGAACGGAATTTTGTTTATGATAATGTAGAAAAATCAAAAAGGGGCTTAGCCACATCTTATTATAATATGATGGGTGGAATTGGAATATTTTTAGGTGCAGGAATAGGAGCAATATTAATCAGATATTTAAAAACAAGTTTCATAGAACCTATAATCCTTATATTTATAATTGGAGCAATTGCAAGAATGATTGTTGTATTTATTGGAATGACAAAAATCAAAGAAGTAAGAAAAACAGAAAAACTAAGAAATCTTAAGGATTTTGAGGAAATTATCTTAAAAGAAACCAAACCTTCCCTTGTTGAAGAAGCACATGAGATATTTTCAATAAAAAAATACATTCATACAAGATAACTAAAAACCATATTAATCCTCACGAAAGATATTTAAACAAAACACAATTTCACTAACCATGTTTAAGAAAAAAACTTGCAGAAGATGTGGAGAAAAAACCAGCAATAAGCATAGATTTTGCTCTAACTGTGGATATCCCATAAACAAAAGTTCTAATGACGAAGACTGGGGATTATTAGGAAAAGATGATAATTCCCAGAATGTAGAAGACCCCTTTTCAATGCCTTTTGGAGGCATTAGTGGGAAAATGATAAATAAGATGTTTGGAAGTATGATGAATATGCTAGAAAAAGAAATGACAAAGGAATTCTCAAAAACAAACTCACAACCCTCAAGAAAAATCCCTCAAAGAACAAACATAAGATTAATGATAAATGGAAAAGAAATTAATCTCAATAATATAGAGAATCAAGCTGTTCAAGCTAAAAAGCAGGTTAAAACTAAAGTTAAAAAACCATTAATATTAAGTTTTTCTCAAGAGAATCTAAAGAAATTCTCAAAACTCCAAAAACAAGAGCCTTTAACAGATATCCGAAGGCTCTCAAATAAAGTAATTTATGAAATTAACATGCCAGAGGTTAAATCAATAAAAGATGTATCAATAATGAGGCTTGAAAACAGCATAGAAATTAAGGCAGTTGGAAAGAACAAGGCTTATTTTAAATTAATCCCAATAAGCCTTCCAATAACAGATTATAATATTTCAAAAGGAAAACTAATTCTTGAGCTAAGTGCTGGAGAATGAAATGGTAAAAGAGAAAGAGCCCGAAAAGATCATACATATTCATGAAGATTTAACTTCTATGACAAACCAAAAGACTAAAGAAGAAATTGAATATTTTCAATGCATTGTTACCTATGACATCCTCTCCACACTAAAGTGTGGAGTTTCCAATTAACCCAAAAAAGTAGTTTCATGATGCTCACTTTGATTTCTTACATATTCAGTTACTTTGTCTAACTGAACAAACCCAACACTCGAAGC
>BDTJ01000043.1 GCA_002897655.1 archaeon BMS3Abin17
TGGTTGTTAAAGTATTTAAGCTTTATCCTAAGGTGATTATTAATAACTTTCCTTGCTCCAAACCCCCCGCACCCCCATATAAGTGCATGCCTCCTGCAATGGTGAAGACAATATAGACATTTCATGTAATAATGTTATAATTTACTCCTGAAATCTCTAATACCATCTTTCCTAAAACCCTAACACTATCACAGGAAAGATGGATAAGGGACAGAATCTTCTGGCTAATACCTCTATCCTATAAATCCCGATACCTTTAGTTTATTATGATGCATTTGTTCTTGGAGGTGATGATGAAATGGAAGAAATAACAATCGGAGAATTAATCTTAACAGCTGTGTTCATAGTGGGGATGTTGGGTTTCTAAAAAATCCTTTGCTTGACGCAAACAAAGGAGCGGGGTGTTTAAGTAAGATTTAAATAGTTCAAGGCTTATTATAATCTATAAAATGCAGAAAATAATCTCTAATTTTGAATCATTATCTGAGGAAGATATAACTAAATATGCTGGGGAGTGGATAGCTATAATTGACAATAAGGTAGTTGCCCATAGTGAATCTTTCAAGGAAATGTATGCAGTTGTTGAGACTAATTATAAAGGAAAAAAACCTTTAATAGGAAAATTGCCAGAAGCCATACCTATTGTCCTGTCTATAATCTAAAATGGGCTTCTCATTTAAGTATAAATCTGTTAAATTAAAAACAGGAGATATAATTCATAGACCTATGATTCCTTTAACTATCCGAGGAAAAGATAGTTTAGATATAATTGCTATACTTGATTCTGGATCAGATATGACTATAATCCCAAAAGAAATTGCAGAGTTTATAGATATTGAATACATTGGATTTAATGAGATATCTGGGATATCGGGTATCCCTGTTAAAGCAAAACAAGGAAAAGTCATGATGAGTTTTGGGAAAGGAAGAGAAATTTATGATTTCTGGATGCCGGTTCTTGTCCCAACAGAAAAAGAGAATATCCCGATAGTTATAGGAAGATTAGGTTTCTTTGATCAATTTAAAATAACTTTTTCTGAGTCTGAAAAGAAAATAGGATTTAAGAAGATAAATCCCGGTAATATTAAATTTTAAAATGAATCCCCCATCATTCCCCTTCCCAAACCCCCCAACCCCCATATAAGTGCATGCCTCCTGCAATGGTAAAGACAATATAGACATTTCAGGTAATAATGTTATAACTTACTCCTGAAATCTCTAATACCCTCTTTCCTAAAACCCTAACACTATCACAGGAAAGATGGATAAGAGACGGAAACATTTATATATTACATAGTATTACAATGTAACATGGAAACAATCAGTATCAGGCTTGAAAAAGACTTCGCAAAAGAGCTTTCGAAAGTAATGGCGAAACATTTGTATTCAACTAAGACAGAATTTATAAGAGAAGCCATAAGAGACAAGATAAAAGAAATCAAAAAAGAAGAATTACTAAAAAAAGTATCCCTTCTGGCAGGTTCTTCAAAAAAGAAGACAACTGATGAAGAATTGCATAAAGCAAGGGAAAGTTTAACAGAATCTTATGAAAAAAAATTCAACCTTAAATAAATTCTTTTGAAGTGCTTGTTTTAACAATATCTGTTAATTGTTTAAAGTGATTATCGAAAGTTATTAATAATGCATTATTATCTCTTGCAATAACGGCGTGAAGAGCATCCAACAGGGGGACTTCTCGTTTTTTTGATAAATCTTTTGCCTTTCCTACCTGTTTCTTTAGAGAATTTTTACGGATAATGATTTCATCAAAACCTAAAAAAATCTCCTCTAAATCATATTCAGAATAACCTAAAGCGATTAATTCATTTATCACAACATCTGAGATTATAATTTTATCATCATATAATATTATATTTTCAATAAACTTTTTAGCCCAGTCACTTTTAGGCATATTTGGTTCATTCCTGTCTTCCAGGAAATCAAGCCATATTGAAGTATCTAAATAAAATAATTTGGTCATCTTTGCTTCTCTTTTAAATCTCAGAATTCCACTCGTCTATTTGACGGGTGGTCAGACTGAAGTCACCACTTATGGAATTCTGACGATGTTCAAGAACCAAGACTGGCGGTTCTTGACATTTAAAGTTTCCTTGTTTTTTAATTCTTCCTCTAACCCTTAAAACCCCCTTCCCCAACCCCCATAAGTGCATGCCTCCTGCAATGGTAAAGACAAGATAGACATCTCAGGTAATAATGTTATAACTTACTCCTGAAATCTCTAATACCATCTTTCCTAAAACCCTAACACTATCACAGGAAAGATGGATAAGGGACAGAATCTTCTGGTAATATGCCAAGCTTATTCTCACACCAGTCAGGAAAAACTAACACAGCTGTAATCACATCACAAGAATTAAATTTAGGTTAATAACCTCTCTTAAAACATCCCCAAGGGATCACCCTTGAAGGGCGTAAACAGTAAATCTTAAATACTTCAAATATTTCTATTTATTATGAAAATAAAGGATGTGCCAAAGGAAGAAAAATTGAAGCAGATAATCAAGGAAAAAGAAAGAATTATAGAGATGTTATCAAATCAACAGGTGGTTAAAGGTTTAGTCTCAGCACTAGATGATGTTAAGAAAGGAAATTATATAACTCTGACAAATTAATTTTTTAGAATATTATGTCTTATCCTTAAATTCTTCTTTTACTTTTTTTAATTGTTCAAACAATTTTTTATATTCTCCGGATTTCTGATAATTGTCTTTATGATGTATTGCAGGTCCAAGTATAAACACTATGATTGTGCTGTCTAATCTTATGCAATAAACCCTGTATCTGCTTCCAACAGGTATTTCGCAAAATCCTTCGTGTTGGTACTTCATTGGTTTTGCAATATCCGGATTTTCTAGAAGTTTTTTTACTTTCTTCTCAATTTGAACAATGACTGATGAGTCCTTTAGTTTATACAAACTATCCAGATATGTTTTAGTCATTATTATTTTTATTTTTTTATCACTCATTTTTCTTTTATTTTTAAAAGACTTTTCATATTTAAACATTCTTATGAAAATGGCTTCCTCTTTCCAATCCTCATCCTATCCAATCATCCTCAAACCCAATCTTTAAAACCTTCTTTTCATTAGTTAATCAATGAAGTCTGAGTTAAAGCACGAGTCAAAACATCAAAATAAAGATTAATAACAATACCTTAAATTTTTTATCAGCCAGATTTTATCTGTAAATTCTTCCTCTTTTATCAAAAACTTCAATTATAAGGGTTTTAGACTTAAAGTTAACATCAATTAATAATCTATAATTCCCAATTCTAAACTTATAGACTTTTGCCCCTTCATAATGCTCAAGATATCTGAAAGGGTCTTCTTTTAACTTATCTATTTTTTCTAATATTCTTATAGCAACATCTTTTTGCAATCTGTTTAAAAATTTTAGAGGTTTTGGTTTCCAAAGAATCTTATAACTCATTTTTGGAGAATTATTCTTTTAGCCTCTTTATGAGAGACACATTCAGATTCAGGTATCTTTCTTGCTTCTTCTAATTCATTAACAGCCCAATCACTTAATTCTCCCTCTTCAACCAGCAAATTCTTGATTAAAGTTACATCTGCTATTAATTTTTTTATATCGTCCTTTAAATCTCTTATTTCAGATTCCATGTTTTATTTAGCAATATTAACCTTAAATAATTATCGGACACTGCAGTTTGCTATTATTTTAACCCCCAAAACCCCCCTTCCCCAACCCCCATATAAGTGCATGCCTCCTGCAATGGTAAAGACAAGATAGACATTTCAGGTAATAATGTTATAATTTACTCCTGAAATCTCTAATACCCTCTTTCCTAAAACCCTAACACTATCACAGGAAAGATGGATAAGGGACGGAATCTTCTGGCAATATGCCAAGCTTATTTCTGAATCTGCTGGTTTTGGAAAGAAAACACCAGATCTGAAAGAGAAAAAAGAGTTATCTCTTTAGTAAAGTTAGTTTGGAAAGAATTAGTTTTTATATTTGGAATTATTTCGCTTTACTTATTCTTATTTATATTTTTTGCTACCTAAAGATTGCTATAAGAACTGCTGTTAGGATAGTTATTATAAGAAGGATTAATGGATATAAAACAAGTCTAAATCTCCATTTCCGTCCTAACATACATTTGGCTAAAAATAATGTTGATAACAAAGATAATCCCAAGAGAATTAATAAGAGCCACCATTTAAGACTTGTTAGCTGTAGGATTGCCCAATTTTGTAATAAATTACTCAAATAAAAGAATATTATTGATACAATCATAAAACCGAAAACAAACCATTCACTCTCTTTAAATTTCCCTTTATTGCTACCTATTTTTATGGCATTTCTATCATTTATCTTAAAAAGTGTGAATATAATAACTTCAATAAAGATGACATCTATTAAAGCATAGTTTAAAGATACTAAAACGCTCCAAATATCCATAATGGAATAAGCAGTTTTCTATTAATAAATTTAATTAAATACCAAAAAGTTATTCGGTTTAAGATTATTGGCAAACATTTAAAAAATCTTTTGATATAATATAAATACTAAGATGACAAAAATAGTTAGGAAACAAGAAATATTATGTTTTGAGGGAATTTCTATATCTGATTTATTAGACAAGAATTTTCTAAAGAAATTATCTGAAAAAGATTTAAAAATTGACCCGATAAGTTTGGTTTTTATGGTTAAGGAGATGAACGAAAAAAAAGAGATATATCCAATTATTTTAGGACATGAAAGCAATGAGGAGCTATCTAAAAAAATTATGCATGTAAATGCTCCAAGTAATGAATCGTCTAAGAAATTTATTAAATTATTAGAGGAAATTGATGATGCAAGATAAAAATATACTGTGCGAAGAGAGAAAATTAAAAATAAAATGGGAAGATAGTGAGATAAGTATTCCATTAAATTTTGAGAATATGAATGAAGCTATTCTTTATAGAGTTGTTAGAGGTATGCAAAATCAAATGAGTGAATTAAAACAAGAAGTAGGAATTTTAAGAGAAGAACAAGAACAATATATTATATATAAATTCCAAGATGTCGCTTATGCTAAAGCTAAAACAATGATTATATCTTATTTAAGAAAAATTAAAAAAGAAGTAAATGAAATGACACTCTTTGAAATTTCTCAAAGATTAAAGTTACCTGCCAATCAGGTTGAAAAAGTTATTGAAGAATTAGAAAAAGAGAACAAGGTAAAATGGGTGGAAATATAAATTTACCAACAAGAAAAGTTAAGAGTATTCTTGTTGTGCAAATACCCAAATTTATTTTTGGAAGTAGAGTAGTAATTCAAGCCCATGATATAAAAAGAGTGATCAGAGGGAAAGATTTGTGTGACGGACATGAATGTGACCAAACAGAAGCAAAAGGAGATGTAAAGTTCTTTACAAGAAAAATAGATATTTCTAATGTTTAGAAGCCATCCTAATCAATCCAAACCCCTTCCCAAAACCCCCCTTAAAACCACTTCCTCACAAACCTTCTGATTTCTTCCTCAAAGAGCATTGATAAATAAGAGATTATCAGGGCTATGAACAGGCCTAATACAATAGCTCCCCTATAATAACATCTCATTATATTGTTAGGCGCCTCACATATTTAAGTCTTTCGGCGCCTCAAGATTTATAAATAGTTATCTATTAAGAGAATTATGAAGGTTCAAAAGAGGTTCTTAAGAGAACACAAGGGTAAAAACTATTACAAATTTATGATTAATATACCTCCTGAGGAACTAAAAAAAGCAGATTTCAAAGAAGGGGATGAGTTAGAGAGTAAATCTACTAAAGGCAAAATAGAATTGAGAAAGAAAAAATAACCCCTACCTCTTTTTAAAATCAAAAAGTGAACAAACTTCTTAATTTTCCTGATTCAAAGAAGAATAAAAAGGTTTATATACCAAAGGTGTATAACTATACACTATAGGTGAATACTTAAAATGCTGACTAAAAATGAGAAAAAAGTCCTGAAATTATTGCTTCTGAAATTTGATAATGAGTATTCTGTTAACGAACTTGCAAGGAAGTGCAGTTTATCCCCTAATGGCGCTCTTAAAATATTAAGAAAATTTGAGGAAGAAGGCATCTTAATTTCAAAGAAAATTGCCAACATAAAATCCTATGGCTTGAATTTTAATAATGAAAAAACGAAAAATATCCTTGAATTATCTTTAATAAATGAATTAGAAGGAAAACTGAAGTTTAGAAAAGCAGATTTAGAACCCCTTAAAGAAATAGCTATTTGCTGTATTGTATTTGGATCTTATACAGATATTAAAAAAGAGCCAAATGATATGGATATCTTGTTTATTATTGATAAATCAATGTTTAAAGAATACAGAAAAAAAGCTTTAGAAATATTTAAATCAATTCCTGTCAAAGTGCATGACATTATCCAGACAAAAGAAGATTTCAAGGAAAACATCTGCAAAAAAGACAAAGTTATTATAAATGCACTAAGATACGGGGTGATATTTTGGGGGCATAATGAAATAATAGAATTTATTGAAAATGAGTATAAAAGATAAATTGAAAAAATGTTTAAAAGAAGGGGAGAAAGGTGAAAGGCATAAAGGTTTGAAGAAAATAAATCCTTCAGAAGAATATATTAGCGGGCATATTAAAAAAGCAATACACAATTTTAATGCAATTGATGTTTTTTATGCCAAGGATTCTGGAGAAAACCACACACTTTAGTGTGTGGATGAATCCTTGGACATCCAAAAGTCCAAACAAACCGCACCCTTTAAGGTGCGGTAAAACACAAGGACTTTTTGATAAAACCGGGTATTCTGACTGGTCTGCTTCTGCATCATTTTATTCTCTTTACCATCTTTTGTTGGCATTAGTGTCTAAAAAAGGATTTGAATCAAGAAACCAGAGCTGTACATTTGCATTGGTTGAAGAGATGGCAGATAAAAAGGAAATCAATTTAACAAAAGACGAATTAAGGGAGATTTATGATAAAGATGTTACTAAAAATTTAAAGTATAGCAATAAAATATTGGACATAAGAGAAAATATGCAGTATTCAGTTAAGACATTTTTAGAAGAACAAGAATTTGAACATTTAAAACAAAGGACAAAATTTCTATTTGATAAATTAAGAAAAGAGATTGAAAAGTAAGTCTTTCCCCCAGCCAACTCCAAAACCCAATCTTTAAAACCATCTTTTCATTAGTTAATCAATGAAGTCAGAATCAAAATCTCAGATAAAAATGGTGGTTATAGTCACAATATCTGTTGTTGTGGTTTTCTATCTATTATATCTTGCAATTACATTAATATTTAATCAGGAGAAATATAATGAGATGGGTTATTCAAAAGTTGCAGAGGTAATTGACGGAGACACATTTAAGACTAATGATGGAGAAATCATAAGATTACTTTGTGTGGATACTCCTGAAAGAGGCAAGGAAGGTTATGATGACGCAACTGTTTTTTTAAGAGAAAAACTTTTCAATTCTGAAGTAAGGCTTGAAGGAAACAAGACAGATAAATATGGAAGAAGCCTAAGATGGGTTTATGCTGATGATGTTTTAATTAACAAGGAAATTGTGGATTTTGGTTTTGGAATTCTTCTTGAGTATGATGATGAAGATTGTGAATTGATGAAGTGAGATTTTTATTAAACAAGAATTATAAACTCTTTATATCTTAAATTATGATGATTAAAGTTATTTTGTCAGATGGCGATAACCCTTTTCACCAGATAGAAGACTCTTTGAAGATTATCTCTGAAATTGACAAAACTTTTGATAAAAGGAGAAAAATAGAATTAGATTTATCCGAGGTTAAATGGGCTCTTCCGTGTTCAGTGATTTTGATCAGCGGCAAATTAATGGAAATTCATAACAAAGGTGCTGAAATAAGTTATTTACCCCCCCCAGAACTCTAAAGTAAAAGAGTGGCTTTCTAATATAGGATTTCCATTAGGCAGGAAATCTGATGGAGATACTTTTGTCTCCCTGAAACATTTTTCAAATAATCCAAATAATCAGAATCAGGTAAATGAAGAGTCTAATGCCCTAATAGGTTCTATAGAGAATAAAATTCCCAGCACTTTTGGGAGTAGTGTAAAATATATTTTAGGGGAATTGGCAGATAATATGGATGAGCATTCTAATTTTACTTTTGCATCCTTAATGGCACAATATTATCCAAGAAAAAAACATCTCGACATAGCTGTTTCAGATAATGGAATTACTATCCCATTTAATTTTGAAAAGAATAAAATTAGTTTTAGCAAAGATTCTGAGGCTATTAAAATGGCAATATCAGGGGAAGTGACCACTAAAAAAGATGAGAAAATGAGGGGGTATGGGTTAAAGTCCTGTAGAGATATATCCTTAAAGGGAATAAAAGGGGAATTGCATATAGTTTCCAGAAAAGGGGTAGCTATATTAAAAGAAAATGAAGATCCTCAATTTTATGATTTTAAAGATGTTTCTTTGGAAGGAACCTTCCTTTATTTTAGGCTTCCAACACCTAAAAAAGATGTCAATATCTACCCTTATCTAGAGGGTTAGAAAACTTTATATATATGCTTCCCTACCATAAAATATGGTAAAGAGAATTTTATTGTCTCAAGAATTTGGCAATAATATTTTCACTCGAAGAACTATTTCTGCATTCTTTGAAAAAATAAATTCGCGAAAAGAAGCAGAAATTATGTTAGATTTTAAGAGTGTTGATTTTATATCAAGATCTTGTGCAGATGAATATTTGAAACAGAAAGAAGAATCAAGTAAGAAAATTGTAGAGAGAAATATGTCTCAGGAAATTTGTTCTATGTTTAATGCAGTGCAGAGCCAATATGAAAAAAAAGGATTTACTGTTTCTTTTGTAAATTGTATTAATAACAATAAAAAAATTCCAGCTTAGTCTTTATTCTTTTTCTTCCTCACCCGAACAAAAACAATATAAATCAAACTAACAACACTTCTTCCAATAACCCAAGCCAAACCAATACCTAAAAGCCCTTTATCCATTAATAAATAAACTAATCCTATCAATACAATTGCCCCAAAAATATTAATCATGATTATTTCCTTTACCCTCTTCTTAATCTGCAAGATTTTTCCAAACACAGCATTCACCCCCACAAAAACCCCACTCAATGCAATTATCTGCAAGAATCTAAAGCCTTCTGTTGAATATTCTTTGCCAAAAGCTAATAAAATATACTGACCAAAAAACACAGTAATCAAAATCCCAGGCACCATCAACAATGCAATTATCTTAACAGCTTTCTTAACCTGAACTTTTAAGTTTTCTTCATCATATGAACCCTCTGCAAATAAACTTTGAGTCGTCGCTTGCGGAATCACAAACAGCAATCCTGCAATCATCATGGCCATGTAGTAGTAAGCTGTTGTTTCAGGGCCAATCATGTTTGTTATCATTAAGGGCAGAATCATAAGAGGAAGCCCTCCGATAAAACCTGCAACATAGTTTCCAAACGAGTATTTTCCTATCTTATGGATTATGCTGTCATAAAAGGCAAACTTTGGCTTATATTCATATTTTTTAATTAACATAAAGAATGAAAAACTTATTGCAATTATCAGGGAAATCATCCATGAGCTGAATATCCCGTAAGCTCCCAACCCAACAAACAAAAAAGAAAGAACAATTTTAAGGCATGAAAAGATTGTATTCTTTGCAAGGATATATTTCGTATTCCTGTAAGCAATAAAAACACTGTCAATTATTGAATTAAATCCTGCAAAAACCATGAAAAATATAAAACTAAAAGACAAAATCAGGCTCTCCTGTATGAATATTAATCTTGGAGAGAATTTTCCCAGTCCAATAAGGAATATTGATGTAACAATAACCGTTGTTATTGCAACTAATGTAAATGCTGTATTAATCTTCTTATTTTTCTCCTTAGCCCTGGGCAAATACCTGATTAAACCAATATTCAGTCCCAGCACAGAAAAACCTGTAATAAGCCCCATAACAGAGATAATTGTTGTTGCAAGGCCTATTTGCTCAACTGTAAACAGCCTTGCATTAATCATCCAGAAAGCAAACCCAAGCACAGCCATCACAAGTGTGCTTGACATCAGATAAATTGAATTCCTGTAAAGAGAATCACCCATTACCTTGCTGTATAGTTTTTTAGGAGTTATCATAAAATAAAAACAAAAAAATCATTCTTAAATGTTTTTGTTCAGGGGTTTTTGGAAAACAAAAGGCTTAAATAGCCATATTAACTAAAAGTTAATATACATTAACTAAATGGAAATATTAAACTAATGAAAATAAAAAAAGAACAAGAGATAATAAAGATATTGTTTAAGGATCCTCTTACTCCTTATAACAGCAGAAATATAAGCAATCTTGTTGGAATTAGCCATGCAGGCTCATTTAAGGCACTTAAAAAACTTGAAAAAAGAGAAATTGTCAAATCTCAAAAAATTGGCAATGCATCAATTTATTCGCTTAATATGGAAAATCCACTAACTCTAAGGGAAATTGAAATGGTATTGACTATTGAAGCTCAAAATCATAAAAGGTGGGTTGAGGAATTTAGACAGTTAAAAGACAAAATAAACTTTGCCATATTATTTGGGTCAATCTTAAAAAGGGAAGATTCCGCAAAAGACATAGATCTTTTAGTTGTTGCTGATAAAACAATGTTCAATGAAATTAAAAGCATAATAAATAAAAAAAACAAAATATTACTAAAAAAAGTTCATTTAATCCTTCAGGAAAAAAAAGATTTTGAAAAAGATATGCAAAATAAAAATAATGCAATAATGAAAATAATAAAAACAGGAGTAATCTTGTTTGGTCAGGAAGAAATAACTAAAAATATTCTATAAAATGACACATGCAAAAAATAAAACAAGGTGGTGTTTGAAAAAAGCACAAAAAGAATTAGAACAAAACAAAAAACATAGAGGGTTAATTAAAATAACCTCTGATATTAACGGAGCAAGAAAACATATTGCCAAGGCAGAGCATAATCTTTCCGCCATAAATTATTTCACCGAAGGCGGATTTTCTGACTGGAGCATGAGTGCTGTTTTTTACTGCATATATCATTGTTTTTTAGCAATTACCATAAAACTTGGTTATGAAAGCAGAAATCAAGAATGCACTCTCGCATTAATTAAACATCTAATTGAAGAGGAAAAAGTAAAATTGAATGAAAAATTTATAGTCTCCCTTGAAACTCATGAAGATGGAGAAATGCATGAAACAAATGTAATTGAAAGAAGGGAATTTTATACATACGGAACAACTTCTTATGTAAATAATCAGGAAGAGATTAATGAAAACATTCGTTTATGTAAAGAGTGCATAGATCAAACTAAAAAGATTATTTTTAATGAATAATCATTCTGAATTTTTTCTCCTTAGCCCGAGGCAAATACCTGATTAAACCAATATTCAGTCCCAGCACAGAAAAACCTGTAATAAGCCCCATAACAGAGATAATTGTTGTTGCAAGGCCAACCTCATAAATTGCAAACATCCTCGCAATAATCATTTCAAGAGTATCTAATTTATTCAAATCCTTGAGAACACATGAAAACAAAAACATTCAAAAAGTTTTCATGGTCCAGAACACAAACCCCAAAACAGCCATAATCAAGGTGCTGACCATGAGATAAATTGAATTCCTGTAAAGGGAATCACCCATTACCTTGCTGTATAGTTTTTTAGGAGTTATCATAAAATAAAAACAAAAAAATTGTTCTTAAATGTTTCTTTATCTCTCTTTCCAGTAAACAGAAGGAGCAGGTTGTTTAGATAACCCCTCACAGGGCAAATAAAAAGACATGAACAATCAAGCTCATGATAATTGTTAAAAATATATTCTTAGTATGTGCATAAATAAGACTCATAATAATGCTAACAGAGACCATGAACAACATCAAAGGAATCCCCAAACTTAAACTAAATATTGCATAAAGAATTGTTGTGAACAATATCGCCTTGTTAATACCATATTTTTCCTGAACAGAATTTTGTATAAGCCCTCTGAATAAGACTTCTTCTGTATATACTATAAGAGGTATAAGCACAATTAATTCAGAGTATTTTCCAAATTCAAAAAATAAACTCCCAAGATATCCAACCCCCGCAGAGATAAAAATAACAAATGGAATCCAAGATAATTTCTTTTTAGTAAATCCTGGATCTATCTTTAATTTAAACATGTAAAAACTGGATAAAAAAAGGAGAATTAAGTAAACTGCAAGAACATTCCAAAACAGACTAAAAGAAAGAAACAATTCAGCTATTCTGATTACAGGGAAAATCATAAATATAAGGATTATTCTGCCAGCCCCATCTAATTTCTCTGCTCTTGATAAAGCCAATAAACAGCCAGTTATCAAAGATGCATATAAAATAAAACCAAATGTGCTGTTAACTCTCAGGATAATCTCAGATAATAATACAGAGATTGCCAGCATTGTCAGTATATGTTTTTCCATTTTAAGCCCCCATGTATATAGTAACTACATCAATCACCGCAATAATAAGAAATATTACTATAAACACGATTATGAATGGCAATAGTATTTTCTTTATTCTTTCATTGCCCAGTTCTGCCAAAATAAGGTAAATAATAAGCAACACACTCATGAATATTGCTGATATGCCTCCTGAGATTCCTGATATTATCATATAATTCTCCCTTAAGTTCTATATATAAATCTACCTAACATCCCCAAACCCCCCCTTCCCCAACAAAACCATTAAAAACAAGAGGTTCTTTGAGGAGAAATGTATAAGATATTCACTGCAAATTCAAAGGTAGAAAAAAGATTGCAAAAATATCTAAAAATGAGGGGGGATATTAAATCTAAGTTAATAAGATTAAAATCAAATCCCAGAAAAGAGATTGGAGCACATCCATTGCATGGAAGACTCTCTGAAAAATGGGGTTGTTGGATAGGATCTAATATAAGAATGATATATAGCATTGATGATTACAGCAAAAAAATTATTATGCCAAGGATTCTGGAGAAAACCACACACTTTAGTGTGTGGATGAATCCTTGGACATCCTAAAGTCCAAACAAACCGCACCTTTTAAGGTGCGGTAAAACACAAGGACTTTTTGATAGAAGCAATTGGTTCGCACAAAATTTATTAGATTTTTAGCTCTTTAATTTGCCCTTCTTTAATATTCTTCTCACTTTCTAGAATTTGAATCATCAATTCAGGATTTTGCAGTATCTCAATTGTC
>BDTJ01000044.1 GCA_002897655.1 archaeon BMS3Abin17
ACAACACAATGGACATGTTCGGGTTGAACATCAAGTTCAATAATTTTTATTTTATTTCTCGAAGCTGACCTTCGAATACATGCTTCCAATAAATTTTTATATTTAGTTTTTCTAAATATCTTATACCAATATTTAGTGTACCACTCAAGATGCAACATCACAACTCCGACGCTGTGATTAGTTTTCTTGTACTGGTTTATCATTAATTGCTGTTCCATTTTTCCTCCAGAGCATTCGCTAAGCGAATACAAACATTTATTTATTCTAGAAAGTTCCAACTAATTGAAACATTCATGGAGCCGAGTATCTCGGCTCTTATAATCAATATTTTCTAGAATAAATGGTTAGTGGAGATTCATTACTCCATCTTCAAAGATGGAGATTTCTTTTTAATTAAAAAACTTACTAATTATTTTTAAGAAGATTTTTATAGAATATCTCCTTGTAATATTATGGTTAGAAAAGAGAAGAAGAGAGGTTTTTGGTATTGGGTATTGGGGATTATAATAATTCTTGTAGTATTGAATATCTTAATGGACAGAGATGATAAGTGGAAAGAAGAAAATTGTGAATTAACTTTCAATACCTATACATATAACGATGGTTGTGCTTCTACTTGTTCTTCAAAGTGCTTTAATGAAGGTTTTCCACACACTAATGCAGGTTTTTTTGAGCCTTATCTAAGTTATGAAGAAATGGTTAATTCAACTCTCTATAAGAGATGTGAGTGTAATTGTGGAGGATGTAGAGAGAAATAATTCTGAATCCCTCTTTACCCACTCGAGTATCTACTTCAACCTCATCCTCAATAAATTATTTTTTGCCCCGAAATGTTTTATTACACCCTCTGATTCACGCAATCCAAGTTTCAGAGACTGCATTATTGACTTGTTTCTGATTAATCCTGCAACAAAGCCAGATGCAAAGGCATCTCCTGCTCCTGTTCTTTCAACAACCTTTATCTTATTTGGTTTGAGATAGTATTTCTTTTTGTTATGGGAATCATAACAACTGATTAGCTTGTTTTTGTCGGTTACTACAACTATTTTTGGTCCTAATTTATGCAAGCCAATAAGAAGGTCTTTGTTTTTTGTCAGCATTTTTGCTTCCTCTTTGTTCAATATCAAAACCTCGCATAATTTTAAGAAAGGTTTTAGGTTTATTCGCTTGATTAAATAATCACTTGGGTTAAATGCGAATTTAACTCCTTTTTGAGTTAATATAGTTGCAAGTTTTTTTTGGGTATTAAGGCTTTTTCCAAGAAGAGAAGAATAATATATCCATTTTGTCTTTATTTTTCTTAATTTTATTTCATCAAAACCAAGTTCATTATTAATTCCTTTGTATGTCAGGATTGTTCTGTTGTCTTCTTTACTGTCTAGAATAAGTGAATAACCACTTATTGCTCCCTGTTTTATCTTACCCAGAAATTTAATTTTTTCTTTTTTTAATAAATCTAATATCTTTCTCCCGCTTTCATCATCACCTATTTTTCCAATATATCCTGTTTTCATGCCTAATCTTGAGAATGCAACAGCAGTATTTGTTCCGCCACCGCCAATATCAAATTCTAAATCTTTAATCAAAATCTTGCTTCCAACCTTATAACCCATATATTTTCCTTTTTCTGCAGTATCTGTATCTACAAAAACATCCATTACAGCAGAGCCAAAAGTTATCACATCATACATTTTTATTTAAACACCCTTTTTTTAAACTTGAAATTATAATCATGTCCTGTATCTTTTGAGTATATAGTCAATATCTCAAATCTTTTATTCCCTGTATTAATCAATCTATGCCCTTGATTTTTGGGAATAATATACACTTCTCCTTTTTTCATGCTGATTAGTTTTGCTTTTGCTCCTTGCAACAAAAGTTTTCCTTTTCCGCTTAAAGGAATATAAATCTCTCTTGACGGTTTTTTATGCCTATGACCTTTTGTCATATAAAACTCCTTATTTATTGTTCCTGGTTCAATTACAGTTAGCCCTGTTTCATATGTTCTGAAATCATTAATATAAACAGTATAGAGTAAAGGATTTCCCCTGACTCCTTTTGTGTTTTTGAATCTGTCTTTCATGTCGTTGAGTTTTCTTACTGTCTTTTTTTCGTATTCTTTTTTCATCGCAATGCCTCCAGACCAGGAAGTTTTTCACCTGCAATATATCTCAGTAAAGCTCCACCACTCAGGCTGACATTATCAAATTTCCCCAATTTTATGCGTGATTTTTTAACAGCATCACTTAAGTGTCCACCACCAATTATAGAGTGTCCTTTGTTCTTTGCAATTGCTTTTAATATGGTAAATGTTCCATTACAGAATTTTCCATCTGCACAAAACCCAACAGGACCTTTCATGTAGATTGAATTTGCTTTTTGTATCTCTTCTATGAAGTTTTTCATTGTTTTTTCTCCAATATCATAAATTTCATATTTACTTGGAAACTCTTCTAAACTCAGTTCTTTTCTTCTGCTCCTGATTTTAACTGCGAAATCAACAGGTGTCTGAACACCTTTTAGCCTCTTTTTCAACTTACTTATTAAATACAACTTGTCTTTTAAATATTTATTCTGGGCTCCAAGGTTCTTTCCTTTGGAAATAAGACATAACTGGCCAAATAACCCACATGCAAGGGATTTTTTTCCTTTCAGGAGTTTCATATTCTCTTCTGGTTTTGCCCCTCCAAGAACATAAAGGCAGTTTTTGAGATTAATTTTTTTCAGTGATTTAACTTCTTTTTCTAAGAGTCTGCCTGCACAATTCATTAGATATTTTGGAAAACCAACAATAGATGTGTGCTTCCTATGACATACTGAAAATGCATCATTAACATAAATATCAAATAAAGGAACCAGATTTTTGATTAATCTATTTTGTTTTCCATTAAAATTAAACTCGTCCTTAAGAAATCTTATATTTTCTAAGAGCAGTGCTTGTCCTGGCTTAAGGTTTTTAATTTCTTTTAATGCTTTTTTGCCAATTATATCATTGACAAATTTTACTTTAGTGAACTTGCTTAGGAGCCTGGAATGTTGTTTCAGGCTTGTGAAATATCTGTCTTTGGGTCTTCCTTGGTGTGCAATAATAACAACTTTTGCTTTTTTCTTTTTCAATTCAGAGATTGTTTCAGAAGCTCTTTTTATTCTTTCTGACATTAAAACTTTTTTATTTACAACATCTGAATTTAAATCAGTCCGCAATAGAACTCTCTTATCCCTGAAATTATATGAAGATAGAGTTTTCATCTTCAGTTCTCATTTAAACTTCCCTAATAATTTTATCAACTCAACCATTCTTGCACTATAACCATACTCATTATCGTACCACGCAAGTATTTTTACAGTATTCCCAATCACAATTGTTGAAAGACCATCAATAATAGAAGAATGTGGATTTCTTATAACATCAGAAGAGACAATCTCATCTTCTGTGTATTCTAAGATTCCTTTTAATTTTCCAGAAGCATTTTTTCTTAGTGTATTGTTTAATTGCTCTTTTGTAACACTTTTATTTAACTCAGCTACAAAATCAACAATACTTCCACAGGCAACAGGAACTCTAAGAGCCAATCCATCTAATTTTCCTTTCAGGTTTGGAATCACCTGTATTGTTGCAGTTGTTGCTCCAGATGTTGTTGGAACAATGTTTGTTGCAGCTGCTCTCCCTCTTCTTATTTTTCTATGTGAAGAGTCAAGAATTCTCTGGCTGGTTGTATATGCATGAACCGTTGTCATAAACCCTTTTTTTATTCCATAAGTATCTTCCAATACTTTTGCAAGAGGAGCCAGGCAATTAGTAGTGCAGCTTGCCATTGAGATTATTTTATGCTGTTTTTTAAGTTTGTCCTGATTGACTCCAAGGACAATAGTAATATCTGCACTTTTAGAAGCTGCAGAAATAATAACTTTTTTGGCACCTGCCTTTAGGTGTTTTTCAGCATCTTTTCTTTTTCTAAATAATCCTGTTGATTCAATAACCAAATCTATTCCAAGCTTTTTCCATGGAAGTTTTGCAGGATCTGCTTCACTTAAGACTTTTATCTTTTTCCCATTAATCTTTACAAAATCCTTCCCAAATTCAACTTTCTTATCATATTTTCCATATACAGAATCATATTTTAATAAATAAGCAAGTGTTTTAGCTCCAGACATATTATTCACTGCAACAACATTAACTCCTTTTTCCAGAGCTATTTTAAAGACATTCCTTCCAATTCGTCCAAGACCATTAATTGCTACTTTGATTTTTACACTTACCTCTTTTATAATTCACTAAAGAAATCACATTTAATAAAGGTTTTGATAAAAGATAATCTTATAAAGAAATATTTATATTAATAAATATGAAATATAAAAAAGAAGAATATGTCTGGCTATTATTAAGAATTAGCATGGCATTTATCTTTTTATGGCCCTTTTTTGATAAATTATTTGGTTTGGGTTTTGCTACTACTCCTGATAAGGCGTGGATTGCAGGAAACTCTCCAACATATGGCTTTCTTGCATTTGGCACTCACGGACCATTTGCTGGTTTCTTCCAGAGTCTTGCAGGCTCTGCTTTTGTAGACTGGTTATTTATGATGGGTTTATTGTTGATTGGGCTGGCTTTATTACTTGGAATATTTACAAGATTAGCTTGCTATTATGGTTCTTTAATGTTGTTTTTAATGTGGCTTGCTCTTATTCCTCCAGAACACAATCCTTTTTTAGATGACCACATTATTTATGCACTAATATTAATTGGCATTGCAATAACAAAAACAAGAAAGATATACAGTCTTGAATCTTTGTGGTCTAAACTTAAATTAGTTAAGAAATATTCTATTTTGAGATAATTATCCTGCAATACCTACTGCCTCTTCTGCATAACCATAATAACCATTATTTGTACTTGGCAGTTCAACACTATTAATCTCATCTAAATCATCATCTAAATCATTTGCTTTTATGATTTTTTGAGAGATTGTATAGAGTATATTATCCATGTACAGGCTTCTTCTGATTCTTGTGCCATAATCATAAGCATATCCTCTCTTAAGCTCGTCTTCTTCTGTTACATGAGTTATTCTTTCTATTAGGTCAAAGCCATCTTCAAGATTGATATTATATACATAAGCTCCCTGGAAAGTATATTCTCCATATTGAGAACCATATGTTTTGTTTTCAATCTCATAAAGCTCTATGGGAATTACTAAGAGTTCTTTTTCTCTGTCAAACAAGAATGCTTTAGGGTCATTAAGTGCTTCTGAGTTTGTTCCCCTATCTCCAATAATAATTTTATGCATTTCTATTGGGTTTTCTACATCAGAAACATCAAATATCGCCATCTTTACTCCCTGATACCATGCAAAGTCCCCTTTTTCTGCTTCTTCTGTGTCTTTACCAATTCCAATTATGTGGTTCTCATCATAAGGGTGCAGATAATTTGAATATCCGGGAATCTTTAATTTGCCTAAAACTTCTGGGTTTTCCGAGTCACTTAAGTCAATTACAAATAAAGGGTCTACTTTTTTGAAAGTCACCATATACACTCTTTCTCCCATAAATCTCACAGAATATATGCTTTCTCCAGGAGCAAGACCTTCAAGTTCTCCGATTAAATTCAAGTTTTCATCAAGAACATAAACATTATTTTGAGTTGAAGACCTTCTTGGGGCTATATCATTTGTGCTTGCAATAATATTAGAATCTCTTGAAGTTGTAGCAATTCTGAAATTATCATCATACTCATCCATTGAAAACTGATTCAGAATACGTCCTGGAACTTCTCCAGAAGCAACATAATTTATCTCAAGCTTATCAATAGAAGTTTTGTGTATTATTGTTTTTTCCTGATTATCATCCATTCCCCTATACCAGCCACCATATTTGTATTGGGTTGTATAGATATTATCCTGAGAAACATAAATGTTAGAAGAATAGCCGTTTAACATTGTTTCCTGAGTTGTTTCTCCATTATCAATATCTATTCCCAATATAATTGTGTATTGAAATGAATTATCTTTAATATCCGAGTAAGCTATTTCCGGAGGTTCTATAACTTCTGTCACTTCATCTTCAATAACTACAGGCAATACAATATCATTTCCATAAACATGCTGATTTGTGATAACATATACGTAATCTTTTATCATTCTTGAGCTAATATAATTTCCAGTAACTGATATTTCATGTTCTAATTCAGGTTCTTCTCTATCTGAAACATCATAGATGTATATTTTTGTTAGGGTTTCTCTACCTGATGGACAACCCCCATAACATCTTTCAGATGCATAATTAACTTGAGAAGATTCTGTTGAAAATATAATCAACTTGTCATCATTAATGAAAATATTACTTACATAATTACTAAGTTCAATCTCACTTAGTATTTCCATATCTTCTGCAGGATATGCTTTTACAATAATTACTTTATTTCCTGAAGCAGTGTATATATATTTGCCATCATTTTTTACTATGTCTGCTTCATCAACTCCTTCAACCTGGATGTTTGTCTCTGAATATTCGTCTGCTCCGCCTGCACTTTGACCACTAACCCTGGCAGTAGATGCCTCCATTGCCACATCTGTGCTTCCTTTGAACATACTAAAAACACCCCCATAATCTTTTGGACTAATAGTATTTTTTTCTATGAAATTTTCCATATCTTTAATAGAGTCAAATGTATTTGTCTGGTTTTGATAACCAGGTCCTTCTAATATATAGGAAAATAAGATTATATTAACCACAAGCACTGCTGCAATTAAAGGTATTATTGTTTTAAGAGCGGTAAGGGTTGGCTTTGATCTGGGAGAGATTACAATGTGTTTTTTAGCTACTTTGTACATAGGGATTTTCCTCCCCTTTTTGCTCCAAAAGAAGTTCTTTGTTTTTTCAACCAAGCCAACCCCCATGAGTTTTTTAAGATTATATTCTGTTGTGTTTAGTGGGATTCCTAAAGTATCTGCAATATCTTTTTCACTTGCCTCTTTTGTTTCTGATAGATGATTAAGAATCTTTTTGCATGTCTTGTTTCCAATAACTTCTGCGACTTTCTTTGATTTTTCGTCATTCAGGTTCATCATTATGAATTTATCATCCATGACATTCATAGAAAAAAGGTGTTTATAAACGCAGCGAAGAGTTCAAAGGGAATTGAAGTTATGGGTGTTTTGATAGCCAAAGCAGTGTGCTAGAATTTTTTTACCATAAATTCTTTTATTTCGCATTGAAAATATCATGATGAGGTTTGCTGTTTCTAAAACTTTCAATTTCATACTGAGAGGGACTTCTTCCATCTATAGCCCTTGCTAATATCTTTGCAAAATTACTCCCAGAGATATCGTAGAAGGCTTTAAATCTCATTCTTTGTTCAAGATTATCTTTCATAATTCTATTAATGTATTTGAAATTAGGAAGTTCAACAATAAAAAGATTATCTATTTTTGAAATCCAATTAGAAGGATAAACACAAGCTTCATATAAGTCTGATTTATTACTCCAATCACCAAAAATAATTAAATCTGTTTCTTTGTAAAAATCTTCCCAGCATAATGAATACTCTTTGATAGGGCTTTCATATGTGGAAATTTCTGGGTTCCTTGGATTTTCAATATCATCTTCATAAGGAAGGTATAATAATCTTTGTTTTGATTGTATTTTAACTTTTGAACCTGTTTTTAAGGATTCTAATAATGCAGTTTTCATAAAAAATGAGAACCTGAGTTTATTTAAAAACTTTTGTTATCTGTGTTTGAAGTTATATCCTAAATTAACAGAAAATATTATAAACAAGAGAATTGTTTTATCATTATAAAAAAGATGGTTGTTACAATTTATTCAACACCTACATGTCCGCACTGTATTGTTGCAAAAGAGTTCTTCAAGGAAAAGGGAATAAAATACAAAGATATTGATGTTTCTAAAGATGAAAAAGCAGCAGAAGAAATGGTGAGAAAATCAGGACAGAGAGGAGTTCCTGTTATAGATATAGATGGCAAGATTATTGTTGGGTTTGAAAGAGATAAGGTTGCTAAGCTGTTGGGTATTAAGGATTAGATAATTTTAAAACTCTCAATTTTATTTCTATATTATGAAACATCCAGACAAAGTTGTGGGATTTAATGGAAGCTTAGATGAATTAATAGATTCAATTGGAAATTTAAGATATGATGTATTGGCTAAACTATTAGAAAAACTAGCAGACAACATAGTAATGCAAGCAAAGGGTGATGAAAAAAGAGATAACGCACAATTAGCAAAAAGGTTATATGCCCATTCTGAAACATTATACAAAGCTGCAGAAGAGATGGAAAAAATTTGGAAACTTTGTGAACCTTATATGAATGTGGATAAAAAATGAAACTCGAATCAAAAATAAAGCAAACAATTCAAAAATATAAATTATGCAATAAGCGAGAGAAAGTTATTGTAGCTGTATCTGGAGGAAAAGACTCTACTGTTACTGCATATTTATTGAAGAAGTTTGGTTATAATGTTGAAGCATTTCACATTGATTTGAAAATAGGAAAATATAGTGAAAAATGCCTTGGTGCTGTGAAGGAGTTATGCAGTGATTTGGATATCAAACTTCACATCTATGACATGAAAAAAGAAATGGGTAGTGGTATGTGTTATCTCAGGACAGCTATTCAGGCAAAATCAGGAAAAACCAAATTAAAGAACTGCGCAATCTGCGGGGTAATTAAAAAATGGATTTTAAATAAAACTGCAAGAAAACTAAAAGCAAGCAAGCTTGCAACAGGACATAATTTAGATGATGAAGCTCAGACTTTTTTAATGAATATATTTAAGGGAAGCCCGCAGTTAAGCGCAAATACAGGACCAATTTCAAGAAATATATCTGACAAAAAATTTATACCAAGAATAAAGCCATTATTTTATGTTGCTGAGAATGATGTAAGGGAGTATTCAAAAAAGAAAAAACTTCCGGTGGTATATGAAAAATGCCCTTGTGCCATTGATTCCTACAGGATACAGGTAAGAAAATTCCTAAACACACTTCCAACAAAAGAAAAACAAAACATCATGAAAAATTTTGATAAAATTTCTGGAAAAATCCAAAAAGTCAAAAACACAAGGATTGAATATTGTGAAGTTTGTGGGGAGCCTGCAAGAAAAAACATCTGCAAGAAGTGTGAGTTGGTTGGGGTTTGAGAGAAGTATACTATATTACAATAATCCTTAAGAAACTGATTTTATTACAGTTTACGCATGAAAGAAGATAATATCAGAAGAATATCAGATATGATCCCTAGAAGAGGAATTTCAAGAGATTCCAAAAAATATATTCTTCCCATAGTGAAAGAGTATTTTGGGGGCGTCTCATTAGGTAATCTAAGATCTTCTAGATATGGAAAAGTTCCTAACAAAATATATAGTAGAATTAAGCAGGTTAAAAAAGATATTAAAAATAAGAGTTTAGAAAAAATCGCACTTATTCTTGGAAAACACGTGTCAGAGTTTTCAGATGACCATGTATTCATAGATGCTGCTGTAAAATTATTTCTTATGAATGATGAGATAGGGAAAGATTTCTTTAATACTTTAGACCTGGATGAGAAACAAAAGACATCTTTAAGAAAAGTGTATAAGCAAGATAAGTGGGATCGTATTGCTGGCGAACCTGAAAAGGAATATAAAGATGATGAAAAACCTGATATCTTTAACATATTAAAAACAATTTCGAAAGACCCTGGATTGTATGTATTTTTAAAAGATAAGATTATTGATAAGGATTTTCCTTAGATATTTATCTCTTTTTTCTTTTAGAAGACTTTTTTGATTTTATTTTCTTCATCTTTGAGAAAACAAATATGTATAATATAGGCAATATTCCTGCTGTGTTTAGAACCAATAAAGCGACAAACCATAATATTGAGTTCTTTCTGGCAGATTTCCAAAGTGCAACGCCCTTCCATGCAATTGTCCAGATTAGAAGAATAATTACTGAAGGAGTCAATCCCCCCATTGTAGCAAAACCTGTAAATGCCATTTTCACCTCTTAGTTTACTAAGAGGAAATGGTTTATAAAATTACTTATTTCTAAAAACCGAGAAAGAGCCCTCTAAAAGGATGTAATTTCTTTCTTAGAGATTTTTTGATTTTAATATATTTTTCATCAGGAACATCTAAGTTTATTCCAAAATAACCTGGACGAGGCACACATCCACTATACACCGGAGGATTTGATGTATTATAATAGATTTCTCCAGAGATATCCCCTGAAACTTTTGCTAAAACAAATCTAGTATCAAAAAGATCTAAATCCGAATCAATAGTCTCAACTGCAGTATTCCCTTCTTCTAATACTGTTTTTATATCATTTACAGTTTTTGATATTGATTTTTTACTATATTCTCCAGGAAAAGGCATCATCATTAAGCCAGTAGCTAGTAAGAGGGGTCCTCCCTTAATTTTATGCATTTCTATTGTTTTCATGTAAAATTTCACATCTAATTTCTTTATAAATATTACTTATTTCTAAACCCGACTGAGAGCAGGTAAATTAAAGAAGAAGATAATGCTCCAAGTGCATCAACTCCAATATCAAAAAAAGAGGAGTCTCTTCCAGGAATAAAATACTGGTGTAGCTCATCTGTTATCCCGTAAATTATAGAGATTATCAATGCTAAGATAAATATAGCATATTTTTTCTTCCCCTTGAGAGAAGAAATTTGCAAGAAAAGTGCAAAACAAAAGAAAGCAGAAAAATGATATAATGTTGAAAGCATGTTTATCCTGGATATTCCTGGACCAAAAGTTATTGTTGATATGTAAAATATAGCAATGGCTCCAATAAGGGTGACAACCCAAGAAATCTTGTTGTGTTTTTCAAACCACCTCAGCACCATAAAGTAGAATATAAAAAAGTATTTTTAAGGATTTATGTGATTTTTGAACGGGAAGTATGAAAAATTTATTTTATTCTACAGAACCAATTGTTATATAAGTATAATCGCATTTAGTGCATTGATAAGTAATTTCATCTCCTTTTGAGTGAGTTCTGTCTACAACTATAATTTCCATGATTCTTCTTGGACATCTAGGACATTTAAGTTGATAAGGATATATTTTATCCACCCATTTCCCTGAGCTAATTAGATTAGTTAATTCATCTATTGTTAAAGTTGCCATAAGATGATGTGGATCTTTATATTTTTTAAGGATTTATGTGTTTTTGAACGGAAAGTGTAAAATGTTTAGCATATGTAGGCCTTGATAATATGGGCACAAATAGAAAAGTTTATAAATACGTGCCCATATGATATACTATGGTTTATCATGAAATAAGAGAAGTTAATGGAAAAAAACAAAACTACTTAGTTAGCAACAGAAGAGACAAGGGGAAATGGAAAAAGACAAGTAAGTTTATTGGGAGTGGAAACCTCTCAAAACAACAAATATCTAAATTGAAAAAGAAATTTGAACAAGAATTAGTGACTAATAAAAAATATGAATACTTGAGTAAAAAACAAGTAAAAGAGCTAGAAAATCTAAAACAAAATTATATAAAAAATCTAAAAAAACTGTCAAAAGAAGAATTTACAAAATTTCAAAAAACATTTTTTACTGAGCTAACTTACAATAGTAATGCCCTTGAAGGAAATTCTCTTTCTCTAGAAGAAACCTCTTTGGTTGTTAATGAAAACTTGGTTCCAGAAGGAAAGACACTTAGAGAAATTTATGAGGCCAAAAACCACTCTCAAGCTTTAAAGTATTTAAGAGAATATAAAGGGGATTTGAATGAAGGACTAATATTAAAATTACACTCAGTTATATTGCAAAATATTTCAGAAAGATTTGCAGGCAAATATAGAAAAAGTGGTGTGAGGATTACTGGAAGTACTTTTAAACCTCCAATTGCAGAAAAAGTTCCACAACTTATAGGGAATCTTATTTATTGGTATAAGAAAAATAAAAATAAAATGCACCAGTTTGAATTAGCAACACTTATTTCTATTAAACTTGTAACAATACATCCTTTTGTGGATGGAAATGGTAGGGTTTCTAGATTAATCATGAATTTTTTGTTAGGAAAAAAGGATTATCCTTGGATTAACATTTACAATAAACAAAGACAAAAATATCTAAAAGCAGTGAGAAAAGGGAATGAAGAAGATTATTCGCTTATCTTTCCTTATCTAATAAAAACCATAAAAGAAAACTTAAAAGATTTTGGATTTATCTAGTGATAAGTTTTTTGTTGACCGAAAAGTAGAAGACCCCTCTTCTAAGACTGCTGTAAGAAAGTATCAAAATCTTAATAATTAAGACTTTACGTTCCGCGTTTTTTAAGGGCTAGACTTCTCGTGCAACGCCCCAACTTGTAGAGTTGAACATAAAGTAAAATGACAAGTAAAAATCCCGAGTTTTTGAACATAAAGTGCTATAATTTGATGTGATTTTTAATTTCTGAACATAAAGTCTTTAGTTATTCTTCTTTTTTACAAGCCCAATACAAAGTAAGAATCCCAAAGACAATTGCCATTGAATAACCTATTTTTGAAAAAAGTTGGCTATAAAATTTGCCATGAATATAACCCCCTGCAAAAGAGATTAATGTAAGAATTCCAAAGAAAATTGAATATCTCATTGTTTCTTGGTACCACTTAATTTTTTTCATAGTATAATTTAGACTTTTTTCTTTTTATAGATTGTTGTTATTTTTGAACGGGAAGTCTAAAATAAACTCTTTCCTCAAGATCTTAATCCGAAGGTTCCATGCTCTGATTCTAGAGTATCATTCCTTTTCCTCTACTATATTCAGAAGAAATACTTTCTTGGAGTCTCTTATCTCTTAATTCTTCTTGGAGTAAATATCCATCTACAATTGCTTTTACTCTTTCAATTCTAGTTTTATGTTTGGGGGTTTCTTCAAATAATAAGTTCTTAAGTGCATTAGCCCCAACTAAATTATCCTTTGGTTCCTTAGCACACCAGATTTTTTTATTTATTATAAGATAATTTCCTTTTATTTTTGTCCCAGGAATCTCTCCTTCTCTAAATATTTGTATTCCCCCTTCAAACAAAAGTCTTCTTTCAGGTTTTATATCTTGATTATCTGTCCAGACATCATGACTAAAAGGGATTATATCTGCTAGATATTTTGATGCAGATGCATTTATGAAATATGAACCCACAACACCCTCTCTTACAAAATCGCTTCCCATGAATTCTACTATCTCTGTAGAGCCTACCCAATATTTTGGCATCCTAAAATACCCCTTTCTTAAAGGTCTTTCCCAGTCACAAATACTTTCATCGTTTAGAAAGATTAAATTTTCTGCACTCTTCTTTTCACTCATAAAACTCTTAACTTTTTTAGGATTAATAAATATTATTGTGATTGCGAGAAGTCGTTCTTTTGAGAGTGACTTGTTATGCCAAGGATTCTGGAGAAAACCACACACTTTAGTGTGTGGATGAATCCTTGGACATCCTAAAGCCCAGACAAACCGCACCTTTTAAGGTGCGGTAAAACACAAGGACTTTTTGATTATATTTTAGTAGATATAAATCTTTAAATACTTAATATATTTAACAATTCTGTTTATACAACTTATGGTGATATTATCCTATTTAATATACAACATATTGTAGAGAGGTGATAAAATGGATTGTCCATACTGCTCAAGTAAAGAATTAAAAGTAACTGATAAAAGAGAGTCTCCTGATGGTATAAGAAGGAGACGTGAATGCCTTAAATGTAAAAATAGATTTACAACATATGAGAGGGTGGAAAGGAGTGATTTGTATCTTATTAAAAAAGATGGGAACAGAGAAAAATTTGAAAGGGAAAAACTAGAAATAGGGGTTCAAAAAGCATTTGAAAAGCGTCCTGTTTCAAAAGAAAAAATTGACAAGATGATAAACGAGATTGAAGAGCAATTGAGAAAAAAAGGTAAAAAAGAGGTTAAGAGTTCTATTGTTGGAGAATTAACAATGAAAAAGATAAAAAAATTGGACAATGTGGCATACATAAGATTTGCATCTGTTTACAGAGATTTTCAAGATGTTAGTGATTTTAAAAAGGAGTTAAAGGAGTTGTGAGATGAGTAAATCAATTAAATATGCTGATTTTATATCCTTAAGAGACAAGCTTGCAACAGATGTGCCTTCTAGGTTAAATCTTAGTTCTAATGCTCAGATGGTTTTTGGAAAAAATTATTGTAAGACTTTGGAAGACGGAAGAAAAGAAACAATTTCAGAGAGGTTTGCTGGAATGTGTCTTGAAGTTGCAGGTGCAGAAATGAAGTATCTCCCCGAAGATATGTCTTATGAGAAAAGATTAGAAAAAGTTTCTCAAAAAGCTGGAAAATTCATCGACTTAATGGTTTCTAATACATTTAGAACAAATACTCCTACAAATATAAACTTTGGAAGATTAAAGCCACAATATGACGATTTAGGTAATCTGACAGGGTATGGATATAAATCTCAATTAGGTTCTGCATGTTTTGTAATTCCCGTGGATGATACTTTTGGGAAATCCACAGAAGACCTGGGGGATGGTCTTTTAGAAGCATGGGTTGCACAGCAATTGATTCATAAAGGGGGTGGTGGAACTGGGATGTCTATGTGCAGAGTTAGGCCAAAAGGATCTGTGATTGGTTATGACCCTGTTGTTGATAAATTAAGCTCTATTGACTGGGAACTTGATAGAGGAGTTTCGTCTGGTCCTGATTCTTTCTTTGAACATTTTTATAATTCTGGAACAGATGCTGTTAAACAAGGAAACACAAGAAGAGGAGCAAATATGGGAGTACAAAGAATTGACCATCAAGATTTCTTAGATCATCTTTATGCTAAATTTGGAAGAGATAAAGCAAGATTAGAATTAAGAATGAAAAATTTTAATCTTAGTCTTGCACTTACTGATGGATTTATGGAAGCTGCTAAAAATAATGAAATGTATACTCTTTATAATCCTCAACGTGCAAATCCAAAAATTAAGAAAATTTTAAAGGCAAAACACAAAATTGAAGATTCAGAAGTTGTTCGCAGAGAAGATATTTCTACAAAAAGCCAATTTGAAAAGATTCTTGAAAAGAATTCTAAAAGCCCATTATCCCCCGTAACAACTCCAAACATGTATCTTGATAAAGATAATGAAACTGTAATAAATGCTTATTCCGGAACGCCAATAGGGAGGGTTCACAATGGTCTTGTTTATATTGAAGCTAAAAAAGTTTTGGGAATCATCTCAGAACTTGCTCGTGCAAATGGTGAACCAGGAGTAGTTTTTATCGATAGAATGAATGAATATAATCCTCTCTTGTTTGAGGAAGAAATAGAATCTACTAATCCTTGTGGAGAACAACCCCTTCTTCCAAATGAAGCATGTAATCTTGGCTCTATTAATCTAGGGAAATTTTCCAAATATTCTATTTTTGATAATAAAAGTGAAATAGATTTGGGAGAAGAAGTTATTAGAGATCGTTTTACTAAGATTGAAGAAAGAAAAGATGGAAGAGTCGGAGTAATGTATTTTGATTGGGATAATCTTGATGGTGCAATTGAGACCACTGTTGAATTTTTAGATAATGTTATAGATGAAAATGACTATCCTTCACCAAAAATAGAGGAAAGAGTTAATCAGACAAGGAAGATTGGATTAGGTTATATGGGAGTTCATGATTCAATGATTTCTATGAAGATGAGATATGGTTCAGAAGAATCTTTTGAGTTTGCAGAAGCTCTTGCTCAAAGACTTCACCAAAAATCTTTAGAAGCTTCATGTAAGTTGGGAGAAGAGAGAGGAATTTTTCCAGCATGGGAACAAAGTTTCTATAATCCTGATTCAGATATGTCTAAATGGATTAGTTCTCAACCTAAAACAATCCCTGATAAGTTTAGAGGAGATAGAGAATTAAGTGATAATGTTGATAGAGAAAAACGTATGACTTATGGAGTAAAAGTTAGGAATGCATGCAGAACAACTCAAGCACCAACAGGGACAACAAGTAGAACTTGTGGAGAAACTCTTGAAGAACTTAGCCTTGATGATTTAACAATCTCTTCAGGTATAGAACCATTATATGGAATAAGATTTGATTCAGTTATCATGAATACTAAAATAATCGATACATCTCTTGCAGCAATAAACTTGTTTAAGAGAGAAGGTATTTACTCTCCTGAACTTATAGAAGCAATAAGAAAAAATGATGGAAGTGTTTTTAATTACAGTAAAACACCAAAAGATGTTGCAAAGATTTTAGACACAATTCCTAAAGACATAAGAGAAGTGCTTGTTACTTCATCTGGAGGAGAAGGAAATATATATGAAATAACTCCCACACAACATGCAAGGATGAGTACAACATTCCAGCATTGGAATGATAGTTCTATAAGCAAGACTGTAAATCTTCCTATTTCAGCGCAACCTCCAGAAATAGAAGATATGATTTTTTATTTATGGGAAAATGGTTCAAAAGGAGGAACTGTTTATGTGGATAAAAGTAGAGAGTTTCAAATTCTTAATGCTTCAAATGAGGATGTATCTAATAGTTCAAATGAAAATGGCAATAATGGAGAAAAATTCCATAGGACTCTTGTTCAAAAAGCTGTTACTGTTGAAACTCCTTACATTGGAACAAATAAAGAGATAAACGAGAGCGAAATAATGCTGAATCCAAATCCAGATAGTTGTTTTAATACAATCACTTATGACTCAAGAAGAAAAAAGATAACAGGAGTATTCCAGAGTGTTGCAGAAACAAGTGTGGAAAAAACATCTCTCTTAAAGAGAGCTAACATAAGTTTATCTGCTCGTTTTAAAAAAGGAGCTTCTCTTGACCAGATAATTGAGGAAACAGAAAAAGGAGGAATTAGTGGAAGTAGAATCGGAACTTTAAGTGATAAGGGAGTATTACAAATGAAGGGAGGTAATGAAGTAATGAAATATCAGATAGCTGGCGGAACAACTGGAGAAGGATTATTACAAACCCTTTACTTTTTTAGATTTTTAACAGAAGGTGGAGAAAATTTTGAGGAGGCATTTATGAAAGAAAGGATGGATGCTTATCTTACAGGAGATATAAGTATAAAGATGATAGTAAATACTCAGGGAAAAATTAAACTTGAAGAAGGAGATAATGGGGGGCGACCTTCTATCTTAGGAACAAATAAAGTATTCAAACTTCCTCCAGGTATGAGTGAAAAAAACTGTCCTGAATGTTAAATTATCATAATATTCTAAAATGCCAAATAAAAAAGAAATAATTGCGGTTGTAGGAATGTGTGGAGCAGGTAAAAGTTGTGTTTCTGATTATTTAGTTGGTAAGGGATATAAGTTTCTAAGATTTGGCCAAATAACACTTGATGAAGTTAAAAGAGTAACAGGAAGTCTTGAACCAAATCATGATTTAGAAAAAGAGATCAGAGAAAGAAACAGAAGAGAACATGGGATGGCTGCATATGCAATATTAAATAAACCAAAAATAGATGAATTGCTTATATTAGGAAATGTTGTTATTGACGGGCTATATTCATGGTCAGAATATAAATATCTAAAAGAGATATACAAAGATTCCTTAAAAGTTATTGCAGTTCTTGCTTCTCCAGAAACAAGATATGACAGACTAGAAGATAGAAAAGATATTGATAAAGAGATGAGAAACAGACCTATGTTAAGAGAAGAATCTATCTCAAGAGATTATGCTGAGATAGAAAATATAGAAAAGGGCGGACCAATTGCAATGGCTGATATTGTTATTATAAATAATGGAAGTAAGAAAGAATTAATTAAACAGTTAGAAAACATTTCTTCTGATGAGAAATATATAAGACCCTCGTGGGATGAATATTTTATGGAGGTTGCAAAAGCAATTGCTAGAAGGGCTACTTGTGATAGAGGGAGAATGGGCTGTGTTATTTCCAGAGATAAACAATTATTAGTAACAGGCTATGTAGGTTCACCGATTGGATTACCTCATTGTGATGAGGGGGGGCATGTACTGAAGGAAGTTCTTAATGAAGATGGAAATATTTCAAAACATTGTGTAAGAACAATTCATGGAGAACAAAACGCATTATGCCAAGCAGCAAAATTAGGAGTTTCTGTTAAGGGGGGAACATTATATACTACTTTAACTCCATGTAATATCTGTGCAAAAATGCTTATTAATTCAGGGATAAAGAGAATTGTCTGTGAAAAAAGATATCATAGGGGTGCAGAAAGTGAAGAATTGTTTAAACAGGCAGGAGTTCAGTTGGATATACTAGACAATGAAATAGAAAAGTACAAAAATCAGTGATAAGAAAACTTTTATAAATACTCTTACTTCTCTTAATTTAATGATTAAGGTACTAAAATGGCAGATAATGTTCCAGAACTTACAAACAGAGAATTTGAGAGTTTTACAAAAGAAGGATTAGTTCTATTAGACTTTTTTGCAGAATGGTGTATGCCTTGTGTTATGATGGCCCCTGTTCTTGAGGATTTAAGTGAGAAGCTTAAAGGAAAAATAAAAATAGGCAAGGTGAATTTTGAGGATAACCCGCAACTTGCTCAAAAATTCAGTATCAGCGCCTTCCCAACTTTTGTTTTGTTTAAGGAAGGAAAAGAAGTTAACAGATTTATTGGGGCAATGTCCGAAGATGAGTTCGAGGAAAAATTAAGGGAATATCTATAGTTAAGAAGAATCATCCTTGCAAAACAAGACAAAAAATAAATAGAAGATAATCTATACAAAGACTTTTTAAACATAAATTAATTTAATGAGCTACGGCCTCGTAGCTCAATTGGTAGAGCACTGCCCTTTTAAGGCAGGTGTTGTGGGTTCGAGCCCCATCGAGGCCATAATTACACCATAAGACATAAATACTGCTGTGTTTTATGTATATTATGCCAATTAAATTTGATATGGAAGAAGCAGATATGTATGACAGAAAAAGAGAATCTGGAGGAGATTTTGTTGGAACCTGTAAAAGTTTGGGAATAATTCTAACCCCTGATTCAATGGTAAACGAGGCAATAACGAAAGTGTTAAATCAAGAAGATAAATACAAAACAAGACATAAGAAATAGTTAATTACAACATGGTAGAATTTAATGTAGTTATAGAAAAAGATGAAGATGGGATGTATGTAGCAAGTGTTCCAGAGATTCATGGGTGTCATACTCAGGGAAAAACAATCCAAGAAGTTTTAGAAAGAATTAAAGAGGCTATTGAAGTGTGTTTAGAAGCAGACGGTGAAGAAATTACTCCTATGAAATTTGTTGGAATACAAAGGGTAGAGATTGCAAGATAAAATGAGTAAACTTCCGCTTATTTCTGGTAAAAAACTTTGCAAATTCCTGGAAAAGTTAGGTTTTGAGATGATACATGGAAAAGGAAGCCATAGGAGATTTAAACATTTGGATGGAAGAAGAACTGTTGTTCCTGTTCATGGGAATGAGAAGATAGGGAGAGGATTGCTAAGAGAGATAATTAAGCAAATGAAAATAACAAGAGAAGAATTTGAAAAGATGTTATAGACCAATCGAGGCCATAGTGGTTATTCTAAAAATTGGTTATACAAATATTTATAAGGTAAAGGATTTCTTGAGCTCTATGAAACAAGTTGGGAAAATATTTAGCCTATTTAGTTTGTTAAGTGAAGAAGAAAGGCAAAAATTGACATCATTACAAAAAACTGAACAAACAACTGAAGGAAGAGTAAGAAGATTTAATGAGACAATTGATGGAAAAACTCAGAAAATGACATCCTCCGCACCCTAAAGGGCTGAAGCACTGAAGATGCGGTTTCCATCAAACCATTTATCCAAAAGTTGCATCGTGATGAGTTGATTGATTTCTTACATATTCCTTTACAACATCAAGTTGGACAAATCCAACACTTGAAGCAAATTTGCCTCTGCTCCAGAGATGCCCTTTTGGATACCTGAATCTTGCTTTTTTATGAAACTCGAAAAATAATTTTGAAGATCCCCCTTTCAAAAGTTGTAATGTCTTTGAAACAGACATTGTAAAACTAACTTCCACAACACAATGGATGTGTTCTGGCTGAACATCGAGTTCAATTATCTTTATGCCGTGTCTCGACGCTGATCTCCTCACACAAGCCCCCAATAAATTTTTATATTTAGTTTTTCTAAACATCTTATACAGATATTTAGTGCACCATTCTAGATGCAACATCACAACTCCAACGCTGTGATCAGTTCTTTTGTATTGATTTATTTGTAATTGCTGTTCCATTTATCCTCCAGAGCATTTGCTAAGCAAATGCAAACATTTATTTATTCTAAAAAAGTTATCACTATGTGTAACTTTCAATGGCTTAGATACTAAGCCATTTTATAATCAATATTTTCTAGAATAAATAATTAGTGGAGAATCATCACTCCATCTTCAAAGATGGAGATTTCTTTTTAATTAATAGAAGACTTAAGAAAAAATGATTTTGGAGTTGAAGAAATTCCTGATCACAATCTTTTTAGATATATGATACGATTGGGTTGCCATGTTAGTACAGGAAGAATTAGAACTCCCCATAGTTATATAACAAGGCAGGAGATTTATGTATTTACTAATTCAAAATTAGACGTGCCTGGTATCCCAAAATTAGACGAATTTCTTTCAAAATACAAGCAGTAATTTATTTAATATCACTGGAAAATCCAAAGGATTTCCTTCATAAATAAGCAAAGGTTTTTAAACCAATTTTGGGTATCTTTTATTATTGTAAAGTTGTTAAAGTCATCATTGGTGCAAACTATTCAATTTTACCTAATTAAACTCAAAACCCTAACAAATCCTCAAAAATGCATGTTTTACAGCCTAAACATTCTAAATTAAGTCAAAAAGACAATGAAGAACTATTGGGTAAATTAAATGTTTCTAAAGCTCAATTACCTAAAATTTTCTCAGATGACCCTGCACTGCCTGAAGGCTGTGATGTGGGAGATATAATCAAGATAGAAAAGAAAAATGATGATAAGATTGACACTTATTATAGGGTAGTGGTTTAATGGTTGACAATAAAATTAAAAACTTCAAAATTGAAATTTTGAGAGTCCCAGAAATTTTTAATTTCTGTGATTTTAAGCCTCCAATTTGCATGGGGAAGAGAAATAAAGACAAATGGTAGAAGATAAAAAACACTCAATTGTAAAAAAATATCTGGAAGGACACTCATTAGTAGAATCAAATATAATTTCTTTTAATAATTTCATTGAAAAAAGAGTTCAGGAGATTGTTGATGAAATATCAGAGACAATAAACAACGAGGATTTTGAAATAACTCTTGGAAAAATAGAGGTTAAGAAACCTCTTGTTATAGAGGCTGATGGAAGCTCGTCTTTTATAACTCCTTCTGAGGCAAGATTAAGAAACCTTACATATTCTGCACCAGTAACTCTTGAATTAACTGTTAAAAAAGACAACCAGGTTGACTCAGAGATAGTTGAGATAGGAAGAATACCTATCATGGTAAAGAGCAAGGCGTGCAATACTTATGGAATGTCTAAAGAAGAACTAATTGGAAATTACATGGATCCAATAGACCCTGGAGGATATTTTATAATTAAAGGAAATGAGAGAGTAATGGTTATGGCAGAAGACCTTGCTGAAAACCAACCTTTTGTTGAGACAAACAACAAAGGTGAATTAGTTCTCAAAATGTTCTCTTTAAAAGGAACCTATAGAATACCTGTAACACTTACAGAAAATAAAGAGGGGATATCAAATGTTTCTTTTAGCAGATTCAAGGACATACCTTCAATAGTTATTCTAAAGGCATTAGGTCTGACAAAAGAATCAGACATTGCAAAATACATTGGAAAGGAAACTGACAGTGTTATTGTTAATCTTTATGAGTTTGTAAATATAGCTACAAAAGAAGACGCTATGATGCATATTGCAGAACAGACAAATCTGCAAGGAACAAGAAAAGAAATACTAGACAGAGTAAAGCAGAGAATTGATTCTTATTTATTCCCCCATATCGGACAGAAAAAAGAAGACAGAATAAAAAAAGCAGTAACCTTATGCAAACTTATAAGACAATTTTTGATAGCAAAAAGAAATCCTGAGTTAAGAACAGACAAGGATCATTATGCAAACAAGAGAGTAAGACTTTCAGGGGATTTGCTTGCTACATTATTCAGAGTTAATCTTGGGATTTTAATAAGAGATATTCAATATTCACTTCAAAAATCTGCTAAGAGAAAAAAATTCTTCTCTATTAAGATAATTGCTAAATCAACTTTATTCTCACATAGGATAGAATCTGCGATCGCCACAGGAAGCTGGACAGGAGAGAGAACAGGTGTAACACAGAACATGCAGAAAACAAATTATCTGGATACAATCTCACAATTACAGAGAGTAGCAAGTATGTTGCCTTCAGACCAGGAAAACTTCTTGGCAAGAACACTTCATCCTACTCATTATGGAAGATTCTGCCCTATAGAAACTCCTGAAGGAACAGAAATTGGTTTGAGAAAAAATCTGGCAATTTTAGCACGAGTCTCTACAAGAGTAGAACTTGAAGAGAGCAAATTCCTAAAAGAATTAGAATCAAATGGATTAAACCTTGATGAAGATAAAGGAACTGATGTATTTTTTAATGGAAGGTTTATAGGAGTTGTAGAGAATGCAAAAGATTTTGTTAAAAAATTAAGGGAAAGAAGGAGAAATAACCAGCTTCCAATTCAACTGAGTGTAAGGGATGATTCTAATTTTGAATCTGTCCTGATTTCTACAGAGCCGGGAAGAGTTCTAAGGCCTCTAATAATTGTTGAGGAAGGAGTTTCAAGATTAAAAAAAGAGCATTTAGTCAAATTAGACCAGAATGAATTAAAATGGGCTGATTTAATAAACCAGCAAATAATAGAATATCTTGATGCTTCAGAAGAGGAAAATGCACTTGTTGCATTATATGAAGAAGAAATAACCCCAAGCCACACCCATCTTGAAGTAGATAGCATAGATTTATTCGGGGTTGTAACAAGTATTGTTCCATACATCAATCATGACCAAAGCCCAAGATTAATAAAAGGGACTAAGACTCAAAAGCAGGCTCTTGGATTATATTCTGCCAATTATCTCTGCAGACTTGACACAGATGTAAGTATTCTTCAATACCCTCAAAAACCAATTGTCAGAAGTTTTGTTTATGATACTCTAAAAACCTATCCTGCAGGACAAAATCTTGTTGTTGCAATCATGACTCATGAGGGTTATAATATGGAAGACGCACTTGTCTTTAATAAAGGAAGCCTTGACAGAGGAGTTGGAAGAAGCTTTTACTTCAGGCCTTATTCTGCAGTAGAAATGAATTATGCAGGAGGATTAAAAGATACTATCGGAATACCTGAAAAAGATACATCTGGATATAAGATGGAGGCCAGCTACAAGCATCTAGAAAATGATGGAATAATCTATCCTGAAGCAGAAGTAGACGAAGGGGAGGTTCTTATTGGAAAAATGTCTCCTCCAAAATTCTTGTCAGAAGCAAGAGAGATTTCAGTAAGAACAAAAAAAGAATCTAGTGTTACAATGAGGCAAGAGGAAAAAGGAATTATTGAATCTGTTTTTGTAACAGAAGATGCTGAAGGGAACAAGATTGTCCAAGTTAAAACAAGAGATCAAAGAATCCCAGAGTTAGGAGATAAATTTGCTACATCTCACGGACAAAAAGGAGTTATTGGGATGATTGTTCCTGAAGAAGATGTTCCATTTACATCAAGTGGGATAAGACCAGATGTAATATTCAATCCACATGGACTTCCTAGTAGAATGACTGTAGGTTATCTTTTAGAATTACTAGCAGGAAAAGTTGGTTGTTTGAAAGGAGAAGTAATTGATGGTACTGCATTTTCAGGAAGAAGCAAAAAAGAATTAGAAGAGCAGATGAAAGAATTAGGATTTCGGTCTGATGGAAAAGAAACAATGTACAATGGGGTTACAGGGAAGAGAATTGTATCAAAAATATTTGTAGGAAACTTATATTATCTAAAACTAAAATATATGGTTGCAAATAAGTTGCATGGAAGAGCCTCTGGAAAAATAGCTCTTTTAACAAGACAACCTATTGAAGGAAGATCAAGAGGGGGGGCACTTAGATTAGGTGAGATGGAACAGCAGGCATTAGTTGCACATGGTGCATCTTTATTGCTGAAAGAAAGATATGATTCTGATAAAGTAACACTTCCAATATGCACAAAATGCGGCTCTATTGCAATAGAAGACAACATAAGAGATAAGATAATCTGCCCTGTTTGCAGCAGCGAGGATGTAGAACATATTGAGGTTTCATATGCATTTAAATTATTGATAGAAGAATTACAAGGATTGCACATTCATACAACCTTTGATTTAAAAAATAAATACGAATAAGATGAGTAAAGAAGAAACAACATATAATTTAAGAAAGGATAGGATTGGAGAAGATGAAGTTACATTTAGTGTTGAAGATATCAACAACATAGCAAAACGCGACCCCGACACCGCAGTAAGATTATATAGTGAATTAAAACATGGTGGGAAAGAGCCTCCAAGTGCAAGATATACTATAAAATCAAATCAAACTGGGTCAAAAGATATTTTAAAAGTATGGGGGCCCCAATAAATGGCAAAAATAATAAGAAAAAAAGTTGGAGCAGTTAGATTTTCATTGCTTAATCCTGATAAGATTAAGAAATTATCAGCTGTAAAAATAGTAACTCCTGAACTTTACAATATTGATGGTTATCCTGTTGACGGAGGACTTATGGATTTGAAACTTGGAGCAATAGACCCTGGAATGAGGTGCAGAACCTGTGGGGGAAGATTAAAGGAATGTCTTGGACATTCTGGAAGCATTGATTTAGCAAGACCTGTTATGCACTTAAAATATATCCCTTTAATAGAATTAGGATTAAGATGCTTTTGCCATGACTGTGGAAAATTAATGATGGCTGATAAGGACCTGGAAAAATACACTCCAAGTGAAAGAGCAAAAAAAGCAAAAGATGGAAAAAAATGCCCACATTGCAATGCAGCACATGATAAAGTCAAGATTGACAAACCAACTAGTTTTTATACAGGTAAAAAAAGAATATTCCCGACAGAAATAAGAGAGATATTAGTTAATATTCCAGATGAGGAATTAAAAAAGATAGGTGTTAATTCAGAAACATGCAGGCCTGAATGGGCTGTATTGACCACACTGTTAGTTCCTCCTGTAACTGTAAGGCCCAGTATTATTCTTGAATCAGGAGAGAGAAGTGAGGATGATTTAACACATAAACTATCAGATATTATACGAGCCAATCAAAGACTTTGGGAAAATCTTAATGCAGGTGCTCCTGAAGTAATTATTGAGGATTTATGGGACTTATTGCAATTCCATATTACAACATTTTTTGATAATACTGTTGCAAGAATTCCTCCTGCAAGACATAGAAGCGGACAACCATTAAAGACAATAACAGAGAGAATTAAAGGTAAAGAAGGAAGAATTAGAAAAAACATTGCAGGTAAGAGGGTTAATTATTCAGGAAGGACAGTTATATCTCCTGACACTTCAATAGAAATCAACGAAGTAGGAGTTCCTTATGAAATTGCAAAAGTTGTTACTGTTTCTGAAACTATTACTGATTTGAATATGAATAAATTAAAACAATTAATTGAAAAATCAGAAGAATACCCCGGAGCAAATTATATTATAAGACCTGATGGAAAAAGAAAAAAGATTTCACCTGAGCTTAAAGAAGAAATAATTAGTGAGCTTACACCAGGATACAAAGTTGAAAGGCACCTGCAAGATGGAGATATTGTACTTTTCAACAGACACCCAAGCCTGCACAGGGGAAGTTTAATGGCTCATTATGTAAGGGTCTTGCCAGGGAGAACATTCAGACTACATCCTGCAACAACATTTCCCTATAATGCTGACTTTGATGGTGATGAGATGAATATACACTCTCCACAGACAGAAGAGGCAAGAGCAGAGGCAAAAGTGCTTCTTGATGTTAAGAAAAATTTAATGTCTCCTAAAAATAATACAAACCTTTTAGGCTCTAAGGCAGATGCAATCACAGGAGCTTATTTACTTGGGATAGATGAGCTTACTGGAGATTATGCAAACCAACTTTTATTCAAATCAGGAATTAAAAAGCAGGTTTCTAAGAAGAATATCTCTGGAACAGATGTGTTTTCTGAAATATTGCCTAAGATTAATTTTTCAAATAATTCTGTGAAAATAAAGGATGGAAATATTATTAGTGGAAAAATAGACAAAACTCTTTTTGGTGAAGAGGACGGGGAATTAATTCAAGAACTTGATAAGGAGGTTGGAAGAGAAGAAACTATTGACATAATAAAAAAGGTGTTTAGTTTAGGAACAAATTATATTACAGACAGAGGTATAACAATCTCTGTTAATGATTTGGATTTAGAAGAAAATGTTGTTGAAGCAGGGATAGAGATTACTAAAAAAGCTGAGAAGAAAACAGAAGATATAATCAAATCTTACAAAGAAGGCACTCTTGAAGTAATTCCTGGTAAGACAAGAGAAGAATCAAGAGAGATAAATATATTGCAGGTTTTAAATGAGGTTAGAACAAAAATTGGTGCGATTGCCAAGAGAGAATTCCCAAAAGATAATCCTGTTAACCACATGATTCAATCAGGAGGGGGTGGAAATATATTAAATATAGCTCAGATGGCTTGTTGTGTTGGACAGCAGGCCTTATGGGGCAAGAGAATTGATATAGGATATACAAAAAGAACATTATCCTTCTTTAAGCAAGGAGATTTATCTCCAAAATCAAGAGGGTTTATATCAAATCCTTTTATAAAAGGGTTAAGACCTGATGAATTTTTCTTCGGGGCAATTACAGGAAGAGATTCTTTAATGGATACTGCATTAAGAACTCCTAAATCAGGCTATTTATATAGAAGATTAGCCAATGCCCTTCAAGATTTAAGAATAGAATATGACGGGACAATAAGAGATAGCAACAACAACATAATACAATATAAATATGGCGGAGACGGGTTAGATGTGTCTAAACTTCATATTAAAGGTAAGTTAGAATCAGGTGAAGCAATTGGAATTATTACTGCTCAATCATTTGGTGAGCCTTCAACACAAATGGCATTAAGTGTATTTCATTTTGCAGGTGTCCAGGAGATGCAGGTTACAATGGGTCTTCCAAGATTAATTGAGATTCTTGATGCCAGGAAAAAGCCCTCATCTCCAAAAATGGAGATTTATCTTAATCAGGATTATAATAATGAAAAAGATGCGAGAATTTTTGCTGAGAAAATAAAAGAAGTAACAATAAAAGAGATTTCTTCAGAAATAAATCTTGATTTCAGTGATAAAAAGATTGAAATAAAAATTGACAAAGAAGCATTAAGGCAGACACATACACCTATTAAGAAAGTTGTTGAGAAGCTTAATGATTTAGGATTTAAAGCAAAGGAGAAAACAGATGCAATAGTGCTAAATGCTTCTGAATATAGTTTTAGAGAGATATATAAGTTAAAAGAAAAGTTTAAAGAGACAATAATTTCAGGGATTAAGGGAGTAAGCCAAATTTTAATTGTAAAAAAAGAAAGAGACTATGTTGTAATGACTTTAGGAACAAGTCTAAAGAAAATAATTGAATTAAAAGAAGTGAACAAGAATAAACTAATCTCTAATGATTTTCACGAGGTTGCAGGTGTCTTTGGAATTGAGACAGCAAAACAATTAATAATTGAAGAAATAAAAAATGTTATCAATACTCAGGGGCTTGATATTGATATGAGGCATTTAAATCTTGTTGCAGATGCAATGACAAATACCGGAAGTGTGAAAGGAGTTACAAGAATGGGAATTATAGCTCAAAAAGAATCAATACTTGCAAGAGCAACATTTGAGACACCAGACAAGCAGTTTGTGAATGCATCTATAAAAGGGAGCAAGGACAAATTGACAAGTGTTATAGAAAATATAATTCTTAATCAGCCAGTTCCAATTGGAACAGGATTACCAGGACTTCTTGTAAAAGTTGTTGGACCTTTGACAAAAAAAGAAGAAGACAAAAAGACAGCTAAAACAAAAGTAGTTGAGAAAGTAAATAAATAATTTTAACAGCCATAAGTTTATAAAACATATACCTCTAAGATTTTTATAAAACAACAAAATTTATTTGTAAATTTTGAGCATTTAAATTTCAAAATACCGATAGAGATAAAATTTAAACATGGGGAAAACAATTAATATGCAGGATATGAGGTATCTTAACTTGTTCAGGAAGATGACAAGGATAAGCACGAGATTCTGTTTTAAATATAACGAAACAATAGTTTTTTGTGTCCCAAAAAATATGATTTCAAAAGCACTTGGGGAAAATGGAAGAAATATAAAAAAAATGAGTGAGATTCTCAGAAAAAAGATAAAGATTGTCCCAAAACCAAGAAACATTGAGGATTCAAAGATATTTATTCAGGCAATTGTAAATCCAGTCAGATTCAAGGATTTAAATATCAATGACAATGAAATGATTTTGACTGCAGGAAACCAGAGCAAGGCAGCATTGATAGGCAGAAACAAGAGAAGACTTTTAGAAATGCAGGAGATTGTCAGAGATTTCTTCGGAAAAGAGTTTAGGATTGTTTAAAACACAACTTTTAAAAATTGTAATATTAAGAGAATCTATATGGATTCCAAAGATTGTCTTATAGGTAAAAGGATAAGTCTCTCAAAAGAGCAGAATTATATGTTAAGGGTTGTTGATAAGTCCCAGGGGATCAAAAAGAATGAATTAATAGCTATAACTGGTCTTGACTTGTTTGTTGATAAATCAAAAGTGGAAATGGAATTTAACAAATTAGTAAAAAGAAGTCTCATCCATAATCATCCAATCTTTGGTCCTGATGGAGAAATTATTGGGAGGTCAGAATATTATGAATCAGCATATCTTTAATCCTCTCAAAAAGGTTTAAAAACTAATTTTAGTATCAATATTTATCTATGTCAGAAATTAAAAATTTCTGAGCATCTAAAAATCCAGACTGTGCCTACGCACAGAAAAGATTAAAGGATTTTAAGAAAATGGGATTAAAAAGCGCTTTAAAGTTAAAACAGATAAGAAAGAAATTCAGATGGAAAGACAGGCATTACAAAGTGAAAACTCTTAATCTTTATGCTAAATCAGACCCTCTAAAAGGAGCAAATCAGGCAAAAGGAATTGTTCTTCAAAAAATTCAAAAAGAAGCAAAACAGCCAAATTCTGCAATGAGAAAGTGCTGCAAGGTCCAATTAACTAAGAATGGAAGGCAGGTTACTGCATTTATTCCAGGAAATCTTGCACAAAGATTTATCGACGAACACGACGAAGTAATGATTGAAAGAATTGGTGGAAAGCAAGGAAGAAGTAAGGGAGATATTCCGGGTGTTAGATTTCAAGTTATTAAAGTAAATGATCAGCCTCTGCACAGACTTGTAAAAGGCAAGATAGAAAAAGGTAGAAGATAATGAGTGGAATAGAAAATCCTTTTATCTCAGCAACAAATATTGAAAGATATTATAAGGAGAGAGGTAAGAAAAATATACCAATATATGAAAGTAAAAAGACAATTGATAACATATTAAAAAATATAAGTAATAATTAAAATGACACAACAGTTTAAGATTTTCGACTTGTATGACATAAGCAATATAAATATAGAAGATCCTGGATTAAAGAGTGCTATAAATCTGCAGCCTAAATTAGTTCTTAAAAGTCATGGAAGAAATGTCCAAAAATTAGGGCAGATAAAAATAAATATTGTTGAGAGATTAATGAACAAACTTGCTGTTGCAGGACACAGAGGTAAAAAACACAGAATTGGTTTTGGAAGATCAACAGGAAAGTATACAAAAAATATGAAGACTGTTCTGGAAGCATTTAAGCTAATAGAAAAGAGGATTCAGAAAAATCCTGTTGAGGTATTGGTCAAGGCTATTGAAAAAGCTGCACCAAGAGATGAGATAACAGTAATTGAATATGGCGGAGCAAGATATCCTCAAGCAGTTGATGTCTCTCCATTAAGAAGAGTTAATATTGCATTAAAACATATTATTCACGGGGCATCTGACAAGGCATTTAACAAGAAAAAAACAATTGCACAGGGATTAGCAGAAGAAATCATTCTTACATATGAAGATAATGGTGAGAGTTTTGCCTTGAGAAAAAAGAACGAGGCAGAAAAACAAGCTGATAGTGCTAGGTAATTCATCGCAATAATCCTTATAAACTAATTATTGAATTTCTCATTAAGATGTTTGCCCTGTTAAAAGATTCATGGTATTTTCTTGTTGGCTGGGAAAGTGAGGATATATTAGAAAAAACAGGTATTGTGAATGAATCAAAAAAGAATGGAGTATTTGATTGTTTAAAAATAGTTGTGGATAATGATTCATTTTATAGTGCAGAAAAGTACGAAAAGGATATTCCAGAAAACGGTAAAAAAGTGAATGTGAAATATAGAGAAAGGATATCTGGCATTATTGAGCTGGGATTGGATAAGTTCTTTGGTCAGGATATTCCAAAAAAACACAATAAATTGCTGGAAATAAAAGTATTAGAATAAAAGTTTCTTAAGAAACTTTTATAAAGTAATTTTAGCAACAATATTTATTCTAAGTGTTTTAGAGGAGTTATAATATTATGGCAGAAAAAGACATACAGAATTTAATGAAAAAGCAGGACAAAATAAGAAACATAGCAATTGCTGCACATATTGACCACGGAAAAACAACTTTTTCTGATAATCTTTTAGCAGGTGCAGGGATGATGTCTGAAGAATTAGCAGGAAAACAACTTGCGCTTGATTTTCACGAAGATGAAGCTGCAAGAGGAATCACAATTGATTCTGCATCTGTAAGCATGATTCACAATATAGGAGGAGAGGATTATTTGATTAATTTAATTGATACTCCTGGACATGTTGATTTTGGAGGAGATGTTACAAGAGCAATGAGGGCTGTTGATGGCTGCATAACTTTGTGCTGTGCTGTCGAGGGAATAATGCCTCAGACAGAAACTGTTCTCAGGCAAGCCTTGAAAGAATTAGTAAAACCTGTTTTATTCATAAACAAAGTTGACAGATTAATCAAAGAAGTTAAATTAACCCCCCAGGCAATGGAGCAGAAGTTTGTCTCTATTATAAATCATATTAATGAATTAATTGAGAACATTGCTCCTGAAGGATATAAAGAAAAATGGAAAGTTAGTGTTGGAGAAGGAAGTGTTGCTTTTGGTTCTGCATTCCATAACTGGGCACTTAGTTTCCCTTATATGAAAGAAAAGGGAATCACATTCAAAGATGTTATTGATGCTTATGAAAATGATAATCATAAAGAATTGGCAAAAAAAGCCCCGTTGCATGAAGTTGTGCTTGCAATGTCTGTAAAACATCACCCAAACCCTGTTGATGCACAGAAATACAGAATCCCAAAAATCTGGCATGGAGATATTGAATCTGAATTAGGAAAATCACTAATTAATTGTGATGCAAATGGGGAGGTTGCATTTGTCCCAATCAAAATTGTTGTTGACAAGCATGCAGGAGAGGTTGCTGCAGGAAGAATATTCTCAGGAACTATTAAACAAGGAGATGAAGTCTATATGAATCTTGCAAAAAGAAATGTAAGAGTCCAGCAAGTTTCTGTATACAAGGGTGCCCAGAGAGTTATTGTAGACGAGGTTAGTGCAGGAAACATTATTGGGGTTGTTGGATTAAAGGATGTTTTTACAGGTGAGACTGTAAGTAAAAATCCAATAGAGCCATTTGAAGCAATTAAGCATTTATTTGAGCCAGTTGTTACAAAATCTATTGAAGTAAAAAAAGCTGCAGACTTGCCAAAACTTGTTGAAACTTTGAAACAAGTTGGAAAAGAAGACCCTTCTATAAAAGTTACAATCAACGAGCAGACAGGAGAGAGTTTAATCTCAGGCATGGGGGAGTTACACCTGGAAATTATTGAAAACAGGATTAAAACAGAAAAAGGATTAGATGTTTATACCTCTGCCCCCATAATTGTATATAGGGAAACAGTAAGTAAAGAGTCCTCTGCAACAGAAGGGAAAAGCCCAAACAAGCACAATAGCTTTTTTATTAGAGTAGAACCCTTAGAAGATAATATTTATAACGCAATCCAAAGCGGAGATATAAGTGAAGGAAGAATTAAAAAGAAAGATAAATCTCTTGCAGAAGTTTTTTCTAATCTTGGATGGAGTGGAGATGAAATAAGAAATATTAGAGATATCTATAAGGGAAATGTTTTCATGGATGAGACAAGAGGAGAGGTTCATATTGGAGAAGTTATTGAGATGGTGTTAGATGCTTTTGAAATGGTTATGGACCAGGGTCCTTTGGCACGTGAGCCTTGCATAAAGATGAAAGTATCCTTAGTTGATATTAAACTCCACGAAGATGCTATACACAGAGGTCCTGCACAAGTTTATCCTGCTGTGAGAGAAGCAATTACAGAGTCTATGAAAAATGGAAATGCGACAATGCTTGAGCCATTGCAGATACATTTAATTGAAATGCCAGATAAATTCTTAAGTGCTGTGACTAAATTAGTTGGTGGCAAAAGGGGACAGATGATTGAAGTCAAGCAAGAAGGAACAAATGCGACCATGAAGGCAAAGATTCCTGTAGCAGAGATGATTGGTTGGAGCAATGATTTACGTTCTGCAACAGAAGGCAGGGGAGTCTCTTCTTTAATGGAACAAGAGTTTGAGAGAGTCCCAGCAAGTTTAAAGGCAGAGGTTGTTAGAAAAATCAGAGACAGAAAAGGTCTTGCTGAGAATCAGTAACTGATTCTTGGATATAAGAATCATTATAAACCTTTAAATAATAATTATAAGATGATTAAAGATGAGAGATTATCAGGGCATGCTAGTTATACATTTCCAAATATGCTTGGAAATGCCTATGGAGTTTATAGATTAGAATATATTATGAGTTTATCCCAAAGTAGTCTTAAAGTATCTTTTGGTGATGGAGAGAATGTATTGTTTCAAAAAGATGGGAAAAATATGGATGAGATAAAGATTTCCAATCCATCTCTGGCTAATGATAAATTTGAAGGAATGGATAATGTTTATAGACGAAATCTTGCAAGGTTCGTTGATTCAAAGGGAGATAGATTATTATTGAAAGGTATTGCTAAGAGTTTAGATTTTGAGAATCGTAGATAAATCTTTGATTTTCGTGGTTTTCTATCAAATCTTTTGCTACTCCTCAGGCAAAAGATTTATAAACCTATTTTTTTATTAATGATTATTATAAAATTCTTTTCAGAATTTTTATATTAAATTATATACAGATACAAAAATGGCAAAAGAAAATCTAACGATTTTCTAAACCATTTTTTACAAAAACCAAAAACATAAAAAAAAATGGCAAAAGAAAAACAAAACATGAATGTTGTGTTCGTGGGACACGTCGACGCTGGAAAGTCAACAATAGTTGGAAGAACAATGTTTGACTCAGGTCTTGTTCCTGAACAAGAGATGAAAAAACTTAGGGAAGAGGCTGAAAAGCATGGTAAAGCTGGTTTTGAATTTGCATATATTATGGATAATATTAAAGAAGAGAGAGAAAGAGGAGTTACAATTGACTTGTCATACAAGAAGCTTATGACTCAAAAATGGCAGATAACAATAATTGATGCTCCTGGGCACAGAGACTTTGTTAAGAACATGATTACTGGTGCTTCTCAAGCAGATTCTGCTTTCTTAGTTATTGCTGCACAATCAGGAGTTCAGCCACAAACTACAGAGCACTTATGGTTGCTAAGAACAATGGGTGTAAAAAACCTTGCTGTTGCAATTAACAAGATGGATTCTGTGGATTATGACGAGGCAAAATTCAACAAAGTTAAGGAAGATGTTGGAAAATTGCTAAAGGGAGTTGGAATTGATCCTGAAAAAACTACTTTTATTGCATGCTCAGGATTACAGGGAGATAATATTGTTAAAAAATCAGATAAAATGGCCTGGTATAAAGGACCAACAATAATAGAACAGTTTGATTTGTTCCCTGCTCCTGAATTGCCAACAAATTTGCCAATGAGAATGCCTGTTCAGGATGTTTATGAAATCACAGGTATTGGAACAGTTCCTGTTGGAAAAATAGAAACAGGAGTTATGAAATCTGGTATGAAAGTTAAAGTACTTCCTGGGAGAACAGGTGAAGGAATTGAGGGAGAGGTTAAAACAATAGAAATGCATCATGAAATACTTTCTGATGCACAAGCAGGAGACAATGTAGGAATTAATATTAGAGGAGTAGGTAAAAAAGATATTGCAAGAGGAGATGTTATCTGTGAGGCATCAAACCCAGTTCCAATAGTAGAAGAGTTTATTGGGACAATCACAGTAATTAATCATCCAACAGTTCTTGCTAAAGGTTATACTCCAGTATTCCATATTCACACAGCACAAGTTCCTTGCCAGTTTACAGAATTAATTGCTCAAATTGATCCAAGAACAGGTGAGGTTATTAAAGAAAATCCTGACTTCCTAAAAAACGGAGATACAGCAAAAGTTAGAATAAAACCCCAGGGAAATGTTGCTTTAGAGACACAAAAAGATAATGCTTATATGAGTAAGTTTGCAGTAAGAGATGCAGGTGCAACTGTTGCTGCTGGAATGTGCACTGAGATAGTTAAAAAGAAATAATTAACAGATTCTTTAGACAATTAAACTCTATATAAAACTTAAGATGACAAATATGTATGATGTAAGAAATGAAGAAACTTCCACAGATAGAAGTTCAGAAGAATATAGAATATCAAACAGAGAACTATTAGAGAGATGTGGTTTGCTTAGAAAAGATCCATTCATGTTTAGCATGTTTGGGGGGGAATCCTCAAACACAGATAGAAAATATTTAAGATAATCCTACTGCATTAGGAAAAAAATCTTCTAATTTCATCTCTAATAATGCTATTTTTCTTTCAGAAAGATTAGTAATAGATGTTTGGTCTGGTAATTCTCCAACATTCTCAATTATTCCATCTTTTTCAGCTTTAACCATTGCATGAAGAAGCAATGCGTATTTCCCTTTTTTTAAAAGAAAATTTTCTTCAATTTTAGCAACTAAATAATCTTTTCGGAGAGTATCGTAATCCATACAAAATCTTATAATTAATTGTTTTATAATCCTATTTCACAACAACTAATTTTATATATTCTTGATTATTTCCAAAAACATGCTACACAAAGACATGCAAAAGCATGAGATTGAGGATGCACTTGCAGATAAAGGTGATTTTGTTAAGATAGAGAGATTAACTAGCTTTCTAAAAGAAGAATTACCTATAGATATAAAGAAATTTGTTTATCTAAAACTTGCAGAGCTTTATGAAAAAACAGGAATGTTGGTTGATTCTGCAAAGATGTATGATAATGCTGCTCTTATCTCTATTGCTTTTTCAGAAAAGATTAAGCATTATGTTAAAGAGACAGAATTGCATATCAAGGCAGGTCATTTTGACATGGCTGAAGAGTCAATGAAAAAAGCAATGGGAAATGCAAATGTAGTTGAAAAAAATGAGATTTATATTACTATTAAAGATTTTTATAAAAGGCAGGCAGAAGCATATGAGAGAGATATAAGAAGAGGGCATGCTGCAAGAATCTATGAAAAGGTATTGGAGATGAACATATCTGACTTAGAACGATTGGAGATAAGGAAAAAATTACTTGTTTTATACGAAAAACTTGGAAGATTTAAAGAATATAAGCTGTTAAAGGGATTAGACAATGGAAATCCCTAAATCTATTAAGGTTAATACTGGTGAACAAAGAGAAGTTCAACCAAAAATTGATGCATTTTTTAAATCAATATATGAGGATATAAGCACAAAAGATGAATGTTCATTCAATCATTCTGATTTTGAGATTAAATTACAAGGATTATATGATTATCCTGAAACTATATTAAACGATAAAATCCATTATTGTTCTTACAAAGGGAGGGTTGTAGGAATTGTTATTGAGGCTAGAACAGAACATAACTATGTTAATTTTGACTTTTTTAGGAAAAATTTAGAGAATCTTTTAGATTAAAACAAACACAGTCCGAATAATCTCAAACTAACCGAATAGTTTTCTTTCTGTCCAAGAAGTGTACGAAAAGTAAAGGGTTAAAAATAAGGATTTCTTGAGAAATAAATGGGAAAAAACCTATTTAATGAAAAGACTATTGAAAAGAATATAGCTAAAATAGAGCCAACAGCCAAACAAAGTACTGCTTCTAAAAGATGGATAAAATTAATAGAAACTAATCAGCTTCAAAATGAGAAATCAGCTTATATAGAATTTGCCAATACAATTCTTAGGGATTTGTTAAATTATAATATTAATATAGAAGAACTGAAACACGAAGAAAATTATATGGAGTTCTTATTTAAAGATAGTTCTAAAAGTAATCTTGTTGTTTTTGAAGCAAAAGGAACAAAAACTAAAGATTTATGGGCTCCCCAAGGAAGAAGTGTAAAAATAAAAGAAACTCCTGTGAATCAAATTAATTATTATTTAATGCATAATAAAATACCTTATGGGGTTTTAACTAATTATAAGGAATTTGTTTTATTTAAAAGAGAAGAAGGAGATTCAAAATTTCATAAGATTGATTTTTTAGAGATTAAGAATAATCAAGACAAATTAAAAGAATTTATTTTTATCTTTTCTAAAGAAAGTTTTGAGAAAGATGATACCACAAAATTATATAAGGATTCTATAGTAGAAGAAAGAAATTTAACAAAAGAGTTTTATAAATTATATCATGAAACAAGACTTATGATTCTTAAAGAATTTAAAGAAAGTGAATTAGAAAATGAAATCTGCTTACATTGTACTCAATTATTTCTAAATAGATTAATGTTTATCTTCTTTGCAGAAGATACCAATTTACTTGATAAGAGATATTTTGAGATTAAACTATTAGAAGTTCTTGATAAAAGCAGTGGAGTAATAGATGGACACACAAATTATATTTTTGGAAAAATAAAAAGTATCTTTAGAGAATTAGATAAAGAAATACCAAAACAAATAAAGGGTTTTAATGGTGAATTATTTAAAAAAGAAATTGATGGTAGATTATCTTTTAAAGATTATAGAAGTAAACCTTTTTTTAATGAAGTAAAACAGAGTTATAGACTTGACAAAAATATAGAATTATACGAGAATGATAAGAAGATTTTTAACAAACATAAAAATAGATTAAGCAAAATAATAGAGAATATATTACTTATGGCTTCTTTTGATTTTAAATCAGAAGTTAATGTTAATATTTTAGGGCATATATTTGAACAATCAATTTCTGATATAGAAAATTTAAAAGAAGAAAGAATATCTAAAAGAAAACAAGAAGGGGTCTTTTATACTCCTGAATATGTAACTGAGTATATTTGTAAGAATACAATAATACCTTACTTATCAAAAAATGGAACTAATGATATTAATGAATTAATAGATGAATATTCTAATAATATAGAAGAATTAGAGAAAAAATTTAAATCAATAAAAATTTTAGATTCTGCTTGTGGCTCTGGGGCTTTTCTAATTAAAGCAACAGAAGTTTTATTTGAAATCTTTGAAAAGATACAATTTGTTAAAGAAAATTATGGGGATTATGAAGCAAAAAGGGGTTTAAAGAGAAAAAGTAATTTTAAAGGACAATTAACTTTTAAGAAATGGGATGAAAAAGATGAGATTAAAAATATTATAGAAAATAATATCTATGGAGTAGATATTAATGAGGAATCAGTTGAGATAACTAAATTATCATTATTCTTAAAGATAGCAAGAAAGAATAAAAAATTGATTGACTTATCTGGCAATATCAAACAAGGAAATAGTTTAGTTAGTGATGATAAAATAGATAAGAACTTAGCTTTTGATTGGAACAAAAATTTTCCAGAGATTATGGATAATGGTGGTTTTGATGTTGTTATAGGTAACCCTCCTTATGTGTTCACAAGAGAAGTAGAGTTTAATGATAAATTTAAGGAATATATAGCAAATAATTATCTTAATGCAAAAGATTCTATTTCAAAGAGCCATGCAAGACAATCTGGAAAGATTAATCTTTATTCTCTTTTCTTAATAAAGGGTAAGGATTTATTAAGAGATAATGGAGTTATTAGTTTTATAATTCCTAATAATCTCTTGAGAACAACTACTTATGATATTGTTAGAAAACAACTTTTAGATAATTTTGATATTTCTGAAATAGTGGATATGGGAACAGGAGTTTTTGAAGGAGTTACAGCTTCAACAATTATTATAAAAATGAGGAAAGATAGTAATAAAGAAAGGAGAAATAAAAATTTAATTGAAATAATACCTAACTTTGAGAACTTAAGAAAGAAAAATAAAATAGAACAAATAAATTTTCTAAAAAATACAAGTTATGCGTTCAATATTGTTTCAAATAAATCTGATAGAAAATTATTAGATAAGATTATAGAAGGTTGTATAGACCTGGGTGATATAATCACTATTCACGCTGGAGGAATTGCAACAGGAAAAAACAAAAAAGGGATGATTGAGAATTGGAAGAAAAGTGAAAAACATAAACCTATGTTAGAAGGAAAAGATATAAAACCTTTTTATCCTGTTTTTTCTGAAAGATATATTTTATATGAAAAAAAGCTACTTTATAGAGCAAGAGAAGAATCTATATTTTTGAACCCAGAAAAATTAATCACTCAAAGGATAAGTGGAGGATTAAAACCTCTTGTTACAAGTTATGATAATGAAAAATATTACACGTTCAATTCTACTAACACAATATTATCAAAAAATAATGAACACTCATTAAAATATATTCTAGCTCTATTAAATTCAAGATTAATTAATTGGTATTATGTAAGTAAGTTTACAAATAAGTCAAATTTAACTGTTAATATCTCTAAAACATTTTTAGAAAAGATACCTATAAAAAAAATATCTCCAGAACAACAAAAGCCATTTATTGAAAAATCTGATTTTATGATAGATAAAAATAAAAAATTTTATGAAATAAAAAAGAAATTCATAAAGTTAGTTAAGTATAAATATAACTTAGATAAAATCTCACGAAAGTTAGATACATTTTACAAACTTAATTTTAAAGAATTTATTAGTGAAATACAAAATAAAAATAAAGTAATGAGTATAGAAAAAGAAGCTGAGTTAATGGATTTTTTTGAAAAGAACAAAAAAGAAGTTTTAGAATTAGTTAATGAAGTTTCTAAAACAGAAAGAGAAATAGATGAGATGGTTTACAAGCTCTATGGGATAACAGACAAAGAAAAAGAGATTATTGAAAAGTCTTAATCTTCTTCAACATCCTTCCGTTTACTTAATGATAATCTAAAATCCCGGATAATATCAACCATCTTTTTAAGTTCATTATCAATATTCCCCCCAACAACCTTGCTATTTAATCTCGGATAACAAATCATTGAAAGTTCTTCGTATAGTCCTTTATCCTTCATTAACTGAATAAACTTTTCTTTATTCTCACCTTCTGGCATTACAATCTTATCAAACTCTTTAACAGAACATTTCTTGTTTGAACCATAAACAATATCAACCCCAAACTGTTTTGCATATTTTATCAAATTATCTTTAAATTCTTCTTCTGCTTTTTTTAATTCTGCTTGTTTAGTTTTAACTTCTGAATATTCATCTACTAATTTAACTCCTTCATCTTCCTTGAATTTTTTAATATCTTCAATTTTTTCTAATTCAACTTCGTGTTTAAAACTTGGGCATTGTTCTTTGTAAACACAATAATCACAAAGTGCAGATTGTTTTCTTGGAAATTCTTTAGCATTTTCAATTTCTTTTATTCTTTCAATAACATCTTGTTGTAATTTCTCCAACTGCTCATCTGTTCTTTCTGAAATAGCATCTTTGTTAAAAGCCAACATATGCCAAATCAATTTAACAGATTTAGCATCTGGAAATTTGTCTTTAACCCAAACAGAATAAAGAGCAAGTTGCCTGTCTGAATCAGCTTCTCCTTGATCCTTCATTCTTGCATTTGTTTTATAATCACAAACAAAATAATTTCCTTTATTATCACAACCTAACTTATCTATCCTAACATGCCACTGGTTTCCATCAGAAAGGGTCATTCTATCGGTTGTCTCTAATCCTAAGATTGTCATCTCTTCAAACGGTTTCATTCTTTCATAATAATGAGTAATAAACTTCTCACCCATTTTCTTATAGTTATTAGCAGTAAGTTTTTCTTTCTCTGCTTTAACAATTAGAATATCTTCAGAATAATTTTTATCCCACAAATCTCTATAAAACTTAATTAAAACATTCAAGGCAACTCTTTTCTTAAACTTCTTTAATTTATACAAATGTTCTAAAGTTTGATGAACTATCTCTCCCATAAACGCTTCTATTGTTGTAGGAACATTAACTTTAACTTTATCAATATATCTTAATTTATATTGGTAAGGACAATTTTCAAAACAAGAAACTCTGGAGTGTGAATAGGCTGTCATTTTAATATTTATCCGCTTTCTTTGGATAGATAACCCCCACAACAATATATGTTTTGAATCTATAATGTGTTCCAACAACAAAATAAAAATCTCTCTTGTTTGGGAGTACATTAAAAAATTTATCCTTTACTTTTTCAAATACTACTTTTTCATCTTTGTATTTTCCCTGTTCCCTATATTTATCACAATTCCTATATAGTGCTATAAGCTCCCAATCCTCACACATAATTTTATGTTGGATAGGGCAAGATTCTGAGCAATTAAACTTATACGAAAAAAGATTTTTGGGAATCCATATTTTTACTGCAGACTCTCCATCAATTAATGTTGTTTGTTTTCCTTTCTCTTTAATCTTTTTATAATTTTCATTAGCCTCTTCCACAAAATCAATTAGTTTGTTAGGTTTTATTATTCCTAAGGATACTTCTCTAGGATTTTTAGCATAAAGTTCTTCTAAAGAAATTATCTTTTGTTCTATTAATTCTTTAAGTTCTTTAAATGACGCTGGACCCAAGTCTTTAATTGTTTTTGTAATAATCTTACGACTTTCTGGTCTATGGTCAGAAGGTTCATCACTTTCAGTTTCATACTCTATCCAATTTTTCTTCTTGAAACTTTTCTCATTCCAAAATACTTCAAATGGTACAGGATATATTCTTCTTAATTCTCCCTTATCTGTTATTCCAGCTACACATACAAGATGTTCATACTTTTTACTTACTATTGGATAAGTTTTTGTTAATACTAATAATTTTTCTTTCATTTTCATAAATTGTTTACTTTCCAACCTCTCTCCGCTAGTCGTTCAGCAATTATGCTCCTGTGACATGTTTTAAAATCTTTTTCAAAACACAACAATACTGTTTTTTTCCTTCTCGCTCTTCCTTCAATGTCTGAGATATTTTCTAAGACATCTGGGTCTTTTATATGTTTTTTATATTCTCTAAAAAATCTTTCATAATCCATGTCCTTATATAATTGATGTCTCACTTCTTTAGGAGAACCTAATTGAGGCATATGTTTGTAAGTAATCCCAACTTCTTTTAATTTAGAACTTAGAATTGTTTTAGAAAATCCATTCTTTCTACTTAATGGAAGTTCTCTAACATCAATTAATTGTTGTACATTACTATCTTTAAGTTTCTTAATGAATTTTTCTATAGTGTATCCCTCATACCCAATAGTATAAATTGTATCATTTTCAGAATTCCAAAAAAGATTGCCTCCAATCTTTATTCGTTTTAGTCCAATATCTTTTTCTAATAATCTAACCCATTTATTATTAGGGTTTTTTTGATGAAGATTTAATTTATCCCTAATTTGTGTCCAAGTTAAACCAGCAGGATGTCTTTCAAGTATATTCTTTATAGAATCTTTAAATTCATCATAAAACATTTCTTCATCATTTTTACTTAGATTTTTTTTGGAAAGTGGTTTTAAAAACAATAAATCTTTTTTAATTTCATCTTGCAATTCAACTCCCTCTTTCCATCCTAATTGTTTTATTCTATCAGTAGGAATTACCAAAACCCATTTTACATATTTTTCATAATTAGGGTCATCCTTTTTTCTAGAAGATTGTTTTTGAAGTTTCATATCTTTTATCTTGGTACCCATTATTTAAAAGCTTATTGGTACCCACACCATATATATTTCTGGGTACCCAAATGTTTATAAAGGTCTGGGTACCCATTATATTGTGGTGATAAGATATGACACTATGGAACAACAAACAAAAATATTCCAGAACACAGAAAACTCAAAACCAATCATAGCTTTGCAAAAGAACAAATATACTTTAGAGCAAGAAAAAGAGAGATTCATCAACAATATGTGTGATTTCATAGAACCACTCAATTTTGAGCAATTACAGGTTATGGGAAGACCAAGAGCTGATTTTAAGGGTATAATAAAGGCAATTTTGTTGATGTCTTATAATAGCATGTCCTACAGGAGAACTCAATCAGATTTAAGAAAGATGCATGAAGAAGGATTAATTCAATATATTCCTCCAAAAAGTACATTAAATGATTATGTTAATAATGAGAATACTAAAGGATTAATTGAAAGACTAATACAAATATCAGCGTTATTCTTTAATGAAAATGAAGATACAACTATTTTAGATTCTACTTGGTTTGGTCAAAGAATGTATTCTGGAGGTTACAGAAAAGTTTATGATAAGAAAAATGCTCCATTGCAAAAAGTTAGAAAGCTTCATATTGCTTGTTTAAAAAATAGTAAGGTTATTGCTTATGCTAAAGCCACGGTTGGAACAAAAAATGACAGTCCTTTATTTAATGAAATTGTCAATGCTATTGTAAAAAATGGTTTCCATATTAAAACAGTTTTGGCGGATGCTGGTTACTCAAGCAAAAACAATTATGCACTTTGTAAAGAACTTGGAATTTTGAATGTTTTTATTGACTTCAAGAAGAATGCTACACTAAGGAGAGCTAAGAGTGATTTATGGAGAGAGAAACTTAGATTGTATAAAGAACAAAAAGAAATCTGGAATCAAACTTACAGATTTAGAGTAATTGTGGAGGGAATTTTTTCAGCAATTAAGAAAAAAAATATTAATTATCTTCGTTCTCGGAAGGAGATTGCTCAGGATGTTGAGGTTCTTCTGAAGGCTCTGGTTTACAATTTGACGATAATTGGGAAATATTCTTAACTTCTTCAATTCCAGCAAAAAGAATCTTGTTATTTGTCCAATCCATCTTACAAGGAGTATAAAATCTAATTTCCTTTATTTTTGGTTCAAAATTGTCCCCTGAAATTTCTATTATTGCAAAATATCTTTTATCTTCACAAATAAAATTTCTACCTCCTGTAGAAGAAAAAATAACTTCTTTTGTTGCACTATCAATCCAAAATAAATCACAAAATTCCCATCCCCCTTTAGGTGAAATATCTTTATTCTCTTTAAAAATAGGAATTAATTGATTAATATCTGATACTAAATTTATCCTCTCAGGGTCTATTCTAAACCCCATATCTCTTGGAGCACTAGACCATTTTAATACGTCTGGTTCATTCTTATCTAGCACATTATTTCTCTCTTCAGATTTAACAGACAACAGTTTTACCTTACAATTTCTAGCAACTGTTTTACCCTCATTAACAATTTTTATACGAAAAAGCATTCCCATTGAATTTAAAAAAGGGTAAATAGAATAAGGTTCGTAATTTCCAAATCCAATTTTTATAAGAGGTCTATCTTTCCAATCCCAAAATCTTTTTCCAAATAATGCAACAACAACAGCCAAAAAAGTTATTATTATTAAAATTACTGTTAAAACCATAAAAGAGTTTAGAGAAAGAAGTTTTTAATGATTATTGTATTTCTTTATTCGGACACTATTTGGATTGTTTTAACTTTTCGGACTGTGTTATTAAAACAGCAAACTTTAAAAACTCATTCTGGTATTAATATATTATTAGAAGAATATCGATTAAAATAAGTAGATTAATCAATCACATTCACGATCACATTGTTAATTTAGCATATTAATGCTCTTTACGAATGCAGAACTGACAAAAATTAGTCTGATATTTTTCTACGATAGAAAATTTGTGTAAATAGGAATTTTCTGGGACAGAAAACATTTTGTTTTCTATAGAAATCAATATGATTTCATTCAATTAAATAAGGAAAAACAAAAACATGGCAAAAATAAGTCCAGTATCAATAAAATACATGATACACGCGAACTTCACAGCTGAAGGTGCTTTGGAAAAACCTGATGTAATCGGAGCTATTTTTGGACAGACAGAAGGATTGCTTGGAGCAGACTTAGAAATGAGAGAATTGCAAAAAGAAGGAAAAATCGGAAGAATTGAAGTTGATTTGAAGAGAGATGGAAAGCAGACTACAGGAATTATTAAGATTCCTACTGCGTTAGACCAGTCAGAGACAACTCTTATTGCTGCTGCAGTAGAGACAATAGAGAGAATCGGACCGAGTGATGCTCAGATTGAGATAGAAAGAATAGAAGATGTCAGAGGAAGCAAAAGAGATTACATAATTGAAAGGGCAAAGAAGCTCATGACAAACATACAAGGTTCTACAGATTCAAGAGAGATTTCAAATGAGATTAAGTTCTCTGCCAGAACTGCAAGTATCAGCGAGTATGGCAATGAAAAACTTCCCTGCGGGGACTTGTCTGGAAAAGAAATAGTTGTAGTTGAAGGAAGAGCAGATGTCCTTAACCTGATGAGGAATGGGGTTAACAATGTTATAGCAATGAATGGAACAAAACTTCCTGACTCAATAAGAGGATTAAGCAAGGAAAAAGATATAATCCTTTTTGTTGATGGTGACAGAGGTGGAAAGCTAATCATAAAAAACGTTGTTGATAATGCAGAAGTCAAGTATATTGCAATTGCACCTGATGGGAAAGAAGTCGAAGAGCTTAATGGAAAAGAAATTTTAATGAATTTAAGAAAAAAGGTTCCAATAGAGGAGTTTGAAAAAAGCTCCTCTAAAAGAGCTCCTAAAAGAATAGAGAAAAAACAAGAAGAAGAAACTCCTAAAAATAAACAAATAGAATTAAACTCAAAGAATAAATCAATATTAAAAGAGCTTTCTGACAGGAATAATGGAAGTGGAAAGGCTATCCTATTAGACGATAATCTTAAAGAAATTAAAAAGGTCTCAATCAAGGGATTGGAAAATACAATATATCGAATGAGAGAAAGACCCAGCATAATTATAATTGACGGAACAGTCACTGTGCCAATACTAAGAGATTCAGAAGATGCAGGTGTTCAGGCAATTGTGGCAAAAAACTTCACAACAACAGACACAAATATTGAATTACTTAGTCTGTGATGTTTTAGGATAATCATATTTATATAGATAAGATTTTTCTAGAAATATGACTAAGAGTATAATAGACCAACTGCAAGTTATTGAGCATACCCATATCACAGATGAGGAAGCAAAATTTCATTCTGATAATTTAAAAAAAGCGATTACATTAAGAAAAAGTGCTGAGGAAGTTTTAGGATATTTTAAGAGAAGAAAAGATAATAGAATTTATCAAATGAGAAGTACTTGCAGGATTTGCTACTCTAAATGGCATAGAGAGTATTATGGTGAAAAAGTTGAGTTGTAATAATTATTCAAAACCTTTAAATTCCCTATTTTCTCATTGTTATCATGACAATTCGGTTTGGACCTGCTGGTTTAGGAGGGGTAAAACAGGCTATTTCTAATCTTGAAAGATACCATAAATTAGGCTTTAAAGCATGTGAGGTGGCTTTTGGTCGTGGAGTTTATATAAAAAATAATAGTGATGCTAAGAGGATTGGAAAGGCTGCTAAAAAGCTGGGGATAAGATTGAGCATTCATGCGCCCTATTGGGTTAATCTTAATTCACATGATAAAGAAGTAACCAAAAAAAGCAAGGAAAGAATTCTTAGAAGCTGTGAGATTGGGACATATTTAGGTGCATACAGAGTTGTATTTCACCCTGGATACTATAATAAGATAAGCAGGGAGGAAACATATGAGAATATAAAAAGAGAAATCTTAGATATTAAAAAGACAATAAAAGAAAAAAAATACACTCCAAAACTTGCTCCAGAAACAACAGGGAAAATTAATGTTTTTGGAAGTGTTGATGAGATTAAGAAATTGGTTGATGAAACGGGATGTGAGTTTTGCATTGATTTTGCGCATATACTTGCAAGAGAAAAAGACTACAAGTTTAAAGAAGTCTTTGAAAAATTCAAAGAACATGATAAGATTCATGTGCACTTCTCTGGCATAACATACAGTGAAAAAGGGGAGATTAGCCATAAAAAGACTTCTGAAGAAGAGCTTAAAAAATTAATATCAAATTTGCCAAAAAACAAAGAGATAAATGTGATAAATGAGAGTCCAGATTCTGTTGAAGATTCTATTTTGAGTCTAAAGATTTACCGACGGTAAAATCACTTCTATAAAAAAATTACTCAGTGTTAAGGCAGATAGTGACATTTTATCACTTAGTAATTACTATATAGTGTCGTCACCATAAAGTTTATAAACAAGTTCTATGTGAATAAAATAGCAGAAAAACAAAGATTTTCTGCGTAATTAAATATATAAAAAATGAAAATGAATGCCAAAAACATGTTGGTTTCTTTTCAAGCAATCGTAATTGCTTTGCTTTTAGTTGCTACTGTAAGTGCTTTTACAGTTACAGGAGACTTAGCAAACATTGATGTTGTTAAGATTGATGGCGTAAAAGCTAATGGAAATGACATCGCTGTTGAAGCTGGAGATACTGTTAGTGTTAAAGTTTACTTTAATTCACTTGTGAATGCATCTGATGTAAGAGTAAAGGCAGAAATTGAAGGGGACAAAGTAGATGTTGAGGACAGAACTAGTTCTTTTGATGTTGAAGACGGAAAAAGATATAGCAAGACTTTAACACTTAAAATCCCTTATGAACTTAAAGATGTGCTTTCTGATGACCTGGATTTATCTATAAAGGTATGGAACGGGGATTACAAGTCAGAAATTGAAGACATCACTTTAAGAGTTCAAAGACCTACATACAACGCAGACGTTAAGTCAGTTAACACACCTCAGGCAGTTGAAGCTGGAGATAAGATTCCAGTTGATGTTGTTTTGAAGAATATGGGTTACAATGACTTGGATGATGTGTATGTAACTGCAAGTATTTCTGCTTTAGGAATTGAGAGAACATCTTATTTCGGTGACTTAGTTGCAATAGAATGTAACAAAGACAGTTCAGCTGAAGAAAACTATGGTGTTGACATCGACAGAAAGTGTGATGAAGATGATGAAGACACTGTAAGCGGAAGACTTTATTTAGAAGTTCCTTTCGGTTCTGAAGAAGGTATATACACTCTTGAAGTAGAAGTTACAAACGATGACACAAGCACTACTATAGTTAAGCAAATAGTTATATCAAACGACTTTGCTGACAATGTTATTGTAACAAGCTCAAGCGCAAGTGCCTCTGCTGGCGAAAATGCTGAATACAGTTTATTGATTGTAAACCCAACTAACAAGTTGAAAGTTTACAGAGTTGTTTCAGGATCAAGCGATGACTTATCAACAAGTGTTGATGATTCTGTTATTGCTGTTACTGCTGGTTCAAGTAAGACTGTTAAAGTTACTGCAAGTTCAAGTGTTGAAGGAGAATACGACTTCACTGTAGACGTAATCTCTGGAGATGAAATTGTGGGAACTGTTAATCTTGCTTTGACTGTAGAAGGCGGAAGCTCAGTAAATAGTCCGATTGTTATTTTGACAGTTATCTTAGCAATAATCTTTTTAGTATTGCTTGTTGTATTAATTGTCTTAATAGGAAAGAAGCCTGAGAAATCAGAAGAATTCGGAGAAAGTTATTACTAATTTTTCTTAATTTTTTATTTTTATTTTTATTTTACTTTCTCCTTTTTTTATTTATGACCTAGTGTTAGCTAGAAGCGAAGATGACAGGAAGCTTAGAAGAAATGAAAGAATTGGCTCATGAAATGGGTAGATATTACTATAAAGGGTTTGGTAATTGTCTTGCAGGAATAGGTGGGAATATAGGTTGTTATGAAGATGGAGAAAAAGGAAAAGAGGCTATTGAAAAATCTCAAAGATTATTTTTAAAGATTGATGGGGCTTATAAGGAAATCCCATTTAAAGAACTCCATAGAAGAGAAGAATTTTATCCATTATTTATTACAAAAGAATTAATTCACCAGATTGGAGATAATATAAAAAAAATAGAGGAGAATCCATTAGGAAGTTTGATGAGCAAGGTTGGATTAAGTAGATTAGCAATGCATGTCACAGCAGGCATGTGTGTGGGGCATATTTATAGAGTAAAGTTAAATGAAATTATTAAAGAAATACGTAAATACTCGAAAAATAAGGATTTTCATATAGAAGTAGTAGACATACTTAAAGACAACAAAAAATTTAGATATAATGTTTTTTAGTCCTCAACAAACCTCATTCTAAACCTAAACTTATCTTAATAGCTAAATCAACTTTATTCATGATAAGATTATCAAGATGACTTAACTTCTTAATAATTCTTCTTTTATCAATTGTTCTTATTTGATTAAGTAAAACTACAGAATCTTTTTCTAAATTTGAATCACTTTTTGATAAAATTACATTAGTTGGATATTCTTTTTCATAAACTTTAGAGGTTATAGGGGCAACAATTGTTAATGGACTAAATTTATTTGATATGTTATTCTGGATAATAAGCGCTGGCCTAATTTTTCCTTGTTCCACTCCTTTAACTGGCTCAAAATTAACCAGAAATATATCTCCTCTTAATATTTTTGCTACCATTCCCAATCTAATTCAGCATCAATAGCTTCCAATTCTTTGTTAATTTTTAGGCTATCTTCTGCCATTGCCTTGCACCCTTCTATTAATAATTTCTCTTGTTTTCTTTTTTGCTCTTCTGCAACTTTCATTAAATTCAAGATAATCTGCTCGTAAGTTTCTTTATTTGTCTTTAATCTATCTAAAGCATTTTTCACATTTTCATTAAGCTGGATTGTTGTTACCATCATGCTATAGACCGACTATAGTTTATAAATTTTATGTTTGATGATTTTAACCCTCAATAAAAGGAACAAAAACAAACCCAGGTATTTCTTCTTTTATTGTATAGTTATTCTTTATCTTCTTAATAGCTACAAGAGTTTGTTCATATCTTGAGCCAACAGGTGCAACAAGTATTCCGTTATCTTTTAATTGGTTTTGAATTGTCTTGGAAATCTTTTCACATGCTGCACTTATTAAAATTCTGTCAAAAGGGGCTTTTTCTTTTAATCCTTTAGAACCATTTTGATTGTATGATACTATATTTTTGTAATCCTTTAAATTATTCTTTGATTTTTCAGCAAGCTCTTTTATTCTCTCTATACCATAAACCCTGCCTTTATCCCCAACAATCTCAGAAATAAGAGCAAGAACATAACCACATCCAGAGCCTAATTCAAGGACTTTCTGGCCTTTTTTCAGCTCAAGCATGCTCAACATCATAGCAATTGTATATGGCTGAGAGATTGTCTGGGCTTCACCTATTGGCAAAGCAGTATCTTCATAAGCATATTTTTTTAATTTGTCTGGTATAAAATTCTCACGTTTTACTTTTTCAAATGCATTTAGTATTCTTCTTGAGAATCCTTTTTGTTTTAATGAATTAATGAGGGCTTGTTTGTTCATTTTCCTTGTTTTAATCCTGTTCTGCCTTGATTAAGCCAGTATTCATTTTCTTCAGAAGTGTTTTTATTAACAATCTTGTCAAAATTAGCGCATAATAAATGCATTGCATGAGCTAATTCAATATATATTGGAAGAACATTTAGTTCTTCATTAGTTAATTTGATTGCTTTTTGATATTCTTTCAATAATATCTCTATATTATCTTGACTATTCTTCTTATTAGCTGGATTAAAAAATAAATTGCAAGATAAAACTGCCAATTCTTGTATTCTTGGATAATAATTAGAAACTGAGAAATCTATTAACCAAAGTTTATTTTGATTATCCTTCATAATATTTGTTACAATTAAATCCCCATGAACAAAGCAACGAGGTAGTTTTTCTATTTCAAGTTCATTGAATTTTTTGACAAGAGGCCCAATTAACCCTAAATCTTCCTTAGATAACACACTTTTCTTTTTTTCAAACTCTTTAAGAAAATTAGTTACTGCCCATTCATCCTCCATGAATTTTGGTTTTAAGTCTATTGAATTAATAAGAGATACTTGTTTTGCAATAAACCTTATTTCATCTTTATTTAATTTCGCACCTGATTCAAAAATTGTTTTGCCATTAATAAATCCCATCACACATAACCTTATGTTTGTTTTGTTGATTTTATTAGTATAAAGATATCCATTATCTAATTTATATAATTTAGGTGTTGCAATCTTGGCTTCAATAGCTTTTTCCATGATTTCCACATATCTATGGCAATCATCAATAGTTCTACTATTTGAGAATATTTTTACAAAGTATTTACTTTTTGTTGTTTGAAGAATAAAATTAAAATCTTCGTAGCCCATTAGAATTATTTTATTTGATTTAAATCCTCCTAATTTGTAATCCTTGCAAATCTGTAGAGAGATATCCTTTAAATCCCCATTATAACTTATTCTTTTTTTGAATGATTTTTCTTTCATATTAAACCTTCAAAGTAATTATCTTTGAGACTCCGTCATGCATGCTTACACCATAAAGATTTGAGGCATTTGTAATCACTTCGTCATTGTGGGTTATTACTATATACTGGCCTTTTTGCATGTATTTTCTGAGAAGGCCTGCAAGTCTCTCAGAATTTCTTTTATCCAATGCTGCATCAATCTCATCAAGTATGTAAAAACAATACGGGCTGTATTCCTGAATTGCAAAGATAAGGGATAATGCCACAATAGTCTGTTCTCCTCCTGAAAGAGAGGTAACATCAAAGTATTTTCCATGCCCTGTCTTGACAATTATATTCACCCCCCCTTCAAAAGGGTCTTTTCTATTTTCCAATTCTAATGAAACCCGCCCCTTTGTGCTTAATTGAGAGAAATTCCTTGAGAAGGTCTCATTTAATGAATCAAGGGTTTTAAAGAAAGTCTTTTTCTTTTTAATATCAATCTCATGAATAATCTTCATGATTCCTTCTTTTTCCTTGTTGATTATCTCTACTTTTTCTTTTATCAAGTCATATTCTTTTTTTATTGAATCATAGACTTCTAATGAACGCAGATTAACGGTTCCAATTTTTGATAATATTTCTTGTGTTCTTTCCAGCTTATGAATAAGAGACTCTTTTGTTGCTTTTATTATCTCAACATTTGGATATCCCAGCATATCTGTCTCTAAATTCTCAATTGCTGCATCAATCTTTGCTTTTTCTATTTTTAATAAATTAGTATCCTGCTCAAAATTATGAATTGAATTTTGCCTGGTCAAAATAAAAGACTCAAAATCCCTTATTTTCTTCTGCAGGCCTTCTCTTTCAGAGATTAGTTTTTGGAATTTTCTGGTAAGGGCCTCTTCCTTGCCTTTTTTATCTTCTAAAAAACTCTCTTTTTCTTCAATACTCTCCTTTAGGTCAGAAACATCCTCTTTGATATCTTCTTCATCACTAGTTAATTGTTTTAAAGCTGCTTTTGAACGGTCTAATTCTCTTTTCTTAAATGAAGTCTCTGAATCCAAGGTCTCTTTGCTTCTCATAGATATCTCCTGAATCTCTATTCTTGCAGTCTCATATTTTTGCTCCAGATTAGAATTCCTGTCAGATTTGCTTTCAAGAGATTTTCTTCTTTTTTCTAATTCAATCATCTCTTTCTTAGAGTCCTCAATTTTTTCATGCAACATTTTTATCTGCTCTTTTTTATCATTGATTCCGAATATTTTAATCTGGTCAGACTTTCTACTAGATATCTCTGAATCTATTTCATCTATCTTTTTGTTTAAGATTGCTTTGCTATTGCCTATTTGCTTAAACTCTTTTTCTGATTCTTCTATTTGCTTTTTAAGATGGTTTATCCTTGGATTAACTTCTTTATGAATTGAAGAAATATGGTCTTTAGTTATCTTGCTTTTGCACAATGGACAAATGTCCATTTTTGAGATATTTTCCCTAATTTTATTTTGCTTGTCTATTTCATAGCTATTTGTGTAAGATATTTTTTCAAGCTCTTTTTCTCTTTTTTCCAAGTTTTCAATCTTTTGTTTATTATTAGATAAGGAAACTTTAAGAGAGTCTAATTTGCCTGAATCTGTGTTTTTGTCAAATAATTCCCTTGTAAGAACCTCTATTTGCTTGATTAAATAATCAGACTCTGTTTTATAACTCTGCAAAAGAGAGTTTTTGTCCTCCATTCTCTCTTTAATTGATTTTAATTCTGACTTAGTCATATAAAACTCTTTTCTTTGCTTTTCCAGATTATCAAGCTCTTGTTTTTTCTCTTCTATGTCTTTTTGCTTTTTTGAAGCAGATGATTTAGAACTCTGCAGTTCTTTTATTTCTGATTCTAAATCCCTTATTTTTTGAGCCAGATCTATTCTTTGATTTTCAACTTCAGAGAGCTTTCTTTCAGAATTATCCAACCTTACATTTAAACCAGCTAATTCTGCTCTTAAATTAGCTATTTCCTGGTTCAATTTTTCCTGCTCTATTCCAGTAGATTTTTGAATATTTTGGTTTATTGAACTTATTTTTGATTCAAAGCTTTCAATAGTAACCCTTGTATTTGTTATTATTTTTTTTATCTTATTTATCTCATTATCTTTTTCCAGAATTCGCTTGTCCATCTTTTCTCTTTCTCTTTTTCTATTTGTTAAATCAGAATGAATTATGCTTGCTCTGTATCTTTTGGCATCTTTTTCAAGTTTCTTAAATCTCAAGGCCTCCTGCCTTTCTCTTTCAAGATTATTCAAATATGCTGTTCTCTCCCTTAGTATTGATGAAACTTCTTTTAATTTATCCCCTGTTCTTTCTAATTCTTTCAGAGACTTTTGCTTTCTTACCTCATATATTGAGATTCCAGAAACCTCTTCTATTATTTTTCTTCTCTCTTCTGTATGCATTCTTACAAAATTCTGAATCTCTCCCTGCAAGATAATATTAAATCCATTAGGGTCTATTCCTGCCTGTGCCAATAAGGTCAACACCTCTTGTCTTGTCTTTGTCTCATTATTTATCCTGTAGATACTCTGCCCGTTTTTTCTTACAATCCTCTTTATTGAAATCTCATTATTATCTATAGAAAAAATCTTATCAGAGTTATCAAAAACAATCTCAACTGATGCTTCTTTTGCAGGAGACAATGCCTTTGTTCCCAGAAATATCAGGTTTTTTGCTTTTGCTGCCCTCATTGACTTGATTGAGAGTCTTCCCAATACAAAACACAAAGCATCTGTTATGTTTGAATTATGGACAAAGATATTATTAGCCAAAAAGTTGTGATGTTCATCTACACATAAATCATAAACCCACCCTTCTCCATTTATCTCGCTTATATCTGTTATTTCGTCCCAGAAAATATCAGAATACGCCAAAAAATTTAATTTTTTTATTAATTCAGAGTTTCCTTTAAACAATTGTTTTGACAATAACTGAAGACCATTTCTTGAAGGAAAGCATTGATTATAACAGTATGCCTCAAGGAGGGGAAATTGCATCTTTGTATGTTTTACATTAATCTTTAATTCCTTAGTTATGTCTTTAACTAAGTTGTTGATTCCTATTAAATCTGTATTCGGATTGCTCTTCTTTTTTAAGTAATCTTTTATCCTCTGTCTTTTAACTTGGTGAATTAATTGAATACTGTCGTCAAATATTCTGAAGTTATCAACCCCAGTAATTATGATTGTTTTGTATTTTCCTGTGAATCCTGATGATTTTATTCCCTTAATTTGGTCTCTTGTTGAAAACAGAATTCCTAATCTTAGCAGGCAAGTCTCTATGCCTTGTGCTAATGGTGCGCTTTTAGTTGTAATTTCTATGGAACTTTTAGAAACATATCCATCCCCGCAGTAAAGTCCGTTAAGTAATTCCGATACCTCCTTACCTGATGAATGTTTTAATAAGATATTTGATATTTTTTTCCCTGAAGTATTAGATGCCATCCCAAGTTTTGACAATATCTTTTTTAGTGGTTCAGAATAAATTATTACATCCCAGCAATTAGGCTTGTATTCCCTGACTAAAGGTTTCTTGTTAAATAACTTTTCAACCAGAGTTATATAATCATCCACAATATTTTTATCCCCATTAGTAAACCATATCTGACTTGATTCAGCCAGCCTGCCTTCAGCTAAAAGATAACCAAAAAACCTTGAAAATTCCGGAGAATTTGTAAAATTAAAACTTGTTTTTTTCCCATTAGAAATCAACTCATTAATCAAATTGGTTATCTCTAAATCTGATAAATTCGCGTATCTGAGTATTCTAATCAAATAACAAAAATTAATTGATTGCTTATCCAATAATCCCTTAATCACATAATAAGAGATGCCTATTTTCTCTGCTAATTGCTTCCAGATTAGATTATCTTTTATTGACCTCAAAATTAAAGAATATTCCTCTTTATAGGGCACATAAATCCCATCATTTTCACTAATCAAACTTAAAAGTTCTGTAAAGGTTTTATCTTTGGTCTCAAAATTTAATGCCCTCGGGACAGCAATCCTAACTCCCTGCTTTAATTCGTCAGCTCTTGCTTCTACAATCTGATTGTTTTTTAATATGAATAAAGGGTGATATTTTGTTGTTTTTACTGCTCTTCCAGACCTGGTTTTTATTGAAAGAATCTTCTCAGGGGATGTTCTTTTAACAAATGATTTTACCTTTGTTCTTTCTGTTTTAAGGGTCTTTAAATTCAGGCTAATGACTTCTAAACCATCCCCTGGGATTAAAAAACCATCTTCTGTTTTTACTGCTTTGTTCAATCTGGAATTAATTATATTGTCTATTCTCTCACTAGTGCCATCTCCAAGAGTTACAATAGAATCTCCGGTCAGGCATTTCCCACTTCCATTAGGGCCAAGAACTACATTTATCCCCTGATTAAAAGGTATTTCTGTCTTTCTGATAAAGCTTTTAAATCCGTGCATCACCAGTTTTTTGATATATGGCATTTTTCTCCTTATATTATAAAAATGACATGCTTAAAAATCTCAGAAATTGAAAATTTCTTGGACTGTCAAAAATTTGTTTTTGAAGTCTTTGATTTTTATTGTATGGCATGAGTAGAAAACGATGAATGTGTTTTTAAAAGTTGTTGGTGTTAAAACTTCAACTTCCTCTGCTCTAATTTCTCAAATGCCCTCTTCCATGTGCTCCAGGTCCTCCTGAATATTCCCTCTTTTTGATGTTTATGCGCATATTTCTCAAGGAACTTAATTGTGGCTGGGTCAGAAGTATATCCAGATCCAATCTCATCCCCATATCTTTCTTTAATCTTGTCCATTTCTCTTTCTCTAACACTTTTTGCCAAAATTGATGCAGCAGAAACAGCAAGGTGATTTTTATCTGCCTTGTGTTCACAGGAAATTTCTAAATTTGAAAGATTCTTTATTTTTGTCTTTAAGAAATCCTGCCACTTTGAAATTGTTGGGGAAGGGCAATCAACAATTACCTTTACTTTTTTATACCCTTTATTGATTTTGTTTATTATCTTGGCACACATAATTGCTTCTAACTCATTTAGTTTTGTGCCATTAACACTTGTGCTATCTATTTCATTTGGATATACTTTTATTATCTCAAAGGTTTCTGCTTTTTCTTTGATTATTTTTTCCAAGAATTCTCTTCTTTTCTGAGTTAATTGCTTACTGTCCCTTACACCAAGTCTTTTGAATTCTTTTTCAACTTTTTCATCAATCAAACACCCTGCCAAAACCATTGGGCCAATGACTGGACCTTAAGGCGAACAATAATATAATAAAAATTATACTACAATTCTCTACCTGCGTCGTCAATGCCCAAGATTAAATTGCAAGAATGCTCTTTTTTACTGGCAATTTTATCCATTTTCCATCTTTTTTATTCCTCCTTATTAAATTTAGTTTCTCAAGTTCTTTGAGCCTTCTAAATGAAGCCTTCCAACAAACATTAAATTTCTTTGCAAGCTCTGCAGTCTGTTTAGGTCTATCTAAGAAAAGTAGATATCCCTTTTTAAGCTTTGATATAATAATGAGATTCTTATCATTTGTCCAATAATCAATGCTTCCCACTCTAAAATTATGTACTCTCCTTTGTTTTTTTAATAAAACCAGTACATCCTGTGTCCTTGCAAATGATCTTTTAAATTTATTTGATAAATCTCGCGTTGTTAAGGGTTTTTCTAAAATAGTATAAATTTTCTTAATTAAATAATGTTTTTCATAATGTTCTTGTTTAAAATCATTATAAACTCTCCAAAATTTCTCTTTTTTTAAGGGATGTAAGTCTGCTAATTTTAATTTTGCAAAAACATCCCAATTAAATTTCTTAGTAATTACATAATTTCTATTTCCTGTCTCAAATGAAAAACTTATATTTAAAGAATTCAATAAATCATCTATAAACTTTTTTCTTTCTTTCTGAGATACTCTTAGAACACGGACACTTTTTCTGCCAACATGTACATTACCTTCTCCAGCAAAAAATCCTTTTAATATATTTGGGAAGAATTCTTTCTTATCCAAAAAAAATTTTACAATCTTCTTCCACTCCTTAACCATCTCAACTGAAGCAAATCTAAGAATAAAGAAAGGTTTTATTGCCTTTTTATGAACATAATACTTTACTACACAGTTTTTATAATGTATTTTAACCTTTTTTTTGTCTTTAGAGTAAACATATATTCTAGGATTATAATTATGTTTGTAAAATATCTTATTAATTGTTCTATAAAATAAATTTACTAAATCCCAACAATTATTTGTGAATGTAATCTCTGATTTAGTTTTGTTATCTCCTTCTGCTAACCATAAACCAACACATTTTGCGATATTTTCATTTGGGGCTAATAACCTGTCCATAGCAAGATTTACAATCTCTCTTTCTTTTTAAAGTGTTGCATTACTTTTATAGTTATAATCTGGTTCACATAATTTTTTAATCAGTTAAATTTAAAAGCCTTCCACATCTTTCAATTAAAGTACTCCGAATATAACATAGCAGGGTGGAGCAGATTTGCGTAAATTCTAACCGATTTTGCAAAGCTCAATCTGGAGTGCTCGTCGGGCCCATAACCCGGAGGTCGTGTGGTTCAAATCCCACCCCTGCTATTTTTAAGATGAAAATCAAAGATTTTCAATCATTTAAACACTCACGCGATAATGTGTCACATTAACGTGTTTAAATGAAATGCCCGCATTGTAATCAAGATTTATTCATACAAATAGCTACAAAAACTAATTGTAAAAATTGCAGAATTCTTCCTAATATGACTTCAATAGTAACAGTCCAGTGCGATAAATGCAAGCATGTCTTTCAGATACCTATTCAGAGTAAGAGTATTCTTGGTGTAAAAGAAGATAAATAAAAAAATTAAACAAAAGTTATCTCTTCTTTTTCTTTTTTGGAAACAAATGGCTCAGTGCTCCAATAGCCATCGCTACTATTATGTAAGTCCAGTTATGCATCCACAAACCATATCCAAGAACAACAAATGCAACTAAATGAAATAATTGAGTCCATGGATTTCTATGCATATCCACTATTTTGTCAAACATTTTCCACCCCCTTTTGATAGGTATATCAACGAATTATTGTTTAAAAATCTAATTGAAAAAGCTTTAAGGTAAATTATTAGAAATTAAATTTTTTCTCCATTAACAATATATCCATACCACTTGCTGAAAGATATCCCCTCCTATGACGAAGAACCTTCTGGCATTAATTCTTTTGGGAATATCATTGTACGCCTTAAAAAATCTTCTATAGATAACCGATTAGCTTCACAATCATTCCAAGAAACTAACCTGACCAGCCATCTCCATTTTACACGGGCTATAGCCAGCTCTCAAAGCACACTGGTTTCCTTCAGAATCCATAAAAAAAGTCCTTCTCATATATGAAAATCCATAAAAAGGACACTTAGTTCTTGTTTTTATATCTGATAGATTAAGTATATCATTCATAGATTATTTAAGATTGTTATGTTTAAAAAAATAATTGTGATTAGAAGATAAGCTTTAAAAACAATCAGATTATCATATTCATAAGTTGCTGAGCGCAATCATGTATTGCGGGAGGTTACTAACAAGTACTATAAAATGGCACGAATAGAAGATAGTAAAATTAAATTTGTAGGAGGATAAAAATGAAAGGAAAAGTTAAATTTTTCAATAGAACAAAGGGATTCGGATTTATAGCTGGAGAAGATAGCAAAGAATATTTTGTTCATGAGTCTGGGATAAAGCAAGGACCTATAGACGAAAACGATGATGTTACTTTTGACGTTGAAGAAGGAGATAGAGGACCAAAAGCAGTTAATGTTAAAAAATAAGATTGAATCTTAATCCTGTTTTTAGATGCTGAGATTCTTTTATAATCATTTATTTTTTATTAAATTGTTGGTTTCTGTAAAGATGATATAGTTCAGCCCAGAATCTTTTTAATTAATTTAATGTTATAATCTAATGGAAACAAGACAAGGAATTGATGTGAATCCAATTTGGAATTTGATGACTTGCCTTTTTTATGAATGTTGCGATAAAAAAGAAGAAAGAGAAAAAACTTTAATATTAGGAAAGTGTATGTATAACCCAAGTGTATTCAAATGTGAGGAATTTCAAAAAAGAAGTAAAGGGGTAGTTTATGACTTAGATTATCTATAATGGTAATTCTTAGATATCTTCCTTATTTATAATATGATTATACCACCTTCTAAAAGGCACTCCTTCCCAATCTTGAGTTCCTTTAGGCCTTAGTTCATTTGGGAAAATAGAAGCTATTTCTAAAGCATCCCCAAAAACTGCATCAAAAAGTCCTTGTGTTTTACCGCACCTTAAAAGGTGCGGTTTGTTTGGACTTTAGGATGTCCAAGGATTCATCCACACACTAAAGTGTGTGGTTTTCTCCAGGAATCCCTGGCATAATTAAATGAATGATTAAGATTACAATCTTCCCAGTTAATCTTTTGTTTATTCATTTCCATAATACAAGGATGTAACTATGAGTGCACACTGATTTCCCTGCGAATCTCTAAGACTTCCTTGATTAAAGGAAAATCCATAAAAAGGGCATCTTGGTCTTGTTTTAAAAGTCATGTGAAGCAAAAAATGTTTAGGTTTAAATAAATAATTGTAACAAACAATAACCTTTAAAACTTCATAATTTATTCTATATTCATGCCTTATCATAGGCATGACCTTTTCAAGGCCTCGATCGCATAATGGTATTGCACGAGATTGCTAATGCCCAACTTTCCTTACCGGGAGAACGAAAGTTCTCAGGGCCCAAAGAACCATGGGTTCTTAGGGGGAAAGAAAGTTCGGCGCTCAAAGAACCACATCAGGCTCTGCGAGCATAGTAAACATCTCGATCCTTCGGGATGCGCAGGTTCGATTCCTGCTCGAGGCGTATTCACCCTGGTAAAAAGAGTTCTGATATATTTGAAAATGATAAACTCCTTAAAATCTCTAAGAATCAGTAAATTAGTTGGAAATCTCTCTAAAACAGTATTTAGTGAAGGTTTGCCAGATGAGACTATTCCTTTTGAAGATTTGAAAAGGCTAAATTTTGATTTAGATATAGATCCATCTCTTTGGAGGAAGTATAAGAGAAGTCATAATTTTAGATACTCTGGAGCTTCAACAGCAGAACATTTGACAATGGGCTTAATGAGATTATTATTTGAAAATAAAAATTCTCCAGATATAAATTATTCTACATTGAGAGAAGTATTATCAGAAAAAGATTCAACAAGGATTGCTGTTTTAAATGCTCATGAAGGGAATGTTAAAGGTAATTGGATTTATTCTTTTAAGGGGTCTCAGGCCCCAGTCCAGAAGTGGATAGATGAAATTAGTTCTAGGAATTTGAAATCCAGAAAAAAATATGGGGCGTTATTTGTATGCTGCTGTAATGGAGACTCATTAATTCCTGATTATACAGAAATACCTATATTTTATCTTAAAGGAATATTTGAAAGTGGAGGCAAATATCAAAAAGTCCTTGTGTTTTACCGCACCTTAAAAGGTGCGGTTTGTTTGGACTTTAGGATGTCCAAGGATTCATCCACACACTAAAGTGTGTGGTTTTCTCCAGGAATCCCTGGCATAAAAATTAATTACTCAATAACAACAAAGTTGTTTCTTCCTGATTTCTTTGCTTTATAGAGTGCCTTATCCACTCTAAGCTTCATTTTTCTTTTTGTATCGTTTTTACCTCTAAACTGAGTTACCCCCCCACTTACAGTAAGACCATGTTTTTTTAGAACAGAATCTGAATTAATAACTTTTCTTAATCTTATAGTTAATTTTCTTGCCTTTACTAAATTTGTCGCCGGAAGCAGAATAATAAACTCTTCTCCCCCAAATCTTGCAAGAATATCTGGTTTTCTTATGTGTCTTTTTAAGGCACTTGAAAGATTCCCTAATAACTCATCTGCTCTAATATGCCCATAAGTGTCATTTATTTTCTTAAAAAAATCAATATCAATTATTATTAAAGATAAATCTTCTTTTGTTCTCTTGGCTCTCTCAATTCCAAGGTCAAAGACATTTTCAAAAAATTTACTGTTATACAACCCTGTTTTTTCATCATGAGTTGCCTCTTCATACAGCAAGGAAATAGATTCCATTATTACTTCAAATAATTCTTCAACCTTTTTCCTAAATTTTGGATCTAAAGAAGATATCCTCCTCTTTATTTTTCTATCCATTTAATATAAAGAGATAATTATTATTTAAAGGTTTCATTTAGCAACATCACTTGTTTTTTTGTATCTAACATAAAGCTTGTCAAGAATATCTATAATTCTTTTCCTTTCTTCTGCAATACCAAGCCCTTTCCAGTCAAGAATTGCAAAATCAACTTCTTCTTGTGTTTTGTCTATTGCCTCTCTAATCATCTCTTCTGTTAATGGCAAGGCATATCCGGGGATTATATGGGAAATAGCAACATTTGAATTTAATTGTATTTTGTTAAAATTCGGGCAGTAGTGCGGTCCACCAATTCCAATAGCAACCTCATTATATGGATTTTGATTGAATCCTTTGATTATATCTTTTATTGTTACTGCAATAACAAAACCAGCCCTATTATCTCTCCACTCATTTTCTGTTGAACCAATTTCTATGAAAATACATGGTTTATCAATTAAAGGGCCGTGATGAGTGCATTCAAGAGTAACTTTGTAATCTTTTAAATTATGTTCTTTGACATTTTTGTTCAGTTTTTCAAATATTTGTTTTTGAAATGATGCAGAGGTCTTAGATACTCTTCCAGATACCCCTCCAAAATCTGCATTTCTCCAGTTCCCAGGAGCATGAACAGAGAGTGTTCTCTCGTTTGTCACTGACTTGTGCCTTGAAGCAAATATGACAAAATCATATTTATTGATTTTTTCTTTGTCGATTCCCTCATCATAGATTATCTCTTTTTCAGTTAAATAAAAATCAAAATCAGGCTCATCTGTCTGCATTGCTGAAACCAATGGATTTTTTTTAAATTGAGATAACTGAGTTGTTATGTTTATTCCTGCCCTATCCAGCTTGCTTGCAATTATTAGATATTTTTTATACATAATTAAAGAAATAAGCCAGAGTATATATAAATTATTCTATAGAATAGTGTATTTTATCTTTTATTTGAGGAAATAGTATCAGTTGTTCTATCCTCAAGATTAAGCACTAATGCACTCATTGAAGAAAGATTTTTTAGAGGTTCTCCTTCTACTGACTCCAGCATATTAAGTTGCCCTAGAATGTCCTTAATTGAAGAACTTCCTACAAAGACTAAATTATCAACTCTTTCTCTTTGACTGTTGTATAAATTATATAACCTACTAATTTTCTCAGGGGTAAAATGGTTCTCTTCACAATATAAAGCAGAAGTTTCTTCTACAACAAGACTATTGTCAATAGAATTTCTTAATATAGAAGCAGTTTGCATTGCTTTTTGTGCTGATGAAGATGCAATATGAAAATTTCCGCCATATTTTTCCTTAATTACTTCACCCAATCTCTTTATTTTATATGCCTCTTTAATAGTTAAAGTATCTAATGGTCTACAGATTTTCCCGTGGCTCACACAAATAATTTGCTTCATTTATATTAATTTGCCAAAGAGGTCTTTTAAGGATTTTTATCATGGAGTATAATCAATAAGATAGATATTCCAGATTATCCTCAATCTTTTTTATTCCTTCTTTATCCTGCTGCAGGATAGCCATAGCATCCCATGTCCCTTTTAGAAAAGCCTGTCTTCTTCCTTCAGGCATATCAAATTCTATTTTTTCTTCTCCACAGGTTATCATCTTTTTATTAAGATCTATTTCTAATTCTGCCAAAGGGTTTTTCTCAAGATATTCTGCTAATTTTGATATAATCTCTGAAGACACAGTTACACAAACTACACCTAAACTTGCGCAGTTTCCTGCAAAAATCTCTGCAAAACTTTCTGCGATTATTGCGTTAATACCAAACTTATGCAGTGCCTGAGGGGCATGTTCTCTTGAAGAGCCGCATCCATAATTAGCTCCAGCAAGAAGTATTTTTGCCTCGCTTGCTCCAGATTTATTAAACGGATGCTCTTCTACTTTATTTCCATCTTTTATTCTTTCGTCAATGTACACATACTCCCCCATCTTCTCAAAAGTTATCTCCTTCAAATATCTTGCAGGAACAATATCATCTGTATTTTGATCATTTGCAGTCTTAGATATTGCTTTTCCTTTAATATTATCTATCACCTTTTCCTGGATGATTAATTCACTCATTTTTCTTTATGCCCTTTAGGGGGTATCCTCCTAAATATTTTCCTGGATTAGTTATTTTTCCTTCAATAGCTGAAGCAGCTGCAGTATAGGGGTTCATCAGGTGTGTTCTTCCTGTGGGGCTTCCCTGTCTTCCTTTAAAATTTCTATTTGAGGTTGATGCGCATCTCTGTGTTCCGACTAATTTATCCGGATTCATAGCAAGACACATTGAACAACCAGGCAATCTCCATTCTGCTCCTGCATCTATAAAGATTTTATCTATGCCAATTTCTTCTGCCTGTTTTTTGACTTCCTCAGAACCTGAAACAACAAGAGTTTTAACAGCAACCTTTTTTCCTTTTAAGATTTCAGCAGCCTGTTTAAAATCAATTAATCTTCCGTTAGTGCATGAACCTATAAATACAACATCAACAGGAGTTCCCTCTATTTTGTCTCCTGCATTTAAGCCCATATAATTTAGTGCATCTTCTGCTTCTTCTTTTAGCTTTCCTTCAAATTTATTTGAGGAAGGAATTATTTCACTTACCCCAATAGTCTGCTCAGGGTTAACCCCCCATGTAACCATTGGCTCTACCTGAGGAACATCAATATCTACAACATCATCATATTGCGCATCAGAATCTGAAGCTATAGATTTCCAGTATTCTACTGCCTTTTCAAAATATTTTTTTGGTGCAAATTCTTTTTCTTTTAAATAATCAAAAGTTATTTTGTCAGGATTTATATAACCAAGTCTTGCACCACCTTCAACAGCAAGATTGCATATAGTCATTCTCTCTTCCATACTCATATTCTCAATAGCTTCTCCTCCAAACTCATATGCAAAACCAACCCCTCCTTTTACACCAAGTTTCATAATCATATAAAGAGCCAAATCTTTTGCACCCACTCCTTTGTTAAGTTTTCCATTGAAGTTTATTCTTCTGACTTTTAATTTATCCATTGCAAGAGTTTGTGTTGCAAGAACATGACTTACCTGAGTTGTTCCTATTCCAAATGCAAGTGTTCCAAAAGCCCCATAAGTGCATGTATGACTGTCCCCGCAAACAATTATTTGCCCTGGCCAGATTAACCCCTGTTCAGGAAATGCTACATGGCATACTCCTTGTTTCCCAGAACCAGGGCCAAAATAAGTTATATTAAACTCCTTGGTATTTTCTTCAACTGTAGAAGTCATTAATTCTGCCTGATTATCCTCAAATGGCCTTGATAAATCGTGTGTTGGAATTACATGGTCTAAAATACAGAAAGTAAGTTCAGGATGTTTTACAGAAATCTTTTTTTCCCTCAACATTTCAAATGCCTGTGGGCTTGTAACCTCATGCATCATATGTCTGCTTACAAAAACCTGTGTTTGCCCTGTAGGTAATTCCCCAACAATATGCTTTTTCCAAACTTTATCATAAAGCGTTTTTTGAGACATCTTAATTAAAATTTTTTATAAACTCTGAGGCTTTCTCAGTCAGATAAGTAACTGTTTTGTCCTTATACTCAGGGTCTCTTAAGTTATTAAGAGTGGCTTCTTTCATTGCTTTTGCAGCTTCTGTTTCCCCTATTTGCTCAAGCATCATAGAATAAGATAAGAATGCCGCCTCTGGTTTCACTGTATTAATTTTCTCCAAATTTTTTGTTCCAGGAATATAATCCCCATTCTCACTTACTTCATACCATCTTTTAGGAACACTCCCGTGTATTGGTTCAAACATAGAAGGAAATGTCCCAAAAGGATTGATATTTCCAGAAACTGCAGAACCAATTCCTCCCTGAAGAACTGCTCCCAAGTCAGTTGCAATATCTCCAAACATATTTTCTGTTACTACAACATCAAATTGTTCAGGAGCAACCACCATCTGCATCATAAAATTATCAATATGCATATATAGGAATTCTATATCAGGATATTTTTCCCTGAACTCATTAAGGACCCTTGTCCATGGGACAGCTGCATAAGTCAGAACATTTGTCTTAAAGACAAAATGAATCTTTGGCTTCTCAAACCTTTTTCTTTCTCTTGCTCTTTCAATTGCAAACTCTGTAAGTCTTTTAACGCCTTTATAAGTGCATATCATCTCCTGTATTCCAGTCTCATCTTCTGTTCCTTCATTCAATACTTTTCCCTTGCCAACATATAATCCTTCTGAATTCTCCCTGCATATTTCAAAATTAATATCCTTGGATGTTTTATCAGAAAGAACTGATTTAACTCCTTCTGGAAGGACAATTGGTCTTAAATTGACATATTGGTCAAAAGACTGCCTTAGCTTTAGGATAATCCCCAATTCCAGTATTCCCGGCTTAATCTTTACAGGGTCTCCTATTGCACCTAAAAAAATCTGATCATATTTCGCAAGTTCATTTAGCTCTTTTTCCCCTAATTCTGTTATGCCCTGCTCTAAGAAATAATCAGCATTATAATTAAAAGTCGTATGCTTAATTGGTTTTTTTAATTTATCACTTATTGCCTCGCTTAGTTTTAATACAGCGTCTGTTACAGTTATCCCGTTCAAATCTCCAGGGATTACTGCTATATTGTGATAATCTTTTTCAGATTCCATATTTAATAGGAAGAATCTCTATTTATAAATATTGTTGAAGAAGAAAATAGATTATTAAACTAATTCTTGACAATTAATTTAAGGAATAATCTTATGTATTTTGCTTTCAGAATAAAAATGAACAGCTCTTCCTTTAGCAAGATTCTCAAGACCTATTGACATGCCACATTCTTCTTTTGCAAAATAGTTTACATAGTCAATAATTGCAAAATGACTGACTAATACAAGATTATTTACTTTATTTCCTAATGTCAATATTTTATTATGAATATCTACCTCTTGTCCAGGATATAGATTATCCTCCTCGCAAAGTAATTCATAACAGGTTTTGACCTCCCTGTTTGAAGATAATTTACTCTTTAAAGTATATGCACTTTGTTTTGTCCTAGGTGTTGGAGAAGAAAGAATCTCAACACTTCCTCTTAAATTCTTCTCTAAAAATAATCCTAATTCTATCATTTGTCCTATTCCTTTCTTAGTGAGCAAACCATCCTTACTCGAATAATTTCCATGTCTTACAGCGATTATATTTTTTAGTTTTACCATTATTAAGCTATTGGAGGATTATTTTTAAATATTATTGTAACAGATTATAACTAATTTATTCTCTCTACAACACCTGTTTCACCATTTACAAGAACTAAATCTCCGTCTTTTAGAACCTTTGTTGCATTTTTTGTGCCTATGATGCAGGGCTTTTTGAATTCTCTTGCGACAATTGCTGCATGACAAGTAATACCCCCTTCATCTGTTATAAAAGCTGCTGCTTTATCCATTGCCTGGATATAATCAGGAGTAGTCATTGATGTAACTATTATATCTCCTCTTTCTACCTTGTAAGTATCTTCATATTTTAGAATAATCTTAACTTTCCCTTTCACCATTCCTTCCATCACCACTATTCCTTTAATCTGGTCACTAACTTCTTCCTCAATAATCTCAAAATCATATTCTTTAGATAATTCAAAAAAAGATTTATTGGTTTCAAAAAATTCATTGGACAAAATATAATGTTTTCTTCTTCTTTCTAAGTCTTGTTTTGAGGGAAATTTTCCTTCAAGAAACTCTTCAATTTTAATATAATTAATATCCTCTTCTACTTCTGGATATATTTTAAGAATAGATTTAATCAATTTGTCTTCAGAATCATATATGAATTTGCTTGTTTCTTTTCTTATTCTAATTAATTTCTCTATAACATTTTGTGAAGCTAATTCTGGATAATTAGAGAGAATATCAAAGATTGTGAGTGCTGGCCAGCATTTGATTATTAAATTATACAATTTTATTATTTCTTCCTTGAAAATAAGTTCTTTTTTTATAATTTCTTCACTTTGCTTTACATTTATGAGAAAATCATTACACAATTCATCAAAAAATCTTTCTTCTTTAAGTTTTTCCTGAACAACCTCATAATAATTTTCTCCTTCTTGTTCTTCTGCAAATAAATCTACAAACCCTTCCTTATTCACAAAATAATGTCCTTTAAAACTCCAGTCAAGCCATTTTTTTAATTCAATACTGTCACCAAAACTCCATGCTTGAATACCTATCAAAGAGTTCTCTCTTGTAAGAGATTTTCCATACCTCTTTTTCATGATATAATAAAGAACGATGGATTTTTAAGTTTGTTTCTTTATTACTAAATATGAAGGAAATTAAATATGCTGAAATTAAGGATGCAGAAGGGATTTTTGAGATAATGCAAGATGTAAAAAGAACCGCATATACTCTTGATTTAGTAAAAGATTTAATAAATACCCATGGCTCACTATCATTAAAGTTGATAATAGACGGAAAAATTATAGGGGCATTAGGTGCTAGAGCAGAAGGAAGAAATTCTGGATGGTTATATTATATTGTTGTTCATCAAAAAGTCCTTGTGTTTTACCGCACCTTAAAAGGTGCGGTTTGTTTGGACTTTAGGATGTCCAAGGATTCATCCACACACTAAAGTGTGTGGTTTTCTCCAGGAATCCCTGGCATAAGGATTATAGAAATAAAGAATATAGTATAAAATTAATGAATTATCTTTTTGATGAAGCGCGAAAAAAAGGAATAAAGAGAATGGCCTTGGATACACCAGACAGAGAATTTTTTGAGAAATTTGGGTTTAAAGAAGTCGGGAGAATCCCAAACTGGTATGAAGATAAAGACCAGATAATTATGTTTAAAAATCTATAATTTAAATAAGATATATAAAAGCTGTTTTATTAAGATAATTATGCAAGAGGTGGTAAGATTAATTATTGGAGTTGCTGTTCTTTTATTAGGTATTCCTATTGGGAATTATCTCTCTAAGCAGACAAAAGAAGAGCTTAAATCAGGACAAAAATGGTTTAAGTTAATTATAATAATAAGCTTAATTGGAGGCTTTGCTGGATTAATAACCGGAAATGATGTCCTGCTCTTTAGTTTCTTTTTCATTGCAATTGTTACAAGCAGGAGTTTGAAAAAGAAGGGAAAATAATATGCCAATACGCCCAGCAGAGATAAAAGACCTTAAGGGATGTGAAGAGATTCTTAAGATTCCCGAATTAAGATTTATTGATGGTTATTACCCAGATATTAACTATAGAAAAGAATTCATTGATAAAGATTATTTTCTAGTTTTTGAGATGGATAATAAGATTGTGGGTTGTGTGCTTGGAGAACCATTAAAATGTAAACATGTTATTATATGGTTTTTTGCAGTAAAAAAAGAATATCGCAGGCAGGGAATTGGGGAGAAATTAATTAAAGAGTTTGAGAAAAGATGCTGTAAAAATAAACATAAATGGTGTATTCTTCATACTCCTATCTCAATTAAGAATTCTATGAATTTCTATAAGAAATTAGGTTATAATAAAGGGGAGTCATTTGTTGAATTTGAAAAGGAACTCTAAAGAGATAACCTTTAAAACTCTTAATTTTTCTTTAATTCATGCTATACATTATAGGTTTAGGATTAAATGCAGATGGAATATCTAAATATGGATTAGAGATTGTAAAGAGATGCAAACGGGTTTATCTTGAAAATTACACAGTAGATTTTCCCTATACTAAAGAAGAACTAGCCCATGTTATTGAAAAAAAGCTCCTTGATGCTGGCAGAGAAAAAGTTGAGAGTTTAGAACTTGTTGACGAGGCTCAGAAGATGGATGTTGCACTTTTAGTTTATGGCTCTCCTCTAACAGCAACTACACATATTTCATTAATTGAAGAGGCAAAAAGACTTGGAATCAGATATAAAGTAATTTGCAATGCTTCTATTTTAGATGCTGTTGCAGAAACAGGCTTGCAGTTATACAAATTTGGTAAAACAGCAAGTATGCCGAAATGGGATGAAAAAAAGAATTTTACACCAGATAGTTTTATGAAGATTGTTCAGGAAAACCAGTCAATGAAAGCTCATAGTTTAATCTTAACTGATATTGGTTTAAGTTTTCCTAAAGCATTAGAACAACTTGAGAAATCTGCTAAAATTCATAAGATAAGCTTAAAGAAAATTGTTGTGTGCCAGAGACTTGGAACTAAAAACAGAAAAATCATCTACAAAGATGTTGGTGAATTAAGAGAGTATGATGGAGTTAAAAGCCCATACTGCATAGTAATCCCCAGTAAACTCCATTTTGTGGAAAAGGAAGTTTTAGAAGGGCGTTGATAATCAGATTCTTAATTAACTAAAATAATTTAAACCAATAGGGTCATATTAAGACATGGGTAACGCATCTGTAATATGGGGATATGTATTTGATACAGAAGAGTTGGTTAAAACATGTTCATTAAAAGAATTAACTATAGGTAATCTAAAAGACTTTCTTAAAAAAGAAACAAAGAATCTAGATGTTGAGTGGAATTCTACAGGTGTTAATACAAAATATATTAATTTAAGAACAGGGTATAGCAAGTATAACAAATCATATTTCAAAAAAGACTTTTTTAGTAATCTGCAGTTTGTTGTTGGGACTTGTTTAGCACATGTTAGTGTGCATTGTGCTGGATTTGTAGGAACAAGAAGATTTTTAGAAGATAATCTTGATGAAGAAGGAATGAAAGAAGTTATTCAGGATTTTAGAAATGTATTTCCAAACAGAAGGTGGAGAATAAATAGCTTATATGAGATATTGCTTGTAGATTCTTACTCCAGAGATATAGAAGGAAAAAGACAGGATTATAAAATTCTTGAATATGATGAATATGAAAAATAAAAATAGGCTGAATAAACTTTAAAAGCTTATTAGTTCTTAGTAATAACATGTATGATTTTAAAAAAATAGAAGAAGATGTTTTGCGGTTCTGGAAACAGAAGAAGATATATGAAAAATCTGTGAAGAAAAATTCAAAGGGAAAGCCATTTTACATGATGGATGGTCCTCCATATGCAAATGGAAATATTCATATGGGGCATGCTCTAAATAAGATTTCCAAAGACATTGTGATGAGAAATAAGAGACTTCAGGGTTTTGATGTTTTTGACAGGGCTGGTTATGATACTCATGGGGTTCCAATAGAATATCAGATTGAAAAAGAAATAGGAAGCAAAAGCAAGCAAGATATTGAGAAATTTGGTGTAAAGAAATTCATTAACAAATGCAAAAAGTTTGCAACAAAATATATTGGTGTTATGAATAAAGACTTTGAGAATTTAGGAGTATGGATGGATTTTAAAAATCCTTATTTAACTTTAGAGGATAATTATATAGAAGGGATTTGGGAGACATTTAAGAAAGCAGATGAAAAAGGACTTTTATATCTTGGAAAATATCCTGTTCATGCCTGTCCTAGATGTGCAACAGCAGTTGCATATAATGAGATTGAGTATGGAAAGCAAGAAGATACTTCTGTTTATGTTAAATTCCCAATAAAAAACGAGAAAAATAAATTCCTAATAATCTGGACCACAACTCCCTGGACACTCCCAGGGAATACAGGAATAATGGTTAATCCAGAGATAGAATACTCTGAAATAGAACAGAGTAATCAAGAAACATGGATAATTGCAAAAGAAAAAGTTTCTGAATTGATGTCGGCTATGGAAAGAGGATATACTATTAAGAAGACAATAAAAGGAAAAGAGTTGGAAGGATTAGAATATAAAAACCCCCTTGAAAAAAATCTGAAAAGAAAAATCAAAAAAGGGAATATAGTTATTTTAGCTCCAAGATTTGTGAACCTGGAAGAAGGAACAGGACTTGTTCATTGCGCTCCTGGACATGGTAAAGAAGATTATGAGGCAGGGAAAAAATATAACTTAGACATGCCCTCTCCAGTTCAAATAAATGGTTTAATGAGTGATGAAGCTGGGAAATATGCTGGTAAAAGAGCAAGAGAAGTTGATGCTGAGATAATTGAAGACCTGGAAAAAGACGGATTTTTAATTCATAAGCACAAACATGTCCATGATTATCCTTTATGCTGGAGATGTAAGACTCCTTTATTGATGATTTCTATGCCGCAATGGTTCTTTAAAATAAGTAATATACACAAAAAGATATTAAAATCAAATCAAGAAGTTAACTGGATCCCAAAATATATGAAATTAAGAATGAAGGCGTGGTTAGATGGAATATCTGATTGGCCAATTTCAAGAAACAGATATTGGGGGACCCCACTTCCAATCTGGGTTTGTAATTCTTGTGATAAAAAAATAGTGATTGGCTCTATTAAAGAATTAGAAAAAATATCAAAGAAAAAAGTTAAAGGAGTCCATAAACCAGAGATTGATGAAGTAAAATGGGGATGCAGATGTGGGGGAGAATTCAAAAGAGTCCCAGAGGTTCTTGATGTGTGGTTTGATTCAGGAGTTTCTAGTTGGGCTGCATTGAATTATCCGAGGGAGGATAAAAAATTCAAAAAATTCTGGCCTGCAGATTTAAATATTGAGGGAAAAGATCAGGTTAGGGGATGGTGGAATTCACAGATAATTCTATCAGAAATAAGATTTGGAAAAAAACCATTTAAGAATATACTTGTGCATGGGATGGTCTTAGATTTAGGAAAGATAAAGATGTCAAAATCTGTTGGAAATATTATCTCTCCGCAAGACATTGTAGACAGATTTGGAAGAGATTATATGAGGTATTATCTTGCAAAAACCTCAAAAGGAGAGGATTTTGGTTTTGATGAAAAAGAATTCAAAGATGTAGAAAAAATCTTTAGAGTTCTTATGAATGTAAATCGTTTTGCTAATCAATTAGAAAATAAGAAATCAAAAACAGGCATAGAAGATAAATGGATAACCTCTAAGCTTAATTCTACTATAAACAAAATTACAGAAGATTCTGATAATCTCAAATATCCAGAAGCTATACAAAAACTTGAAAGATTCTTAGTTGAAGACCTAAGTAGAACTTATATCAGAATAATAAGAGACAGGGCAGATGAAGCTAAATCCATCCTTGAGAAAATTATTGTTGATATTCTAAAACTTCTCGCGCCAATAACTCCTTTTATAACAGAACATTTATGGCAGGATTTAAAGAAGAAGAAAGTTGTGAAAGAAGAATCAATCCATCTCTCGTCATGGCCAAAAGCTGACAAAAAGAAAATAAATGTTGGTTTAGAAAAGAGAATGGAAAACATATTAAGAATTATTGAGATGGGGCTTGCAGAGCGTGATAAGGCAAAAATTGGACTAAGATGGCCTCTTGCAAAGGCAAGCATTAGTTGTGATAAAGGGTTAGACAAAGATTTACAGGAGATAATCAAGTCACAGCTCAATATTAAGAAAGTTGAACTTAAGAAAGCTGAGCAAATAACTGTCAATCTTGACACAAAATTAACACCAGAACTTGAGTCAGAAGGTTATGCAAGAGAGATGTCAAGACAGGTTCAGGCATTTAGGAAAAAACTTGGCTTAGAGAAGAAAGATAGGGTTGAATTGATAATATCGACGGATGAGAAGTTTAAAAAAACTCTGGAAAGCCAAAAAAATTTCATAAAAGAGCGTACAAATTCAAGAAGACTTGAAATTGTTACAACTGGCAAGGAAAGATTTAAAAATAAGGTTGACTTTAAAATTAAAGATAAAAGAGGTAACATAGAGATTATATGTTAAAAATAACTACCGCTAAGTGAGTTATTAAATTTACTCTTTTACCATAACAATATTTAAAAGCTGAGGTTGCTAAATAAAGAAACATAAAAAATGATTGTTAATGATGAGTTTTTAAGTAGACTAAGAAAGATTTTTGATTTGAACTTATACGAAGTGAAAGTTTGGACAGCCTTGCTTTCTCGAGGAACTTCTACGGCAGGTGAATTAAGTAATATTTCTGATGTCCCAAGGTCAAGAACCTATGATATTCTGGAAAGTTTGGAGAAAAAAGGATTTATTATCATGAAATTGGGAAAACCCATCAAGTTTGTTGCATTAAAACCAGAAGAAGTTGTTGAAAGAGTTAAGAAAAACTTAATGAGAAGTGCAAAAGAGAGAACTGTTAGGCTTGAGAATTTAAGGGGGGATGAAGTCCTGCAAGAGCTTAGCACTTTGTTTACAAAAGGAATCAAATTTGCAGAACCTTCTGATTTATCAGGAAGCCTAAAAGGAAGACAGAACCTTTATAATCATCTTGATATGATGATTAGAGATGCAGAGAAAACAATCACTATTGTTACAACAGCAGAAGGACTTAACAGAAAATTTGAGGCATTGATGCCTAGTTTAGAAAAGTGTAAAAGAAGGAAGATTACAATTAAAATTGCTGCACCAATTAACAACAATAATATAAAGATTGCAAGAGACTTGAAAAAAGTAGCTGAGGTAAGAAATTTGGATAAAATAAAGGCGAGATTTGTTATTATTGATTCTATTCAAGTGATGTTTATGCTTTTAGATGATGAGAAATTCCATCCTAACTATGATATTGGGGTATGGATAAATACAGACTTCTTTGCATCTGCACTCGAGCAGATGTTTGAGCTTGCATGGAAAGAGATGAAGAGTGTTAAGTAAAATGGGATTAAGGAAAGCCTTAACAAAAGAGAGAGACAATCCTTTTATTGACGGATTATTTGATGGTCCAATGAGTGTGATTTATGAATTTACTGGTAATACAGAAAAAGAATACCAGTGAGCATCTCAAAATACAAATGATCCTTACCCAAATGGTCCAAAAAATCTTAAGCAAACAATGTACCAAATTGGAGAAGGGATTTCAATTATTCCTACGGTAATGTTATGGATTCTCTTACCCTCAAGAGGTAATTAAATATCCTCCTCAAACAACTTCCTCAATCAGACAAAGAGAAATTTAAAATTTCTCTAGCCTCTAATCACAACTTATATGGGTGTTGCGATTAGATAATGAGGCATGATTCTTTTTACTTTAACATCAAGCATCCTGCCAAGGATTTTTTTATTTGATTGTATTGCGACTAATTTATAATTAGAAGTTCTTCCTAAATATGTATTTTCAAAGCCTTTTTTGTCAACAAGAACACGAACTTCTTTTCCCATCCAGTCTTTTTGGATATTATTGCATATGTTCATGTGCAAATCAGAGAGCTGTTTTGCTCTTTTTCTCATGATATCCGGACTTATTTGCTTTAATTTTTCTGCAGGAGTGTTTGGTCTTGGATGAAAATTGCTTTTGTTTAATATTTCTGGCTTGATTTCGCTGACAATATCAAGTGTTTCCTGAAAATCCTTTTCTGTTTCTTCAGGATAACCAACAATAACATCTGTTGCAATTATTATATCTGGAATATTTTTCTTGAATTCCCTAACAATCTTAATAACCTCCTGTCCTGTGTATTTTCTCTTCATTGCATTGAGAATTTTGTTGCTTCCTGATTGTATTGGGATATGCAGAAATTTGAACATTTTTTTGTGCTTATACAATTCAATTAATTCTGGAAGAATTTTAAGAACATTATCAGGATTCATCATTCCTAATCTAACAAAGAAATTTCCCTTGATATCAAGAATCTTATTTAATAATTCTGGGAGATTGTGTTTTCCCTCTTCATTTCCATAATTAGCATTATCCTGGCTTGTCAGCCAGATTTCCTTGCAACCAGAAGAAACATCATTTTTTACTGACTGGATTATCTTTTCCTGAGGATAAGAAAAAAGTTTTCCTTTTGCTAATCTGACAATGCAATAAGCACACTCCCCCAAACAGCCTTCTGAAATCTGGTTTACACCAATATATCTCTCTCTTGATATTTTAGGCAGTTCTGCCTTTACTTCGTTTCTGTTATTAAGATAATTATCCTGATTATAATTATTTTCCTGAATATCCTTAATCAGATTAGTAATATTTGTTATGTGATTTGCCCCAATTAAAAACAATTTATTGCCTACTTTATCTTTTAATGATTTATCCAAGAACTTTGGCATACAGCCAGCAAGAATTATTTTTTTGCCATTGTCTAATAAATCCTGTATCTTTCTTCTTATTTTCTCTTGTGTTGGTTCTTTTACAATGCAGGAGTTAATTATAATAAAATCTGCGTAATCTATATTTTGAGTTATATTAAGTCCTGCCTGCTTGACTAATCCTTTCATAATCTCTGTTGAATTATGATTTGCAGTGCATCCATAGGAGTCGAAATATAATTCTAACATCTTAAAAATTTACATTATATTTATTTAAATTTTTGGGATGCTCAAAAATAAGAATTACACAAATTTTTGACATATTAAAAAATATAAAAAGAACTAGTTTTAAAAATCTTCTACATTCAAATTAAAAAAATAAAAAATAAAAAAAGAGGTTTTATTTGTTGAGTATTGCTAATACAACGCTGATTAATGTTGTAATTATAACCACCCATCCAGCAACAACGTTCAAGATTCCTATGTAAGGAACGCTTAATGTTCCGCCTGTTAACGCAAAACCTACTGCCAGAGATACAATGATTCCAGTCAACCAAGCTACAAAGTTTAACGCTTTTGAGTTCTTTTTAGCCATTTCACACCTCCTTTTTAATTAATAATCTAAGGTAAATCTCATTTAAATAGGTTTTGATTTCTGGCTTTTGTAAACCTCTATAATTAGCAAATTTAGTATTTACAATTAATATTTTTTTGTTCATGTTATTTTACATTCTTTCAAGAGTCTCTATCCCCAGCAAACTTAAGGAATTTTTAAGAACAATTCTGAATGCTTCAACCAAAGAAAGCCTGAAAGATTCATTTGGTGAGCCAATCACAGGGCAAGCATGATAAAATTCATTGAATATTTTTGCCAGTTGATAAGAATAATTTGCAATTAATGAAGGATTTAAATTTTTATAGGAGTTTAAAATAATCTCCTGAAACTGTGAGAGTTTGCTTATGAGTTCTATTTCTTTAGGTTCTAACTGCCTAAGCTTAGATTGTTTTTTGGCCTTCTTTGCTTTTCTCAATATGGAAGATGCTCTTGCATAACTGTATAACATATATGGTCCAGTATCTCCTTCAAAATTCAAGGCTTCATTTAAATCAAATAAAATAGCTTTGTTTGGGTTATTTTTTAAAATAGAATATTTAATTGCGCTTATAGCCACATTCTTTGGGTCTCCTTTTGTTTCTCTCTTTGAAATTGCTTTTTTAGCTTTATCAATTGCTTCATCCAGAAAATCTGACAAAAGAACAATGTCTCCTTTTCTTGTAGACATTTTTTTTGTCTTTCCTTTCCCCTTAAGTAAAATAAATGAATAATGCACCACCTCTGGAGAAGCCTGCCCTAGTAATTTCAGAGCTTCATTTATCTGCAGAAAGTATAATTTTTGATCTTCTCCAAGGATAATTATATTTTTTCCTGATTTCTTCAGTTTATCAAGAGTGTATGCAATATCTCTCAATGGATAAAGGCCTGTTCCATCACTCCTTGTTAAAACCAGGACAGGGGATTTCATTTTCTTTTCCACAGGGGTGGATTTTTGGTCCAGATAAAATCTTTTCTCCTTGTCTTTATGAAGCTTCTTTGTCTTGCTTAATTTCAGAAAAACATCTTTTGCTTTTGAGAGATAATCTGATTCATAATCAAAATAATCATAATTTATTCCTATCTCAGAAAGAATCTCTTTTTGCCCTTTTACACAGGTTTTTGTAATCTTCCTGAATTTTGAAACAGTTTCCCTATTTCCATCCTCAAACTTTCTCAGTAATTCAAAAACCTGTTTTTCAAGTTTTTCTGATTTTTTCACCTTTTTTGAAATCTGGATATATTTTTTAAGCATATTTTCAAATTTCAGTTTTTCTGCTTTTGCCAAAACAAGCATTGCTATTTGCTTAGACACATCATTAACATAATAATGAACTTCTGGCTTAAAATTAACAAATTCAAGAATCCTGACAATAGAGTCTCCAATGATTGCATTTCTTACTCTTCCGACATGGGGAGAAGCATTGGGGTTTATGCTTGTATGCTCTACAAGGGCTTTTTGTTTTTTGCCAATATCAATTTTTCCAAAGTTATCTTTTTTTGCGAGAATACTCCTTACTAAATCCACAGCCATTTTTTTTCTGTCTAAGAAAAAATTAATATAAGGCCCTGAAGTCTGGATACTCTCAAAATCTTCTGGGGCAGTGCCTATTTTTCCCCTTATCTCCAGAGCTATCTGGCTTGGTTCTTGCTTTAGCTTAGATGCAAGGAAAAAACATGGAAAGGCATAATCTCCCATATCTGAAGAAGGAGGGGTTTCAAGGAATCTTTCAATCTCTTCTTTTTTTAAATCAACTTTTAACTCTTTTAGGGCTTTTTTAAGTATACCTGCAATTGCCTCTTTCATGATTAAATCAGATTAAATAAGTTAATAAAGATTTTGCAAGGCAAAATCTTTATGGAAAGAGATTTTTCTAATATATAAATTGTTATAAACAACAAACTCATTCAAGCCATATGAAAGTTGAATATTTAGGGCTGAATACTAAATTTACTGCTGAAGGATTATATGAAACATATATCTTAAAGCCAGAATCTTTTGAAGAAGAGAGATTTTTAAAGACACTTGATGAACTGGTGAAGCTCCCTAAGGCAAGACCTTAGGGCATCTAGAAATTATCTAATCTTAATTGTTCTCCTTTTCTTCCTTGATTTTTAATGTAAGTTCTTATTATTTCTGCATTTATCCCCTCACCAACAGTTCCAACAAAACCTCCATCACTCCAAAATTCTCCCCCCCAAAGTTCCTCCTTCAAATCTGGATGTTTTTTAAAAAGTTGAATCGCAGTTACACTTTTGATTACCCTA